>NZ_JBNBBE010000002.1:183473-263117 GCF_050031795.1 Stenotrophomonas sp. SrG
TGCCAGGCCGTCGAGCGCGCGCTCGGCGGCGTCGGCGTATTCCTCGGCGCGGCGGCGGCTGTATTCCAGCCCGCCGGTGGCGTGAATGGCGGCCAGCACCTCCGGCATCGCATCCGCATCGCCGTTCTGCACGATGGCGCGCAGACGCTCGCGGGTGGTGGCGTCGGAATGGGCCATGGCGTGGATCAGCGGCAGGGTCGCCTTGCCTTCGGCCAGGTCGTCGCCCAGGTTCTTGCCCAGCTCGTCCGCATTGGCCGAGTAATCCAGCACGTCGTCGGCGATCTGGAAGGCGTAGCCCAGGTGCATGCCGTAGTCGTACAGCGCCTGCTGGGTGGCCGCGTCCACGCCGCTGGCCAGTGCCCCCAGCCGGGTACCGGCAGCGAACAGCACCGCGGTCTTACGCTCGATCACGCGCAGGTAGGCCGCTTCGTCGGTATCCGGGTTATGCACGTGCAGCAGCTGCAGCACTTCGCCTTCGGCGATGCGGTTGGTGGTATCGGCCAGGATCTGCATGACCGGCATGCGGTCCAGTTCGACCATCAGCTGGAAGCTGCGCGAGTACAGGAAGTCGCCGACCAGCACGCTCGGGGCGTTGCCCCACAGTGCATTGGCGGTGCTGCGGCCGCGCCGCAGGCTGGATTCGTCCACCACGTCGTCGTGCAGCAGGGTCGAGGTGTGGATGAACTCGATGATCGCCGCCAGCTGGTGGTGCTCCGGGCCGGCCTGGCCGACCGCGTGGCCGGCCAGCATGACCAGCATCGGCCGCAGGCGCTTGCCGCCGGCAGATATGATGTGGTCGGCGATCTGGTTGATCAGCACGACATCCGAGGACAGTCGGCGGCGAATCAGCGCATCCACGGCGGCCATGTCGGGCGCGGCGAGCGACTGGATCTGGGGCAGGCCAAGCGCGGGGCGGGTGTCTTCGGTGATGGTCATGCGGTCTGACTTTCAGGCTTGGGCGGAATTATAGGCGGTGCGGACGTATTCCGCCCGCGAAGGCGTTCCGGGGGCCGGGCAGGGCGTGAATACGTATGCAAGCGGCGCCACCGCCGAGGGTGCGCCGCTAAGCTTGTCGGGTACGTTCTGGCGCCCGTGGGAGGGCGCCCTGGAAGCCCGGAGGGGGGCCCTCGATGACGCAGACTCCATGGTGGCGCGGTGCCGTCATTTATCAGATTTACCCGCGCAGTTTCCTGGATGCCAACGGTGATGGCGTGGGCGACCTGCCCGGCATCATCGAACGGCTGGACTACGTGGCCTCGCTGGGGGTGGACGCGATCTGGATTTCGCCGTTCTTCACCTCGCCCATGGCCGACTTCGGTTACGACATCGCCGACCATCGCGATGTGGATCCGCTGTTCGGCACCCTGGCCGATTTCGATCGGTTGCTGGCCAAGGCGCACGCGCTGGGCCTGAAGGTGATGATCGACCAGGTGTTCAGCCACACCTCGATCGAGCACGCCTGGTTCCGCGAGAGCCGCCAGGACCGCACCAATCCCAAGGCGGACTGGTACGTGTGGGCCGACCCGCGCGAGGACGGCACCCCGCCCAACAACTGGATGTCCATCTTCGGTGGCGTGGCCTGGCAGTGGGAGCCGCGCCGCGAGCAGTACTTCCTGCACAATTTCCTGGCCGACCAGCCGGACCTGGATTTCCACAATCCGGCCGTGCAGCAGGCCACCCTGGACTACGTGCGGTTCTGGCTGGACCGCGGCGTGGATGGCTTCCGCCTGGATTCGATCAACTTCTGCTTCCACGACAAGCAGCTGCGCGACAACCCGGCCAAGCCGCTGGAAAAGCGCCTGGGCCGGGGCTTCAGCACCGACAACCCGTACGCCTACCAGTACCACTACTACAACAACACCCAACCGGAGAACCTGCCGTTCATCGAGCGCCTGCGCGGGCTGCTGGACGAGTACCCGGGCGCGGTCAGCCTGGGCGAGATCTCCGCCGAGGATTCGCTGGCAACCACGGCCGAGTACACCGCGCCGGGTCGCCTGCACATGGGCTACAGCTTCGAACTGCTGGTCAAGGATTACAGCGCGGCCTACATCCGCGACACGGTGTCGCGGCTGGAAGCGACCATGACCGAAGGCTGGCCGTGCTGGGCGATCTCCAACCACGACGTGGAGCGCGCGGTGACCCGTTGGGGCGGGCACCCGGCGCAGCCGCGGCTGGCGCGGCTGCTGGTGGCGGTGCTGTGTTCGCTGCGCGGTTCGATCTGTCTGTACCAAGGCGAGGAACTGGGCCTGGGCGAAGCGGACGTGCCGTTCGAGGCGCTGCAGGATCCGTATGGCATCACCTTCTGGCCGAACTTCAAGGGCCGCGACGGGTGCCGCACGCCGATGCCGTGGCTGGATGCGCCGCTGGCCGGGTTCACCAGCGGTGCGCCGTGGCTGCCGATCCCGCAGGAGCACCAGGCCAGTGCAGTGGCGGTGCAGGAGCACGATCCGCACTCGGTGTTGAACGCGTTCCGCCAGTTCCTGGCGTGGCGCCGCACCATGCCGACGCTGCTGCTGGGCGACATCCGGTTCCTGGAGACGGCCGAACCGGTGCTGATGTTCGAGCGACGCCATGGCGATGAGACGCTGTTGCTGGCGTTCAACCTGTCGGCAGAAGCGACCCAGGTGGCGCTGCCCGAAGGCGAGTGGCACGCGCTGCACGTGCCCGGCCCGGATGCAGGGCAGGCCAATGGGGCAACGCTGAACCTGCCGGCACAGGCAATGTACTGCGCGCGCCGCGTCTGATTCACGATTTCCGGTGGTATTGATGGGCGGAGCCGAAAGGCTCCGCCCTTTTTTCTTCGATCAGGTTCATCGCGAGCGTTGAGGGCCGCGACGGGGCTCGGCTTGCGGCACGAAAAAACCCGCTGCTCGCGCAGCGGGTTCTTCGTTCGTGCTTCTACGCCGGGATCAGAACTTGTAGTTCACACCCAGCATGTAGGTACGGCCCCACTCGATGTACTCCAGCGGGCGATCCTTGGTGCCGGCATACGTGCGGTACGGCTCGTTGGTCAGGTTGCTTCCCTGCAGCAGCAGGGTCAGCCCGTGCAGCGCGCTGTCATCGGCGAAGGTGTAGCTGATCTGCGCGTCGGTCACGTTCTCGCCCACCACGTAACGCAGCGTGCGGTTGCCGTTGAAGTTGCCGATTTCACCGATGAAGTCCGAACGACGACGCTGGCTCACGCGCGCTTCAAAGCCGTTGCGCTCGTAGTACGCGGTGAAGTTGTACACGCGCTCGGACAGGCCCGGCAGGCTGATCGGATCGGTGCCCACGCTGGACGCGCTTTCCGGGTCCAGGATCTTGATGTCGCTGTCATTGAAGGTCGCGCTGGCCTGCACGCCGAAGCCACGCAGCGGATCGGCCAGCATTTCCAGCGGGAACGAAGCAGTCAGCTCCAGGCCACGCAGGGTGCCGCCTTCGCCGTTCTGCGGTGCGGAGAAGGTGCCCGTGGTCTGCAGCGGGGCGGTCATGCCCGGCGGGATGACGTAGCTGGCCAGCAGGTCGCTGAAGTCGTAGTCGTCCACCGACTGGGTGTAGACGTAGCTCTTCAGGTCCTTGTAGAAGATCGCCGCCGCCACATATGCCTTCTCACCGAAGTACTTCTCGTACGACAGGTCGATGGCATTCGCACGCCACGGATCCAGCAACGGGTTGCCGCCGCTGCCGCCCGGCTTGCCGGTGGCCGTATCCACGCCGAACTCCAGGCCGGCGCGCATCTGGTCAACGCGCGGGCGCGCGACCTGCTTGGCCACGGCGAAGCGCAGGGTCTGCTGGTGCGGGAACAGGAAGGCCAGGTTCAGGCTCGGCAGCCAGTCGGTGTACTTTTTGCCTTCATCGATCGGCAGCACTTCCTGGCCGGCCGGGCGCGAGCGGTCGAAGTAGTTCGACTGCGAGCTCTGGTCGGTGGTGATCATCTGCACACCGATGTTGCCGCGCACGCCCACGTCACCGATGTCGGTGTTGATATTGGCGCGCACCCAGGCCGTGGTGGTCTTTTCCTGCACCACCCACGACTTGGGAATCAGGTAATCCAGGTTGGTGACCGGGTTGAACGTCATGTAGCGGTCGACGGCCGCCGGCACGTTCCACGCCGGGATGTAGCCGATGCCGGCAAAGCCCAGGTTGACCGGGGCGTACTGCAGGTCGCCGGCGACGTTGGCGTCGCCCTGCGCGCCTAGCAGGATGTTGCCTTCGGCCTGGGTCTTTTCCTTGCGGCGGTCGGCGTAGTTGACGCCCACGTCCACGTCCTGGAACCACGACAGCGCTTCGGGCATGTTGAACGTGCCCTGCAGGCGCGCGCCCTTCAGGCGGTCTTCCACCTGCGGCACCTTGCCGTAGCCGGAGCCATAGATGGTGTTGGTCAGGTACAGCGCTTCGGGGTTGGAGTAGTCCAGGCCCGGGCGGATCTGCGAGAAGCCATCCGGGTTGATGGTCAGCCCGATGGTGTCCAGCTGCGGCATCGGGGTGAGCTGCAGGTTGTTCTCCAGGTTCAGCTCATCGCGCGTGGCCTTGGAGTAGTTCACATCGGCGGTGAGCTTGAAGCTGTCGAAGGTCAGCTCGTTGTTCCAGCCGAACGCGTCGATCTTGTCTTCGCGCTTGTTGTACATGCCGCGCACCAGCGGGTACACGCCGCTGGCGGTGCCGCCGGTGAAGGTGCCGTTGCCGTTCACCTGTGGATTGGTGATCAACAGGCCCGGGGTGTAGCCGCCGTTGTAGTTGCTGAGGTTGACCTCGAACTGGTTGGCGGTGTCGATCTGCTCGGCTTTGGTGTGGAACATGTCCAGGGTGCTGGTCCACACGTTCGACGGGCGGAACTGCACGGTGGCCATGTAGCCGTCACGCTTGGCGTTGCCGGTACGGCGCAGCGCCTTGATGCCGTCGGAGAACGCGGTGCCCGGCGCCACGCCGGGGCGGTTGCCCTGGTCGGTCTGCTCGGTGGTCCACGGCTCGTACAGGCCCACCTGGTTTTCCTGGATCGGGTTGTCGCTGTGCGCGTAGCCCAGTGCGATGCCCCAGGTGTCTTCGGCGAACTGGTCGATGTAGCTGGCGCTGAAGCGGTTGCCGAACGCGTCCACGTTGGCGGCCTTGCCCAGCGAGTTCTTCGAATAGCGGCCGCTGAGCGCGATCACGCGCTCGCCGAACGCCAGCGGGCGCACGGTCTGCATGTCGATGGTGCCCGACAGGCCCTGGCCGACCAGCGCCGCATCCGGGGTCTTGTACACGGTCACGCCGTTGACCAGTTCGGACGGGTACTGGTCGAACTCCACGCTGCGGTTGTCGCCGGTGCTGACCACTTCACGCCCGTTGAGCAGGGTGGTGGCGAAGTCGGGCGACAGGCCGCGTACGCTGATCACCTGGGCACGGCCGGCCACGCGCTGGGCGGCCAGGCCGGGCAGGCGGGCCAGCGATTCGGCGATGCTCACATCCGGGAGCTTGCCGATGTCTTCGGCCGAGATCACCTCGACCACCGAGGTGGCGTCCTGTTTGATCGCAATGGCGTTTTCGATGCCGCGGCGGATGCCGGTGACCTGGACGGTATCCAGGTCGGTGGCGGCGTTACCGGCCGGCGGTGCGGTGGTGGTGGACTGCGCCAACGCCAATGACGGCGTCAGGGCGACGGCCAGCGCGATACTCAGCGCGCTGCGCTTGCGATTCAACATTTTCCCCTCCCAGGCAATGTTGCCAAACTCATGTTGTGATCAACGGCGATGCGTTGCCGCAGGTGTCATGGCGCGATGGCCGTTGACTGCGTGGCTATGGTAGGCAGCGCGCCTTCGGCGTGAATCACCCTGCATACGTATTCAATGAAAATGCGGGATTATGGAACCGGTTTCACCGGCGGCACGACCAACGGTCGTGCCCTACCGGGGCATTCGACGCCCGCGGTAGGTAACGGCCGCTGGTCGTTACGGCTTCACAACGGGGTAAACCGGATGGCTTGGCCGCCACCGGGCGCCAGCACGATAGTCAGGGTGTCAGCGCCGGTGACCTGGCGGGTTTCGCGCGTGAACGCGAACGGATTGGACTGATAATCCGCACCCTCCCCATCGCGGTATATCTCGGCGCGGTAGCGCACGCCGGGCTCCAGGAACGACAGCGGTACCGGCAGCGAACGCCCATGCTCATCGGTGATGCTGCCCAGGAACCAGTCGCGGCTGTGGCGATCCTTGCGCGCGATGGTCACGTAGTCGCCCACCTCACCATCCAGCACGCGGGTGTCGTCCCAGTCCACGGCCACATCCTCGATGAAGCGGAATGCCTCGCGGTGCTGTTCATAATGCTCGGGCAGGTCGGCGGCCATCTGGATCGGGCTGTAGATCACCACGTACAGCGCCAGCTGGCGGGCCAGCGTGCTGGGAATGGGCTGGCCGTGGCGGCCCTTCAGGCTGAGGATGCCCGGGGTGTAATCCATCGGCCCGGACAGCAGCCGGGTGAACACCAGGTTGACCTCGTGTTCGGGCGGGTTCGGCGGCTGGCCCCAGGCGTTGTACTCCATGCCGCGTGCGCCTTCGCGCGAGATCCAGTTCGGATAGGTGCGGCGCAGCCCGGTGTCCTTGATCGGCTCGTGCGGATTCACCGCGATGTGGCGCTTGGCTGCTTCCTGCACCACCTTCAGGTGATGGCGGGCCATGAACTGGCCGTCGTGCCACTCGCGCCACAGCGGGCCGCCGGTCGGATTACGCCGATCCACCTGGCCGTCGTCGCAGACATAGCCGCTCTTGAACGAATCCACGCCCAGCCGCGCATACAGGTCCAGGGCCGCGCCCAGCTGGTCTTCATAGTGCTCGATCGCGCAGCCGGTTTCGTGGTGGCCGATCAGGTGCACGCCTTTCTTCGCGCCGTAGGCCGACAGCGCCTCGATGTCGAAGTCCGGGGTGGCGCGGGTGAAATCGAAGTCGTAGCCGTTGCCGACCCAGTTGCCATCCCAGCCCGGGTTCCAGCCTTCCACCAGCACGCCGCGGAAACCGTGTCTGGCGGCGAAGTCGATCACTTTCTTCGTCTTCGCCGTGGTCGCCGCATGCTTCGGCCCGGTCGCCCAGCTTTCCTGGTCCAGGTGCATCGACCACCACACGCCCAGGTATTTGGACGGCTTCACCCAGCTCACATCGCCCAGTGCGTTGGGTTCGTTGAGGTTGAGGATCAAGTTGGATTCCACCAGCCCGCCGGCGGTGTCGCTGATCTGCAGCGTGCGCCAGGGCGTATCGAAGGGCAGGGTGCGACGCACCTTCCAGCCTTCGGCCGACGGCGACAACTGGGCGCGCAGGCGCTGGCCCTCGGTGCGCCGCAGCCACATGCCGGCGTAGTCGACCAGCGCCGCCTCGTGGATCGCCACGTGCAGGCCGTCGTGGCTGCGCAGGGTGAGCGGGGTATGGGCCAGCGGCACCTGGTCCAACGGCGTGCGCTGGTACAGGTACTCGTAATGGATGGGCTCGCCAGCGGGGATCCACCAGGCGGTGGATGGCGGGGCGATCGCGAACTCGGTCAGCTCGTCATCGATGATCGCCTCGCGCAGGCCCGGCTGCAGCGGGAAGTGGTAGCGGAAGCCCAGGCCGTCGTCGTAGACGCGGAACACCACGTCCAGCCGGCGCTTGGCACCGCTGCGCTCGCCCAGGTGCACAGTGACTTCGTTGTAGTGGTTGCGCACGCTGCGGCGCTCGCCCCAGGGCTGTTCCCAAGTGTCATCGACACGGCGCGTTTCCTGCCCGAGCACCGCCAGGTCGCGGTCCAGGCGGCCGTCGCGCAGCTGGAAGCCCAGTTTTGATTCGGCCACCACGGTCTGGCCGAGGCGCTCGACCCGGTAACTCGGGTTGCCGCCATCCAGCTGCAGCGACACCTTCAGAATGTCGCCCGGTGACTTGGCGCTGGCCACCGTGACCGGTTCAGCGTGTGCGGCGGTGGTGCAGACCAGCAACGACAGTGCCAGCCAGGCCAGCGGGCGGGGCGCGGCAACAGCGCGCAACAACGGCAACTCCAGTGGCATTTCCCCTCCCAGGGCAGCGCATATCTGCCCCGGACTATAGCCACGCCTGCCGCGGCCTCACCGCGGCACGCCATGAATACGTATGCAAGCGGGCACGTATATCGCCTGTGCAGTGCGACGGGCGACGGTCGTCGCCTACCATGCAGGCAGGCACCCTGGGAGGGGGCCGCGACGACAGCGCCCCGGCGCTGGCGAACCATACCGCGTGCAAGAAGGGAGGAAGGCCGACGGGCGCAAGCCGGTCCGCCGCTTTTCGATGCTGAAAACGATCTGCCTGACCGCTGCCCTCGGGGCGGCGCTGGTGTCCACCGCTACGGCGGCGGACCTGACTTTCGATGGCCGCACCGCGCGCGCCAACGCCGCTGCCGACGGCAGCTTCCAGTTGCTGGCCGATGGCAAGCCGGTGGCGATTGCCGCCCAGCCGATGCGCAGCCGCACCGACAGCGTGATGTTCGATGCGCTGTTCGCGCTGGCCCAGCAGGACATGGCCGCCGACCGCGTGGACGCGATCCGCGACCCGGCCTTCAATTTCGGCAACCCGGTGGACTGCGAGTGCTTCCAGACCGGCGAGCGCTGGCCGTACGTGTGGACGCGGGATGTGAGTTTCGCCGCCGACCTGGCGCTGGCCCGGCTGGAGCCGATCCGCACCCGCCAGTCCCTGCAGTTCAAGCTGTCCAAGGCGCGCGACGGCGTCATCCCCAGCCTGTTCGTGGCCCAGGACACCGGCTCCGGCGGCAGCTGGCCGATCAGCAGCGACCGCGTGGTGTGGTTCCTGGCCGCACGCGACCTGCACGACAATTCCAGCTTCATGACCGAGACCTGGCAGGCCCTGCAGGCCACCCTGGCGCAGGACCGCGCGATGGTGTTCGATGCGCGCACGGGGCTGTACCGCGGCGAGACCTCGTTCCTGGACTGGCGCGAGCAGACCTACCCGGACTGGACCCGCAACGACGTGCGCTTCATTGGCGACTCCTTCGCGCTGTCCACCAACGTGCTGCACTACCAGGCGCTGCGCCTGGCCGAGAAGTACGCCCGTGAACTCGGCGACGCCCGCGCCAGCGAGTACGCGGCCTGGGCCGACGCGCTGGCCACGCAGATCGACGCGCGCTTCTGGCGCGAAGACGCCGGCATGTACATGAGCTACATCGGCGAAGCCGCACACCCGGTGCCGTATGCCAAGTACGACCTGCTGGGCATCTCGCTGGGCGTGCTGGCCGAGGTGTTCCCGGCCGAGCGTGCCCGCCGCTCGCTGGCCAACTACCCGTACGTGGAAGGCGGCAGCCCGGTGGTGTGGCCGCAGGAAGCGCAGCAGCCGATCTACCACAACCGGGCGGTGTGGCCGTTCGTCAGCGCCTACTCGCTGCGTGCGGCACGCAAGGTGGATGATGCCACCCGCATCCAGCGCGAGATCGAATCGCTGATGCGCGGCAGCGCGCTGGCCGGTTCGAACATGGAAAATCATGAGATGCGCACGCTCGCCGTGCACGTCAACGAAGGCCCCTTGAGCGGCCCGGTGGTCAACTCACCGCGCCAGCTGTGGTCGGTGGCCGGCTACCTCTCGATGGTGCTCGAAGGCGTGTTCGGCGTGGAAGCCGACGGCAGCGTCGCCCCCAAACTCCCGGTGGCCCTGGTGCCGCAATTGTTCGGCAAGCGCGACAGCATCGAGCTCGACACCGGCAGCACCCGCTACATCCTCAAGCGCCCCCGCACCCTCGACGGCGACCTGCTCGTAGCAGAAAAGATCCAGCGCAAGGGCAACACCGTAACCGTCCGCCTCGAACCGCGCAGGGACACGCCACGCGTGTCCGCTTTCCGCGCAGACCCGGCAAACCCCAACGCCTTCGCCCCGGCCACCCCCGCCGCCCCGGCAGCGCAGAAGCGCGGCAACACCTGGACCATCGCCATCCCCGCCCACCACCAGCTCTGGCAGGACGGCATCGCGGTGGGCAGCTCGGCCACCCACACCGTCACCAACGACGGCCACCAGCACTGCCTGAGCCTCACCCGTCGCGAAGGCGACCTCGAGTCGCTGCACAGCCCGATGACCTGCATCGGTCCGCAGCAACGCCTGCCCGGCGCAACCCAGTGGGCCTGGACCGCCGCAAAGCCCACCCGTGTCCGCATCCGCCTCCACTACGACAACCCCAACGGCCCGATCAACACCGGCGTCACCGCTGCCGTGAAGCAGCTGGCCGTGCACTGCGCGGGGCAACCGGTCCAGCGCGCCACGATCGTGATGCCGCACAGCATCGGCCCGCAGGATTCCACCGCCGCCGAATTCGACCTGCCCAAGGGCAGCTGCCGTTTCACCCTGGAACCCGGGTTCAACATGAGCGCACTGGAACACTTCGCCCAGTACAACGGTGGCAAGGGCGGCCGCGACGGCGTGCTCAACGCGGCCAACGTGCAAGCGTTGCTGATCGCACCGGTGGCCGGCGAGGCGGAGGCCACCCGATGAGCCGCACCGCCAAGCCGACCCTGTCGTTCTGGCAGATCTGGAACATGTGCTTCGGCTTCCTCGGCATCCAGTTCGGGTTTGCCCTGCAGAACGCCAACGCCAGCCGCATCTTCGAAACGCTGGGCGCGCCGATGGACGCCGTGCCCGGGCTGTGGATCGCCGCACCGCTGACCGGGCTGCTGGTGCAGCCGATCATCGGCTACCTGTCCGACCGCACCTGGACCCGCTGGGGTCGCCGCCGCCCGTACTTCATGATCGGCGCGGTGTTCACCACGCTGGCCCTGCTGGTGATGCCGAACTCGCCCACGCTGTGGATCGCGGCGGGCACGCTGTGGGTGCTGGATGCCTCGATCAACGTCTCGATGGAGCCGTTCCGCGCGTTCGTCGGCGACAAGCTGGCCCCGCGCCAGCGCCCGACCGGCTACGCAATGCAGAGCTTCTTCATTGGCGTAGGCGCCATCGTGGCCAGCTTCCTGCCGTTCATCCTGGCGCACTTCGGCGTGGCCAATACCGCTGCCGCCGGCGAAGTGCCGCCGACCGTGCGCTATGCGTTCTACTTCGGCGCGGTGGTGCTGCTGGCCTCGATCGCCTGGACGGTGTTCAGCACGCGCGAATACTCCCCGACCGAGCTGGCCAGCTTCGATGATGCCGAGCCGCCGGCCGTGCACCAGTCCGCGCCTGTCGCCGGGCCGCCGCCGATGCTGCAGATCGGCGGCTGGATCGCGCTCGGCCTGGCGCTGGCTGCGGCGATCGCCTGGCGCAACGGCGACAAGATGCTCTACGTGCTGGCCGGGCTGTGCATCGCCTACGGCCTGCTGCTTGGCGTGGCGCGGCTGCTGCCGGGCCCGCAAATGCTGGCCGTCATCGTCGATGACCTGCGCAGCATGCCGCGCACCATGCGCCGCCTGGCGTGGGTGCAGTTCTTCTCGTGGTTCGCGCTCTTCGCGATGTGGATCTACACCACTGCCGCGGTGGCCGGTACCCATTTCGGCTCTACCGATCCGGCGTCGGCCGCCTATAACGAGGGTGCCAACTGGGTGGGCGTGCTGTTCGGCGCGTACAACGGCTTTGCCGCACTCGCCGCCCTGTTGATTCCGCTGATGGTGCGGCTGATGGGCCTGCGCCTGAGCCACCTGGTCAACCTGTGGTTGGGCGGCCTCGGGTTGATCTCGCTGATGCTGATCGACGACCCGAAGTGGCTGCTGCTGTCGATGGTCGGGGTTGGTTTCGCCTGGGCCTCGATCCTGTCGCTGCCGTATGCACTGCTGTCTGACAGCGTGCCGGCGGCCAAGATGGGCGTGTACATGGGCCTGTTCAATTTCTTCATCGTCATCCCGCAGCTGGTCGCGGCCAGCGCGCTGGGCTTCATGCTGCGCCTGTGGCTGGGCGGCAACCCGATGCACGTGCTGGCGCTGGGTGGCGTCAGCCTGTTGATCGCCGGGTTGTGCGTGCTGCGGGTGCCGTCCCACCAGGAGGTTGTCTGATGCTGTCTCGTTCGCGTTTGTCGCTGGGCCTTTCGTTCGCGCTGCTGGCCGGCCATGCCGTTGCGGCCCCGCGCCCCGAGTACGTGGGCACGTTGGAGCCGTTCGCCAGCGATGCGGTGTACTTCGTGGTCACCGACCGCTTCGTCAACGGTGACCCGACCAACGACCACCGCGACCAGGGCGGCAAGCACCGCACCTTCGACATCCCGGTGCCGTGCCCGGACAAGGTCGACGGCAACATCGGCTATCTCGGCGGCGACTTCAAGGGCGTGCTCGACAATGCCGACTACATCCGCAACCTCGGTTTCGGTGCGGTGTGGATCACCCCGATCATCGACAACCCGGATGAGGCCTTCACTGGCAGCAAGCCGATCAGCTGCACCAGCACCCTGACCGACCGCGGCAAGACCGGGTACCACGGCTACTGGGGCATCAACTTCTACAAGCTCGACGAGCACCTGCCCAGCGCGGACCTGGATTTCGCCGGGCTCACCCGTGGCCTGCACGACGCCAAGCTGAAGGTCGTGCTGGACATCGTCGGCAATCACGGTTCGCCGGCCTGGACCATGCCGGTGAAGCAGCCGCAGTTCGGCCAGATCTTCGACAAGGACGGCAAGCTCATCGCCGACCACCAGAACCTGCCGCCGCAGCAGCTGGACCCCAAGCACAACCCGCTGCACGCGTTCTACAACAACATCGGCCCGGTCGACGCGGACAAGGGCTCGATCTTCGACGGCAACCTGGCCGAGCTGGGCGACTTCAACCAGGACAATCCGGCAGTGATGGAGTACCTGGTGGGCGCCTACCTGCAATGGACCGCGCAGGGTGTGGATGCGCTGCGCATCGATACCATCGGCTGGCTGCCGCACCCGTGGTGGCATGAGTTCGTCAACCGGATCCGCGCCAAGCATCCGGACATGTTCATGTTCGGGGAGGCGTTCGACTATGACGCCGGCAAGATCGCCGAGCACACCTGGCCGACCAACGCCAACGTGAGCGTGCTCGACTTCCCGCTGCGTGGCGCGATGTCCAGCGTGTTCGGCAAGGAGCAGAAGGGCTTCGAAGCGCTGGCCGAGCCGCTGCACCTGGTGGGTGGGCCGTACGCCAACCCGTACGAGCTGATGAGCTTCTACGACAACCACGACATGGCGCGGCTGGATGCCACCGACAACGGCTTCATCGACGCGCACAACTGGCTGTTCACCGCGCGCGGCATTCCGGTGCTGTATTACGGCTCGGAAACCGGCTTCATGCGCAGCCGTGCCGAACACGCGGGCAACCGTGCGTACTTCGGCCAGCCGCGGGTGGATGCCGCCCCGCAGAGCCCGATCTTCGGGCCCCTGCAGCGGATCGCCAAGCTGCGCGAGGCCACCCCGGCCCTGCAGCGCGGGCTGCAGGTCAACGAACGCCTGCAGGGCGACCAGGCGGTGTTCTACCGCGTACTGCAGCACGGCGATACCGCGCAGACCGCGCTGGTGCTGCTCAACAAGGGCGACACCGCCAGCACGTTCGAGGTCAGCCGCTACCTGCAGCCGGGCACCTGGCGTGATGCGCTGGGCGGCGGCAGCCAGGCGGTCAAGCGCAGCCTGAAGGCCGACGTCCCCGCGCACGGGGTGAAGGTGTACCTGCTGGAAGCGGCGGTGAACCAGAAGGAACTGCAGGCCGAGCTGGCGAAGGCGGTGGCGGACCAGCAGGCGAGGACCACGCGCCTGTCCCGGTAGGTACCCACCGTTGGTGGGTACGCCCTGACCACCGACCAACGGTCGGTGGCTGCCGACCGGGTAGAATCGCCCCATGAACGACCTCACCCCACTGACCCCGATCGAAGCCCTTCTGCAATCCGCCATGGACGGGAAGACCCCGATCGGCGCTTTCATGAAGGCCTTCGTCGCCTCGGACGTGGTGCTGCTCACCGGCAGCCTGGTCACCCCCGACGGCAGCGGCTTCGACCCGCTGCTGTTCGACAAGCAGGGCACCCTGCACGTGGCGGTGTTCACCCACATGGAGCGGGTCGGCTTCCACAGCCAGCAGGCGCCGCACACGATCCGCATGCAGATGCTGGAGGTGCTCAAGCGCGTACCCGGCGGCTATGGCGTGGTGGTCAATCCGGGCACCTCGCTCGGCTTGGAACTGTCCCCGGCAGGCATCGGCGAGATCCTGAAGGATTTCGCCTGAGGGATGGCCTGCAGTTCCCGCTCCACGCGGTTTGCACATTGCTGAAGTGGACTTAATGTAGAGATGTCGATCACACAATCTCTACACAGTGCTGGTTGCTAGACTCCGCCGCAAAACAGGGGTCTTTCATGCAGACAGAGTCGTCGCGCGTCACCACCGGTGTACAGGGCCTGGATACCATCCTCAGTGGCGGCTTGCCGCAGGGGCGCCTCTACCTGTTGGAAGGCCCGCCCGGCTCGGGCAAGACCACGCTCTCCCTGCAGTTCCTGCTGCAGGGCCTGAAACAGGGCGAACGCTGCCTGTACGTGACCCTCTCGGAAACGGCGGAGGAGCTGCGCGAGGTGGCCAGTGCGCATGGCTGGTCGCTGGACGGCCTGCACCTGTTCGAGCTCGGCTCGGCCGAAGATGCGCTGGGCAATGGCCGGCTGCAGTCGGTCCTGCATTCGTGGGAAGTCGAGCTGGATGAAACGGTAAAGCTGGTCCTCGGCGAAGTGGATCGAATCCGGCCCAACCGGGTGGTGTTCGATTCGCTGTCCGAGCTGCGCCTGCTGGCCCAGGACTCGCTGCGCTACCGCCGCCAGATCCTGGCCCTGAAGCAGTTCTTTGCGCCCAAGAGCGCCACCGTGCTCCTGGTGGACGACCTGACCTCGGGCGCCGATGATCGCGACGGGCAGCTGCACAGCCTCTGCCACGGCGTGATTTCGCTGGAACGGCTGACCTTGGACTTTGGCGCAGCGAGGCGCCGGATGCAGGTGCAGAAGCTGCGCGGCGTGGATTTCGTGGCCGGCTACCATGACATTGCCATCCGCACCGGCGGGCTGGAAGTGTTTCCGCGGCTGATTGCTTCGCACCACCATGACGACTTCGGCGGGGAGACCCTCGGCAGCGGCGTGGCGGAAATCGACAACCTGCTCGGCGGCGGCCCGTTGCGCGGCACCAGCACCCTGTTGACCGGTCCGGCCGGCAGCGGCAAGACCAACGTGGCGCTGCAGTATGTGTGGGCCGCCTGCGAGCGCGGCGAGAGGTGCTGCATCTTCGAATTCGACGAGCGGGTGGGCACGTTGCTGGCCCGCGCCAAGGCGCTGGATATCGACCTGGGGTCGCACCTGGCCTCGGGCTTGTTGGAGATAGTGCAGATCGACCCGGCCGAGATCTCGCCCGGTGAGTTTTCTTGGAACGTGCGCAAGGCCGTGGAGCAGCGCGGCTGCAGCGTGCTGGTGATCGACAGCCTCAACGGCTACGTGGCCGCCATGCCGCAGGAAAAGCAGCTGATGCTGCAGCTGCATGAAATGCTGTCCTACCTCAACCAGAAGGGCGTGGCCACGTTCCTGATCAACCCGCAGCACGGCCTGGTGGGTACGATGTCCACCGGCAACCTCAACGTGTCCTACATCGCCGATGCGGTGATCCTGTTCCGCTTCTTCGAAGCACAGGGGCGCATCCGCAAGGCAATCTCGGTGATCAAGAACCGCGGCGGCGCCCACGAAGACACCATCCGCGAGCTCAAGATCAACGGCAAGGGCCTGGCACTCAGTGCGCCGCTGAACGAATTCAAGGGCATCCTCACCGGCACGCCGGAGTTCGTGGGCGATACGGCATCCCTGCTGGCCCATCCCTATGCAGGATGACCCCGGGCGCGGCGGCGTTGTCCATATCGTCGCCCCGTTCGGCCGCGATGCGGCCAGCATTGCGTCGGTGCTGGATGGCGCAGGGCTGGCCACCCGGCCGGCCGATACCCTGGACGACCTGGCCGCTGCGCTCGATGACCAGGCCGGCGTGGTGCTGATCACCGAAGAAGCCATCGCCCGTGGTACCGATTGCCTGCTGCAACGCCTCTCCGCCCAGCCTGCCTGGTCGGACCTGCCCGTCATCCTGCTGCGCTCCCCGCGTGCGCACCGTCGTTCGCCGTTCGATAGCCTGCTTCCGCGCACGGTCAACGTGGTGGAACTGGATCGGCCGCTGGGCGGCATGTCGCTGCTCAGCGCCGTGCAGGGCGCGCTGCGTGCGCGCGAGAAGCAGTTCCTGGTGCGCGACCAGATGCGTGCGCTGGCCGACAGCCGCAGTGCGCTGGAGCGCAGCGCGAAAGCGGCACTGGAAGCCAGCCGCCAGCATGCACTGGAGCTGGAAACGGTAGTCGCCGAGCGTACCCGTGAGCTCGAAGCACAGATGGCCGCGCGTGAAGCGAGCGAAGCGGCGCTGCGGCAGTCGCAGAAGATGGAGGCGATCGGCCAGCTGACCGGCGGCATCGCGCATGACTTCAACAACATGCTGACCGGCATCCTGTCGGCGCTGGATATCGTGCGGATGCGGTTGGAGCTGGGGCGCACGGATGATCTGGAGCGCTTCCTGGATGCGGCCACCACCTCCAGCCAGCGCGCCGCCGCCTTGACCCAGCGCCTGCTGGCATTCTCGCGCCGGCAGTCGCTGGACGCGCGGCCGGTCGAACTCAACGCACTGGTCGGCGCGATGCAGCACCTGCTGCGCAGCACGCTGGGCGAGAGTGTTCGTATCCGTACCGAAGAAGCGCCGGCACCGCTGCACGCGGCGCTGGACACCAACCAGTTCGAAAGCGCGCTGTTGAACCTGGCCATCAACGCACGCGATGCGATGCCCAACGGCGGTGAGCTGGCGCTGCGTACCTTCCCGCTGCGGCTGGCCGATGGCGAGCGCGCCAGCGTGCCCGCAGGCGATTACGCCGTAGTGGCGGTTTCCGATACCGGCACCGGCATGCCGCCGGAAGTGGTGGAGCGCGCCTTCGAGCCGTTCTTCACCACCAAGCCGATCGGCAAGGGCACCGGCCTGGGCATGTCCATGGTGTATGGCTTCATGCAGCAGTCCGGCGGCCATATCGCCATCGATTCAACGCCAGGGCAGGGCACCACGATCTCGTTGTTCATTCCGCAGGTGGAAGCCGACGCCGAGCCGGAGCCGGCCGCAGACGCGGCACCGGTGGCACTGGGTGCGGGACAGTCGATCCTGGTGGTCGAAGACGATCCGCAGGTACGGATGCTGGTGACGGTGGTGCTGGAAGACCTGGGTTACACGGTGGAGGTGGTGGGCGATGCCGACGGCGCGCTGCCGGTGCTGGCGTCAACGCGGCGGCTGGACCTGCTGGTCACCGACGTCGGCCTGCCGGGTATGAACGGCCGCCAGCTGGCCGAGATCGCCCGCCAGTCGCGGAGCGAGCTGCCGGTGCTGTTCATGACCGGCTATGCCGAGAAGGCACAGGAGCGCTCGGCCTTCCTCGAGCCCGGCATGAGCATGATCGCCAAACCGTTCCTGCTCGAGGCCTTCAGCGACGCGGTGCGCAGCGCGCTGGCCGATGCCGTCAGCGACGCCAGCGCCTGAGACCCTGACCAACGGCACCCTGACCACCGTCACGCGTCGGCAGGGTCCATGGTGACCCACACTGTCTGCATCGATGGATTGAGGGTAGTGGCATGCAACGCAGGTTATGGATCGCAACGCTGTTGGTTTCCGCCTTTCCATCGCTGGCCGCCGCGCCGGTCGATCTGGCGACGCTCGACCGGGAAATGACCGGCCCGCGCACCCAGGTGCTGGTGCTGGGCAGTGTGCACCTGAGCGAGGTGGAAGGCGGCATCCAGCCCGGTGCCCTCGGTCCCCTGCTGGACAAGTTGGCCGTCTACAAGCCGGACATCATCACCGTGGAAGCCATCAGCGGTGAGCAGTGCGATCTTGCCGAGCGCCATGCCAGCGTCTATGGAACGGACTACTGCGCCAGCACCGACGTGGCGCGCACGGCCACCGGCCTGCAGATCCCGGCCGCGATTGAGAAGATCAACGCCGCCCTCGACACGTGGCCGAAGGCACCCACGCCAGCCCAGCGCCGCCAGTTGGCCGCATGGATGCTGGCCGCCAACGAACGGGCCTCGGCCTACACCCAATGGCTGCAGCTGCCACCGGCGGAGCGCCGCGCTGGCGATGGATTGGATGCCGCGCTGGTTGCCCTGCTGAACACCATCGGCACCCGCCAGAACGAGAGCTACCTGATCGCCGCGCAGCTGGCCGCGCGACTGGGCCTGCCGCGCGTGTACGCCATCGACGACCACACCGGCGACAACATCCAGGTCAAGGATCCCAAGGCGTTCGGCACCTCGCTGGAACAGGCGTGGAACGCTGGCAAGGTAGAGCTGGACAAGAACACCGCCATCGAGGACAGGCTGGCGAAAGCGCGCGACCTGCTGCCGCTGTACCGCTTCATCAATGCGCCCGAACGGCTCAATGTACTGACCGATGTCAACGTCGGCGCCACCCTGCGTGCAACATCAGCCGAGCATTACCCGCAGATATGGGTCAGCGGCTGGGAGATCCGCAACCTGCGCATGGTGGCCAACATCCAGCAGACGTTCCGCGAACGCCCGGGCGTGCGCGTGCTGTCGGTGGTCGGTGCCTCGCACAAGCCGTGGTTCGACCAGTGGCTGGGCCAGATGCAGGGAGTGGACATCGTGGATGCGGAGCAGGTGCTCCGGTAACAGGCTCAGCGCCCGGCCAGCGACGATTCCCGCAGCACCAGCTTCACCGGAATGGTCTGGCTTTCCACCGGCTCGCCCTGGATCAGCGCGAGCAGGCGTTCCACCAGCAGCTGGCCGGCCTGCTTGGTGTCCTGCTGCACAGTGGACAGGGTGGGTGATACCGACGCTGCCAGCGGAATATCGTCGAACCCGGCCAGCGCCACATCCTGCGGAATACGCAGGCCATGCTCACGCAATGCCCGCATCGCGCCGATGGCGATCAGGTCGCTGGCCGCGAACACCGCATCGATGGCCTGTCCATCGGCCAGCAGCGCCTGGCAGGCGTCGTAGCCGGAAAGCTCGGTCGTGATCGCATCGAACTGCAATGCCGTGTCCACCGGCACGCCGCGTTCGGTCATCGCGGCCACATAGCCGCGGTAACGTTCCTCGAACTCGGGGTAGTGGCTGGACGCATGGCCAACAAAGGCGATGCGCCGGCAGCCCTGGTCAAGCAGGTGGGTGGTGATGTCGAAGCCGCCCTGGAAGTTATCGCAGCCGATCGACACCCCGGGTTGGTCCGGCAGGGCTGCACCCCAGCGCACGAAATGGGTGCCTTGTTCCACCAGCCGCTGCAGCCGCTCGCGTGACTCGTGGTAGTCACCATAGCCGAGCAGGATGATGCCATCAGCCTTGTTGCTGTCTTCGTAATCGGCCTGCCAGTCGGTGGACAGCTGCTGGAACGACACCAGCAGGTCGTAGCCGCGCAGCGCGCAGGCGCGGGTGATCGAGCCCAGCATGGCGTGGAAGAACGGGTTGATCAGGGAATCGTCGTTGGTGGGATCCTCGAAGAACAGCAGCGCCAGCGTGCCGGCATTGCGAAGGCGCAGGCTGGAGGCGTTCTTGTCCACCTTGTAGTTCAGCTCCCGGGCGATCTTAAGGATCCGCTCGCGGGTTTCCTGGTTCACCATCGGGCTGCCACGCAGCGCCCGCGACACCGTGGGCTGGGAAACCCCGGCCAGGTGGGCGATATCCAGGGAAGTGGCTTTGCCGCGGATGGTCATGAAGGGCAGGGCTGGGACGACGGAAGCCATGATGCCACGGGACGTGGGACCGTGGTTTTACCCCCGGTTTTCGGCCAGCATGTTGCAGAACAGCGCACCCTGTTCAATCGCATCATCCAGCGCCACGTGGGTATGCGGCAGCCGGTCGAACCAGCGCTTGGGCATGCTCCGCTTGGTGACGCTGCGGTAGTCCTTCTTCAGCATCGCCATGGCAAAGGTCTTGATATCCAGCGCTGAATGCGAAAACGGGCTCTCCCCGGCAAACCGCATCAGGTACCAGTACACGAACAGGAAGTCGTACCCGGCCGGATACCCCACGAACACCGGCTTGCCCGGCAACGCCTTCAGCCACGCGACGTAGCGGTGCATCGCCGCCTCCGGCGCCTCGCAATCGCGCCGGCAGGCCGCCCACGCCACCGGTTGAGTCGCCCACCACGCCATGGTCTCGGGATGGCCCTGCGCCTCCGGGAGGGTGTCCATATTGGCCGAAAAGGTCGTGAGCAGGGTCTTGTCGGCCAGATATGCCGCCGACCCGAAGCTCAGCATGGAATGCGGCCCGGGAATGGGGCCATCGGCCTCCACATCGGTACTGACGTAGATTTCCTGCCTGTTGGCGCGCGGTGGGGTTCGTGGTAATTGGTTCATCGGTGCTCACGGACGAACAAGGGAGATGGCATGAATCTGCCGATCAGGGTAACGCTGCTGGTGGTCGCATTGGGGTGCAGCGCCGATGCAGTCGCCGGCGCCCGCCTGCAGGCCGAGATCCTCCCGGTGAGCGGTGGGCGCGGAGCGTCGATCGAACTGAAACTTGTCAATGTGGGTGACCGGGCTTCAGTGGTGTGGGGTCCCTCTCTTCCGCAGCCGAATGCGCGCGGAATGCTGTTGGACGATTTCTTCGTGGTGACGCTGCCGGATGGAGCTGAAGCCGAGTACGTCGGAATCCTCATGGACAGGTTGCCAGCCGTCCCAACTCTTCTCCCCCTGCCTGCTGGTGGCACGTTCAGCGTGGAAGTCGCGCTGGACAAGAGCTATCGCCTCGCGCCAGGAGCGGGCTACAGGGTCGCCTTGCGTCTCCCCGTCGGCTATCGCAGCGATGAAGCGCCGGACGGCGCGTGGACACCTGTTTCTCCCGTCCCTCTGCTGATCGTGATGCCTGAAGGGAATCCAGGCACGCGGTAAGCCCGGGGACCGGCTGGACCCCCCTCCGAGGTTGCCTCAGCCGGCGGCGCAACTGGGTGCAGGCCCAATCCTGACAAGGGTTTGGCAGGAATCCGACCTCCAGCGGGGGCGATCCTGACAGGGGCGGAGCGAGCAGGGATGGTAGAATGCGCCGTTCTGCAATCCTACCCAGATCACACGCAGGGCAGCCCCCGTATCGGCACCGAACAGAGTGTGATATCTGTCGGGCCTGCCCTCGGACAACGGAAGAGCAAACCCTATGGCGCGCGGCATCAATAAAGTCATCCTGGTCGGCAACCTCGGCAACGACCCGGACGTGAAGTACACCCAAGGCGGCATGGCGATCACCCGCATCAGCCTGGCCACCACCAGCGTCCGCAAGGACAAGGATGGCAACCAGCAGGAGCGCACCGAATGGCACCGCGTGGTGTTCTTCGGCAAGCTTGGCGAAATTGCCGGCGAATACCTGCGCAAGGGCAGCTCGGTCTACGTTGAAGGCAGCCTTCGCTACGACAAGTACACCGGCCAGGATGGCGTGGAGAAGTACTCCACCGACATCATCGCCGACGAAATGCAGATGCTGGGCGGCCGCGGTGAAGGCGGCGGCGGTGGCGGCGGCGGCGGTGGTGGTGGTGGTGGCAATTACGGCGGCGGCGAGCGTCCGCAGCGCCAGCAGGCCCCGCGCCAGGAATACGGCGGTGGTGGTGGCGGCGGTCAGCGCGGTGGTGGCGGTGGTGGCTACGGCCAGCAGCAGCGCCCGCAGCAGCAGCCGCAGCAGTCGGCTCCGCCGATGGACGACTTCGCGGACGACGACATTCCGTTCTAAGCGCAGGTTGTTTCCTGCACGACCAAAAGGCCCGCCGATAGCGGGCCTTTTGCTTTCCCTGCCACTACGTAGTGACACGCCACGCGTGTCATGCGTCCCCTAAATGTCATGCATCCGCCAGCCGACACCAGCGGCGGGCAGCATGATTGACAAGGTTCCAAGATGGGACTAGGAGTAGGTACTCACGCAGAGTACGACAAGATCGACGCCGCCAAGGTGGACCAATCCTGATGAACATTCGACCTCTCCATTCCGAGCACGACTATCACGAGGCCAAGCAGAAGCTTGCCGCCTGGTTCGATGCCCTGCCTGAGCCGGGTACCGAGCAAGGTGATCTGTTTGAAGTCCTGCTGATACTGGTCGCCAACTACGAAAGCACCCATTTCCGCCTCGAGGCCCCCGATCCGATTGAGGCCATCAAGTTCCGCATGGCTCGGGAAGGGCTGGATGTTTTGATCGGTCACTGAATGCATGAGTTATCACTGGGGCTTCGTGCATTTCGGGCCGGAAGTGATTACGTTCTTTCAGGAGCGATGGGCGCGGTCGTGCAACCGACGAATGCCTGTTTGTTGAAACTGTTCGTCTCCGAACAACGCTCTATCGAGTAGTGCGAATCCTGCTTGAAAATGCGTATTGTCGTAATGTAATCATTGAAGAAACACCGTCTGTTGAACTCGATCAGCTCGGTGCCCTTGCGCCCACCGGGAGGTGTGATGTCGGTGATGACCACCCGTCCATCAGCGCCGCATTCTCCGGTTGCCTGCGGTGGCAACACCACGACCGAAACGCTTGGCCCACCCTCGCATCGGAAGGTCTGCCCGCCTGTTCGCGCGCGCTGATAGCCGTCTTTGTCCGGTCCCGGTGCGGACGTGGAGAAATCGACTGTCGCTGCGATGACGGTCATGCCCCCTTCGCTCCCGCACTTGTAGGCGGCACTTACCGGTGAGCTCGTATCCCCAGCTTCCGAAGCGTCAGCACAAACGAACATTGTCAGAAGAGCCAGCGCCAGTGTGTAGGTTCTGATGGTCATGCGCTTACTTTCCCGTAGGTGATCGACGTGGGCGGGTCCGCTTTCTTCTGGTAACAGATGGCGAGGATGACCTTGGAAAACTTGCCGGCGATCAGCCAGCTTCAGGCGCACAGCGCTGAACCCATCATTCCCGCCGTGTCTGCTGTATCGCCTGATTTTTTTGCACGGTCCTCATCCCGGTAGGACTCGACCGGCTCCAAACCCCCATCTCAGCGGAAGGGTAAATGAGCAACGTGCGGTATTTGACGTTGTGCCGTGCAGCATTAATTTTCGTGCAGTGCGTCTTGCAAAAAAACGAACTACTCCTCTATGGTGCAATCGATTGCATTGCGGTGAATAGTTGCGTTTGATACCGGTTGGGAGGCCGGAAAGCGGATGCCCGACCATTCGATTGGATCGATCCAAGGCGCGCGCCTTACTCGGCGCGATGCGCTGCGCATTGCGGTCGCCGGAAGCGTTGGCCTGGCAACCGTAACCGTGACGCCCGCGATGGCCGCCACCGCGCCGCTCAAGGGCAACCTGAAGCATTCGGTCGCCCGCTGGACCTTCCCCCAGTTGTCGGTGGCCCAGCTCTGCCAGACGGTAAAGGGCATCGGGTTCGCCGCCATCGACCTGGTGGGGCCGGAGGACTGGCCCACGCTGAAGTCCCATGGGGTGTACAGCTCGATGTGCAACGGCGCGGAGCTGGGCCTGACCAAGGGCTTTGCCGGCCGCGAGTTCCACGACCAATTGGTGGAACGCTACACCCGGCACATCGACCTGGTCGCCGATGCCGGCTATCGCAATCTCATCTGTTTTTCCGGCAACCGCAACGGCATGGACCCGCAGGAGGGAATGGCCAATGCCGAAGCCGGACTCAAGCGCATCCTCGGGCATGCCGAGAAGCGCGGCGTGGTGCTGGTGATGGAGCTGCTGAACTCCCGGGTCGATCACCCGGACTACCTGTGCGATCACTCCGCATGGGGCGTCGAACTGTGCCAACGGCTCGGCTCGGATCACTTCGGCCTGCTGTACGACATCTACCACATGCAGATCATGGAGGGCGACATCATCGCCACCATCGGCCGGCATCACGCGCATTTCAAGCATTACCACACCGCGGGCGTGCCGGGCCGGCACGAGATCGGAGACCAGCAGGAGCTCCAGTATCCCGCCATCTGTCGCGCGATCCGCGACACCGGTTTCGATGGGTATCTGGCGCAGGAGTTCATGCCTGCGGCACCCGATCCCATCGGTTCGCTGCGCGAGGCGATCCGCCTCTGCGACGTCTGAAATTGATATCCACCCAGGTGAAGTAGAACCCATGGCAGACAATCATTACGACGCAATCGTCGTCGGCTCCGGCATCAGTGGCGGTTGGGCGGCGAAGGAACTGACCGAGAAAGGCCTCAAGGTCCTCATGCTGGAACGCGGGCGCAACATCGAGCACGTGAAGGACTACGTTAATGCGATGAAGGAACCGTGGGACTTCCCGCACCGCAACCGGCCAACCCAGGCGATGAAGGCTGCGTTTCCGGTACTGATGCGCGACTACGCGCTGGCCGAGAACCTTGAAGGAATGTGGGCCGACGAACAGGACTCGCCCTACATCGAGACCAAGCGCTTCGACTGGTTCCGTGGGTATCACGTCGGCGGACGCTCGTTGATGTGGGGGCGGCAGAGCTATCGTTTGTCGGACCTGGATTTCCAGGCAAACCTGAAGGATGGCATCGCCACCGATTGGCCGATCCGTTACGCCGACATCGCGCCCTGGTACGACCACGTGGAGAAGTTCGCCGGCATCGCCGGTACGCGCGAAGGGCTGGACGTATTGCCGGACGGCGAATTCCTGCCGCCGGTCCCGCTGAACATCGTCGAGAAGGACGTGGCCGCGCGAATCAAGCAGGCCTTCGGTGGCACCCGGCACATGATCCATTCGCGCACCGCCAACATCACCCAGCCCAAGCCCGAGCAGGGCCGCGTCAACTGCCAGTACCGCAACAAGTGCATCCTGGGCTGTCCGTTCGGCGCCTACTTCTCGACCCAGTCGGCAACGCTGCCTGCGGCCATGAAGACCGGCAACCTCACCCTGCGACCGTTCTCGATCGTCAAGGAAGTGCTCTACGACAAGGACCGCAAGCGCGCACGCGGCGTGGAGGTGATCGATGCCGAGACCGGGCAGACCTACACGTACACAGCCAAGGTGATCTTCCTCAACGCCTCCTCCTTCAACTCGACCTGGCTGCTGATGAACTCGGCCACCGACGTGTGGGAAGGCGGGCTGGGCTCGTCGTCCGGCGAGCTGGGCCACAACGTGATGGACCATCATTTCGGCGCCGGTGCCTCCGGCCGGGTCGAAGGGTACGATGACAAGTACTACTTCGGCCGGCGCCCCTGTGGCTTCTACATTCCGCGTTTCCGCAACGTGGGCGGCGACAGGCGCGGCTACACGCGCGGGTTCGGCTACCAGGGCGGCGCCAGCCGCAACGGCTGGTCGCGCGAGATCGCCGAACTCAACATCGGCGCCGACCTGAAGGAGGCGCTGACCGTGCCGGGCGACTGGCGCATCGGCATGACCGGCTTCGGCGAAATGCTGCCGCACCACGACAACACGATCCGCCTCGACCCTGACCGCAAGGACAAGTGGGGGCTGCCGGTGTTGGCGATGGACGTTTCCATGCGCGCGAACGAGAAGGCCATGCGCAAGGACATGGCCGCCGATGCCGCCGAGATGCTGGAGGCCGCCGGGGTCAAGGACGTGGAGATGCACGACAACGACTACGCGCCGGGCAAGGGCATCCACGAAATGGGCACCGCACGCATGGGCCGTGACCGGAAGAACTCCGTGCTGAACCAGCACAACCAGGTCTGGGATGCGCCCAACGTGTACGTGACCGACGGTGCCTGCATGACCTCCAGCGCCTGCGTGAATCCCTCGCTGACCTACATGGCCCTGACCGCACGCGCGGCCGACCATGCGGTGCGTGAGCTGAAAGCGGGGAACCTGTAATGGAACGTCGCGACCTGTTGAAGATGATCGTCGCCGCCACGGGCGCAGCCCTGGTCGGCCTGCCCGCGCTCGCCAGTGGCCAGGCGCCGGTGGCGGGGGCGAAGACCGCCTTCTCCGCCGCCGATATCGCCACGCTGGACGAGATCGCAGAAACCATCCTGCCGCGCACGAAGACGCCGGGGGCCAAGGACGCCGGCGCGGGTGCGTTCATGGCGCGGTTCGTCACCGACTGCTACACCGCCCAGCAGCAGGCGGCATTCCATGCCGGCCTGGCCGACATCGACAAACGTGCAGGTGGACGCTTCGTGGCGCTCGCACCGCAGGCCCGCACCGAGTTGCTGCGCACGCTGGATGCGCAGGCCCGGAAACGCGCCACCGAGGTGAGCGAGACCGGTACCGCCGAAGGCGGTGAAGCGACGCCGCACTACTTCACGATGATTAAGCAGCTGGCCATCTTCGGTTTCTTCACCTCGAAGGTGGGGGCAACCGAAACGCTGCAGTACGTCGCCGTGCCGGGTCGCTACGACGGCGACCTGGCCTATGTCCCCGGTACCCCCGCGTGGGGCACCAGCTGATGAGGAACCCGATGAGCAAGCCCCTGCTGATGGCCGTCTGCGTGCTGGCTGCAACGCCTGCATTCGCGCAGGCCGATGACCCCGCGCGCGATCCGACCAGGACCGAGGTGTGGAAGCCGGTGCCCGCGACCGTGGCCACCCCCATGAACGCCGCGCCGTCCGATGCGATCGTGCTGTTCAACGGCAAGGATGTCTCCGCGTGGGAGTCGGAGACGGGCGGACCCGTGCCCTGGAGCGTTGCCAACGGCGCGCTGACCGTGGTGCCGGGCAGCAAGGGCATTCGCACCAGACAGGATTTCTGCGACATCCAGCTGCACGTCGAGTGGCGCGCGCCCACTGCGACCAAAGGCTTCGACGGCCAGCATCGCGGCAACAGCGGCGTCTTTCTGCAGGAACTGTATGAGCTGCAGGTGCTCGACAGTTACAACAACCCCACCTATGCAAACGGCCAGGCCGGCTCGCTCTACAAGCAGGCCATGCCGCTGGTGAACGCCTCGCGCAAGCCGGGCGAATGGCAGGCCTACGACATCATCTGGAAGGCGCCGCGCTTCTCGCCGGGCGGTGGACTCACGTCACCGGCGCGCATCACCGTGCTGCACAACGGCGTGCTGGTACAGGACGACACCGTGCTGTCGGGCAAGACCGAGTACATCGGCGCGCCCTCGTATGCACCGCATGGATGCGCGCCGCTGTACCTGCAGGAGCACGATTCCAAGGTCAGCTACCGCAACATCTGGGTGCGGAAGCTGTAGTGGGAAGCTACTTCGCCAGGTAGCTGGCGAGGTTGCCGATGTCCTGTTCGGAGAGTTGGGAGAAGGGCGGCATCAAGCCGCCGCCCTTCTTGATCTTGTCCTTGATCTGAGCCGCGTCCAGCCGCTTGGCGACATCGGTGAGCGCGGGGAATGTCGGCGGAACGCCGGCCCGGTTCGCACCGTGGCAGGCAATGCAGTGCGTCGCGTAGAGCTGCGCGCCGGCGGCGGGATCGTCCTTGGACCACGCGGCAGTTGCAAACGTGGCTCCACACAGAACCACGGCCATTGTCAGGATCGTTTTCAAGCAGGGCTCCTTGGCTGGCTAGCGCTGTGCGCTGGCGGGCAGGCGGGCGGTGAGGTGGCGGCGCAGGTAGTCTGCGCCGGTCTTGATGACGGTGGCCGGATCGCGCGGCTGGTCGTGTTCGACGATGTACCACTGCACCCCGGCAGCGGCGGCGGCAGGCAGGATCGCGTTCCAGTCCAGCACGCCCTGGCCGACGGCGGCAAAGCCGCCCTCGTCTTCGGCCTGGCCCTTGGGGGCATTGTCCTTGGCGTGCACCGCGAACACGTGGCCGCGGAACTTGCCCAGCATCACCACCGGGTCATGGCCGGCACGCGCCACCCAGGCCAGGTCCAGCTCGGTCTGCAGGTCGGGGCCGGCTGCGGCGAACAGCAGTTCCAGGCCGGTCTTGCCGCCGAAGTCGACCAGCTCGAAGTCATGGTTGTGGTAGGCCAGGTGCATGCCCTGGGCTTTCACCTGCGCCGCGATCCGGCCCAGCTCCTGGCCCAGGGCGGTCCAGCCGGCGGCATCGGTCGGCCGATCCTTCTTGTCCAGGTACGGCACCACCAGCGTGGTGTTGCCGATCGCGCGGTTGAAGGCCACCACGCCAACCAGGTCCTTGCGCAGATCGGCCAGCTGCACGTGGGAGGAAATCGCCCTGATCGAATAGCGGTCCAGCAGCTGCTTGAGTTCGGCGGCACTGACGTTCTGGGTGCCGACCGTTTCCACCGCGCCCACGCCCGCGTCGTGCACGATCTTCAACTGCTGGTCGAGCGTGCCGGCGTTGCGCAGCGTGTACATCTGCACCGCGATGGGCTGCTGTGGACCGGCCGCGTCCCCGGCGAAGGCGGGCAGGGCGGCGAGCAGCAGCAATGCGAGGGTGGTGGTCCGGCGTGCAGCAGTCTTCATCAAGAAATCCTCGTGGAGTTCAACCGATGGCGGTCCAGGCGCGCGACCTGGCCGACGCAATGACGCGGTCGACGATCAGCGCCGAACGCAGGCCGTCCTCGAAGGTAGGCAGGCCCTGCGGCCGCTCGCCGTCGATGGCGTGATAGGTGTCGGCGACGAACGCCTCGAAGCACTGGGCATAGCCCTGCGCGTGGCCGGGTGGCAGCACCGCCAGCCGGCGTTGTTCGGCACTGCCGGCGCCAGGGCCGCGCACGAAGGTTTCTTCGCGCTGGTCGGGCCGGCCGATCCACAGCCGCTCCGGGTCTTCCTGGTTGAACGCCACGCTGGCCGTGGCGCCGTCGATCTCGAACCAGAGGCGGTTGTGGCGGCCCGCCGAGACCTGGCTGACCGTCAACGAGGCGAGCGTGCCTGCGCCGGTCTTGAACATCGCCGCCGCCACGTCCTCACTGGTTACCGCCTGCATCGCGCCGCCCGCCGCTGGCGTGGTGAAGCTCTGCCCGCCCACCGCACCCCGCTCGGCCACCACGGTGGCGAACGCGGCGCTGACATCAACGAAGCGCTCGCCGCTGACCCATTCCACCAGGTCGCACCAGTGCGAGCCGATGTCGGCGAACACGCGTGAGGCGCCGCCCAGCGCCGGGTCCACGCGCCAGTTGTTGCTGGCCGGGTCCAGCAGCCAATCCTGCAGGTAGCTGCCGTGGATCAGGTGCAGCGGCCCCAGCTCGCCCTGCGCGATGCGCGCGCGTGCCTCGCGCACCACCGGGTGGTAGCGGTAGACGAACGGCACCGTGGCGACCAGCCCGGTCGAGGCAGCCAATGCCGCCAGGGCCTGGGCGTCTTCCAGCGTGGTGGCCAGCGGTTTCTCGCAGATCACGTGCTTGCCGGCTTCCAGTGCCGCCTGCGCCATGGCGCGGTGCAGGTGGTTGGGCGTGCACACGTGCACCACCTGTACCTGCGGATCGGCGACCACCTCTTCGATGTCACGATAGCCGCGCGGAACATTCCATGAGCGCGCCACTTCCTCTGCGCGCTGCGGCGATGAGGCGACCACGCCGCGGACCTCGGCACCGGCCAGCAGCGCCGCGCGACGATGCACGGCGGCGATCATGCCGGTGCCCACAATGGCGATTCCAAGCTTGCGCATCGTGTCGGCTCCTCAGTGCGTGCTGGGCGCGGCGGCAAGCGCCGGCCGGTCGCGGAACAACAACAGGAAGGCGACCAGCACCACCAGCGCCACGCCGGTCGGGAACAGCCAGATCCGCTGCCAGTCCGGGCCCGCCGCCGTGGTGTAGTGTTCCACCACCGCGCCGGACAGGAACGTGCCGATCAACATGCCCACGCCGTAGGTGGCCAGGGTGATGAAGCCCTGCGCGCTGCTGCGCGCGGCGGGGCCGGCATGCGCATCGGTGTAGATCTGGCCGGTAACGAAGAAGAAGTCGTAACAGATGCCGTGCAGCACGATGCCGATCACCAGCAGGGAGAAGCCGCCGCCCGCATCGCCGAAGGCGAACATCACGTAGCGCACCACCCACGCCGCCATGCCCACCGCCAGCATGGTCTTGACCCCCAGCCGCACGAACAGGAACGGCATGGCCAGCATCAGCAACACTTCGGACACCTGGCCCAGCGATTGCAGCCCGGCCGCGCCGCGCACGCCCAGGTCGTTGAGATAGGGGTTGGTGAAGTTGTAGTAGAACGCCAGCGGAATGCAGATGGCGATGGAGGCCAGGAAGAACACCAGGTAGGAGCGCGACTTCAGCAGCCGCAGCGAATCCAGCCCCAGCACCTGGCCCAGCCCAGCGTCGCGCTGCTGCGCCAGCGGCGGCGTGTGCGGCAGGGTGAACGCATACAGGCCCAACGCCAGCGATGCCATCGCCGCCATCCGGAAGGTCAGTTCAAGCGTATGCGCCTGTTCCCAGCCCAGCCAGCCGATCAGCACGCCGGCCACGATCCAGCCGACGCTGCCGGCCACGCGCACGGGCGGGAACTGCTTCTCCGGCGACTGCATGTGCCGCATCGCCACGCTGTTGGCCAGCGCCAGCGTCGGCATGAACAGCAGCATGTAGCCCATCACGAAGCCGAAGAACGTGTTGAAGTCCGTCGCCGTGGACGCCAGCCACATCAGCACCGCACCGGCCAGGTGCAGGACCCCGAGAATGCGCTGCGCCGCGAAGTAGCGGTCCGCGATCAGCCCGACCAGGAACGGCGCCACGATGGCGCTGATGGACTGGCTGAGGAAGGCCGTGGCCACCTGGCTGGCGCTGGCCTGGAGCGGGCCCTGCACCAGGTACGTGCCCAGGGTCACGAACCATGCGCCCCAGATAAAGAACTGCAGAAACATCATCGCGCCCAAGCGCGACATGGCGTGCCTCATGGCTTGCCCTCCCAGGCGGTTATGGCTCAGATACCCAGCATGCGGCGCAGCGATGCAGGATCCGCACCGCTGTCGGCAAAGTCGTCGAAGGAACGCTCGGTCACGCGGATGATGTGGTCGCGGATGATGGCGGCGCCCTCACGTGCGCCGTCTTCCGGGTGCTTCAGGCAGCACTCCCACTCCAGCACCGCCCAGCCCGGGAAATCGTACTGCGCGAACTTGGAAAAGATCGCCTTGACGTCGATCTGGCCGTCCCCGAGCGAACGGAACCGCCCCGGACGATCGATCCAGTCCTGGTAGCCGCCATACACGCCACTGCTCGCACTGGCGCGGAACTCCGCGTCCTTGACGTGGAAGATGCCGATGCGCGGATGGTAGCGGTCGATGAAGCCCAGGTAGTCGATGTGCTGCAGCAGCAGGTGGCTCGGGTCGTACAGCATCTTCGCGCGGGGATGGTGGTCCACCACGTCGAGGAAGCGCTCGAAGGTCGCGCCGTCGTGCAGGTCCTCGCCCGGGTGGATCTCAAAGCACAGGTCCACGCCGCAGGCGTCGAAGGCATCGAGGATCGGGCGCCAGCGCCGGCCAAGTTCGGCGAAGGCCTCTTCCACCAGACCCGGCGGGCGCTGCGGCCAAGGGTAGAAATAAGGCCAGGCAAGCGCGCCGGAGAAGGTGGCATGAGCGGTCAGCCCCAGTCGCTCGCTGGCCTTGGCGGCCATCAGCAGCTGCTCCACGGCCCAGGCCTGGCGGGCGGCCGGATTGCCGCGCTTGTCCGCTGGCGCGAAGCCGTCGAACAGGCTGTCGTAGGCGGGGTGGACGGCTACCAGCTGCCCCTGCAGGTGAGTGGACAGCTCGGTGATCTGCACGCCATGCCCGGCCAGCATGCCGGCGATATCGTCGCAGTAGGCTTGGCTGCGTGCAGCCTCGGCCAGATCAAACAGGTGCGGCGCGCTGGTGGGGACCTGTACGCCAGAATAGCCCAGGCCGGCCGCCCACCCGGCCAGCGTGTCCAGCCGGTTGAAGGGCGGTGTGTCGCCGATGAACTGTGCCAGGAACAGCGCCGGACCCTTGAGCGTCTTCAACGTGATTCACCCCGATGCAATCGATTGCATTACCCTAGCAGGACGTTCCGCAAAACCTGTTGTGCACTGCACAGCGACACGAAGAACCCAACATCCATGGCAACCATCTACGACATCGCAAAGCACGTCGGCGTTTCCGCAGGCACGGTGTCGCGGGCGCTTTCGCGGCCGGACAAAGTCCTGCCGGCCACGCGCACGCGCATCGAGCAGGCCGCCGCCGCGCTGGGCTATGTGCCCAACACGGTGGCCCGGACGCTCAAGACCCAGCGCAGCGGCAAGATCCTGGTGACCGTGCCGGACATCGCCAATCCCTTCTTCGCCCAGATCCTGCAGGGCGCGGAGGAAGCGGCGCAGGCGGTCGGGTATGCCGTGCTGCTCGGCGATACCCAGCATCGACCCGAGCGCGAAGAACGCTACGCGCAGATGCTCCGCCGCAACGAAGCCGACGGCATGATCGTGCTGGGCCATCGCCTGCCGCCGACCGCACGCGCGATCGTGCAGCAGCAGGGCACCAACGCGCCGGTGGTCAATGGCTGCGAGTTCGATCCCGCACTGGGCATCCCCAGCGTGCACATCGATAACGCCGCCGCCGCGCGGGCGGTGATGGACCACCTGTACGGTCTGGGCCACGAGCGGATCGCCGTAGTGGGCGGGCCGCCCGACAATCCCCTGCACCAGCAGCGTCTCGAAGGGGTGCGGGCCGCCAGCAAGGCACGCGGTCGCCTGCGCCACCTGAGCGTGGTGCCGGGGGATTTCTCCGTGGAATCCGGCCATGCGGCAGCCATGGCGCTGCTGGCGGGCGCGACCGTGCCGAGCGCGATCTTCTGCTTCAGCGACCAGATGGCGCTGGGTGTGCTGGCGGCGTGCCGAGACCTGGGCATCCGCGTGCCCGATGCGCTGTCCATCGTCGGGTTCGACGATCTGGCATCGTCCAGCTACCTCACGCCTGCATTGACTACTGTCCGCCAGCCCATGCGGGAGATCGGCGAGCGCGCGGTCAACCTGCTGCTCGCCATCATCGAAGGCGTGGATGTACCGCTGCAGCAGACGCTTGAGTTCCGCTTGATGGTGCGGGGTTCGACCGCAGCACCGATGTAGAGCCACGCCCAGCGTGGCTTCGTGGTGCCTGATCGGAGAGCAGCCACGCAGGGCGTGGCTCTACGGGGCGCCGAGAGATTCGGCAGGCGCGCGTTGCGACGGTCGGTGCGTGCCGCCTTGGCTACGCCGGTTTCTTCGGAAACACTTCCACGCTCACTTCCTCGATTTGAGCATCGGCAGGCATGCCGCGTCGGGCAGTGCCAGCCTGCCGGGGTAGTACGTAGGCTAGGTGCTGGCGCGGTTGACCTGCGGCTTCCAATCCGCAACGCGGCTCAGTAAGGATGCGCTTTCCCGCAGGCCAGCACGTGGTTGTAGTCGCTGGACATGCATTGGTAGAAGGCGCGCTTGTTGCCGTCGGCCGCTTCGCAGTCGGCCGTGGTGAGCTGCGGCAGCAACGCACGCAATGGGGCCGCGGAGGCATTGAACTGCTCCGGCTCGAGGTAACCGCCGCGGACGTTTTTTTCGCCCACTTCCAGCATGGTTTCCACGCCGTACCGCGCGTTCTTGACGGCCTTGGCGCAGTTCAGTTCGTTCTCGCCATCGCGCACCTGGAGCAGCTGCCGGGCAATCTGGTCCGCATCGGCCACCGCGCGGTCGCGGGCGCTGGGCGCGGCGGTCGTGTCATCGGCGGCAGCCACCACCGGGCCCAGCGCCAGCAGCAGGAGTACCGCCGCCGCGCGGCCGGTCCAGCGGGTCGAAAGGTTGGGCATGCGGTGACTCCATGGCGGGAACGCGCGATGATACCGCGCCCCTGTGCTGGGGTACCTCGTTCGCAGTTCCTCCTGCCAACCTCTGGAATCCACCATGATGCGATTCGTCTTGTGCGTGCTTTCGCTGTTTGCGTTCGTTGCCCCCGTCGGGGCCCGGGATTTCGTCAAGAAGAGTGCCACGCAGTCGGTCGCTCTCCCGGAGCCCGACAAGGCGCAGCTGATCTTCCTGCGCCCGTCCTCGCTGTTCGGCGGCATGTACACCATGTTGAGTGAAGTAACCCCCGAGGGTGACCGTTTCATCTCGGCCATCGGTGGAAAAGACAAGGTGGTGTATTCCACGGCCCCCGGCAGGAAGATGTTCGTCTCCAACGACGGCATGCGCGTGCATTTCATGGACGCCGACCTGGAGGCCGGCCGGCGCTACTACGTACTGGTCCGTCCCGTGTATGGCAATGGCTACCAGCTTCGGCCGATCCGGCGTGATGGGGACAGCGACTACAGCATGGACAACCCGGATTTCATCAACTGGGTCCGGCAGAGCCGGCGCGTGGAGGCATTGGGCAGCGAGCCGCCGATGCCGGCGAGGGCCCTTCCGCAGCTGGCAAAGGCCCGTGAGCTGGGCTGGGCCAGCTGGCTGGCAAAGACCTCGGCCGAGCATACCGAGCTGACCCTGGAGCGCGCCGACGCTGTTGATCGGTAATGCCCCGGGTCATCGCCAGCCTGCCCGTTGATGGGCAGGCTCCACTCAGCGCGTGCTGCCTGCCGCCACGCCGCTGCCTTCGCTTTCCGTCGCGGCCAGTGCACGCCACCACGGCGTGCCGGCATGCGGCGCGGAAAGATCCAGGCGTTCGCCCATTTCCGGCGTGGACAGCGCGATGCCCCGCTGCGCGGCCAGCGCGCTGACCCGCTCGAACGGTTCTTCCCAGCGGTGCATCGCCAGGTCGAAGGTGCCGTTGTGGATGGGCACCAGCCACTTGCCGCGCAGGTCCTGGTGTGCCTGCACGGTCTGTTCCGGCTGCATGTGCACGAACGGCCACTTGGCGTCATACGCACCGGTTTCAACGAAGGCGACATCGAACGGCCCGTAACGTTCGCCGATGCGCTTGAAGCCGTTGAAATAGCCGGTATCGCCACTGAAGAACACGCGCAGCTCATCGTCCAGGATCACCCACGAGGCCCACAGCGTGCGGTTGCCATCGCGCAGCCCGCGGCCGGAAAAATGCTGGGCCGGGGTGGCGGCGAAACGCACGCCATCGACCTGGGTTTCTTCCCACCAGTCCAACTGCACCACGCGGTCCTGCGGCACGCCCCAGTCGATCAGGCGGTCGCCCACGCCCAGCGGAGCCAGGAACACCTGTGCACGCGTTGCGAGGTACTTGATGGTCGCGCGGTCCAGGTGGTCGTAATGGTCATGCGAGAGCAGCACGCCACGGATGGGCGGCAGGTCCTGCAGCGCGATCGGCGGGGCGTGGAAACGCTTCGGGCCCATCCACTGCACGGGCGAGGCGCGCTCGGAGAACACCGGGTCGGTCAGCCACCAGCCACCGCGCAGTTTGATCAGCAGGGTGGAGTGGCCCAGCCGGTACATGCTGCGGTCCGGCGCTTCGGCCAGCGCCTGCGCGGTAAGCGCGCGCACCGGCGGCGCCTTGGGCGGGGTGGTGCCCGGCGGGCGGTTGAACATGAACTCCCAGAACAGCTTGAGCGTGGCGCCGAAGGACTCCTTCGGTTTGGCGGCCACGTTGGTGAACTGGTCATCGGCGCGTTGCGGCGAAGTGTCGTAAGAGGCGATAGGCACGGTAAAGGTCATCCCGATCAGAACGGTGAGGGCGAAGGCGACAGCGAGTACAGGCAGGATGCGCATGCGTCTCCTTGGTCTTGTGGATGAGTGCGCAGGCACTCATTCATTGGTGGCGAAAAAATCAACGTTGAATGCCCTTCCAGAACAGGTCAAAACCGGCCTGCTGCAGGGTGTCGCGTTGCTCGGGCTGGGCGGCCATGGCCTCCAGCGTGGTTTCCAGCAGGCTGATCAGCACCCGGCCCAGGTAGAACGGAATGCGCTCCGGGTCGATATGGCGGGCAAGGCTGGCTTCCAGGGTCTGCAGCGTGGTGCCGAACAGCCCCGCGCAGTGGGTGCGGGTGCAGTCGGTGATGCGTTCGGACACCTTCAACTGGCGCAGTGCCATGCGGTCGATCGGATGCGCCGCACCCCAGACCAGCAGCGCGTTCCATACATGGTGCAACTGTTCGCGGACCTCGGCATTCGCCGGGAAGGTCCCACCAACCGCCAGCGCCAAGCGCTCTTCCAGGCGCACGAACAGCGCATTGAGCAGCGCGTCCTTGGTCTCGAAGTAAGTGAACACCGTGCCCTCGGCGACCTTGGCTGCCTTGGCGATCTGCGCGGTGGACGCACCCACGCCCTGTGCCGCCACCAGTTGGGCGGCAGCAGCCAGGATCGCATCTCGTTTCGCTTCGCTGAGGGGGCGGGCCATGACGGGCTATAAGTGAGTGATCACTCATTTATAGGGCGCGGGACGCAAGGATGCAAGGGGCTGCCGGTCAGGATGGGGCGGCCGTTCAGCTCGCCCCATCGCCGTGCTCGGCACGCTGCTGACTCGGCACGCGCGCGTTGAAATTGATGGGAGGGCGGTCTATAAGGCGGTCAGGCACCTGCATGGGCATCGACGTGGCGACCACCCGACGCAAAGCAGTTCCCGACCCATCCACCGGCACGCCGCGCCTGCTGGCCGGTGGCAATCCGCAGATTCCGAAGGGCGAGGGCGATGCCCCCGTGCAGGCGTGGATAGCGGCTATACCCGACTGGAAGCGCGAAGCGGCCCGGCAGCTCGATGCGCTGGTCGTGGCAGCGGTGCCGGGCGTGCGCAAGGCGGTGAAATGGAACTCGCCGCTGTATGCCGCCGGCGATGACGGCTGGTTCCTGAGCATGCATTGCTACGCGCGCTACATCAAAGTGGCGTTCTTTCGTGGCAAGGCGCTGGACCCGGTGCCGCCGGAGGCATCCAAAAGCCAGGACACGCGCTACCTGCACGTTGTCGAGGACGTTCCACTGGATGCGAAACAGTTCACCCGCTGGGTGAAGCAGGCCAGCCGGCTTCCCGGCGAAAGGATGTAACCAATCCCCTTCTTTCAACGTTGATCAGGACCCGGTCATGCCACGTGCCAGCTCCCGCAGCAAGCCGATTTCCACCTCCACCGCGGCACCGGATGACGCCGCGCAGCAGATCGATGCAAAGATCGCCGCGCTGGACGACTGGCGCGGCAAAACGCTGGCGCAGCTGCGCAGCATCATCCACAAGGCCGATCCCGACGTGGTGGAGACCGTGAAGTGGCGCGGGGTGCCGGTCTGGGAGCACGATGGCATCCTCTGTACCGGCGAAACCTACAAAGCCGCGGTGAAGATGACCTTCGCCCATGGGGCCAAACTGGACGATCCGAAGGGACTTTTCAATTCCAGCCTGGAGGGCAACACCCGCCGAGCCATCGACGTGCATGAAGGCGAGAAGATCAACGAGGCGGCGTTGAAGGCCTTGATCCGGGCGGCGGTGGCCTTCAATACGGCCAAGGCAAAAGCGAAAAAATCCCCCTCTCGCTGAACCGCGCAACCCAGAATTCCATCACCTCGCGGTGGCACCTGTCGTCAACATCGGCAAAGATGGTGCGCTGCACGATCGCCGCTGGCGCGCGCGCATCCCCCCGGAACCTGGAATTGCCTGTGCTGAGTGTTGTTGGAGTAGTGCTTGCGTTGTATGTGGTGTGGCGCTTGATCTGGCCGCTGCGCGTGCCGGTCTCGGTACGTGGCCCGCTTGGCCTGCTGGTGCTGGCGCTGGCGCTGCACCACCGGATCGTGGCGCGGTTTGCCGGCACGATGGCCTCGCCGGAGATTCCCAAGGCGGCCCTGGTGGTGCTGGGCAGCGGTTTCACCGCCCTGCTGCTGGTGGCGGTGTTCCTGCTGGTGCTGGACGCCCTGCTGCTGGGCGCGCGCCTGCTGAAGCTGCCGCGCGCTGCCGATGCCCTGCGTCGCAGCTGGCTGCGGCCAGCGGCGGGCGGGCTGGCCCTGGTGCTGGGCATCTGGGGCGTGCAGCAGGGCATTGCCGTGCCGCAGACCCGCCAGATCGAGGTGACCATTGCCGGCCTGCCGCAAGCGTTCGATGGCTATCGCGTGCTGCAGCTCACCGACATCCACGCCAGCCGCCTGCTCACCGGCGACTGGGTGGCCAAGGTGGTGGCAGAAAGCAACGCGCTGAAGCCGGACCTGGTGGTGATCACCGGCGACCTGGTGGACGGCAGCGTCGCCGCCCGCGCCAACGATGTACGCGCGCTGGGCCAGCTCCACGCCCCGGACGGGGTGATCGCGATCACCGGCAACCACGAGTATTACGGCCAGTATGCGCAGTGGATGCCGGCATTCCGCGCGCTGGGCATGCAGGTGCTGGAGAACAGCCACACCCGGGTCAAGCGTGATGGCGCGGTGCTGACCATTGCCGGCGTCACCGACCCGGTCGCGGCCCGCTACGGCCTGCCGATGCCGAACCTGAAGGCAGCACTGGCGGGCGCCGATTCCGAGGCGCCGGTGATCCTGCTCGACCATCGCCCGGGGGAAGCGCGCGCCAACGCGGCGCAGGGCGTGCAGCTGCAGCTGTCCGGGCACACCCACGGTGGCCACATCGTCGGCATGGACCAGCTGGTGAAGCGGGCCAACGGCGGGTACGTCTCCGGACGCTACGACGTGGACGGCATGACCCTGTACGTCAGCAACGGCGCCGGCCTGTGGCCGGGCTTCGCCGCGCGCATCGGCGTGCCGTCGGAGATCACCCTGGTGACGTTGCGGGCGCGGTAGACAGCGTGCCGACCACCGGTCGGCAGCTGGCGTGCGTGGTGGCCTGCGCCAGTTCGGGGGCCAGCGCGTGGGCTACGGCCATGCGCAGCATGGCGGGGCTGATGTGGCGGCGATGCACGTGGTCGATGGCCGCCATGTAGAGGCGACCGAAGCGGTTGTGGGTGCGCACCCGAGTACCCAGTGCAATCACTGCCGCGCCGTCCGCATGCAGCTGCACCCGAACGCAGGAACGGAAGCGAAGGTGGCGGTCGTCCGCACCCAGCAGCACTTCGGCGCTGCGGTCGGTTGCGTCCACGCGCTGTGCATGGACCGGGAAACGACCGGCAAAGAGCGTGCTGCGGTCGGTCGAAAGCAGCGAGGAGACCGGGCAACCCAAGGCTGAAGTGCGCAGATGAAGCGGCGCCACCAGTGCATTTCGCAGTGCCATCAAACGGCCCACGCTGGGCGGTGGATTGAGCACGAAGCCTTCCAGCAGCGCTTCCAGCACCACGCTGGCCGAACGGCTTGCCACGCTGTGCGCGGGCAGCACCAGCGTGTTGTAGTCCTGGTGGTCGACGCGGTCGGCGAGCGCCCCGTGCAGCAGCGAATCCGCCGGCGGGGCGGGCAGCGCCTGCACCGGATGCCGCGCAGCGCTGCGGCCGATGTAACCCTGCGCCGGGCGCAGCCGCGCCAGCCACGCGCGCAGTGGGCCGACCAGGTCGCGTGTGCGCGCGCACAGGCCGGCCAACGCCGAACGGGCCGGCGACTGCAGCGACAGGCTCACCACCGGAACGCGCGACAGGTCGGCCTGGTCCAGCAACAACTGCAGCGTCTGCGGCAGTGTATCGGTCAGGGACGGAATGTCGGCGCTGTCCGCATCGATCTGCGCGCGCTGCGCCTCGGTCAACGCCCCGCTGCGTTCGTTGGCATGGCACGAGAGCGCGAACAGCGCCGGGTGGCGTGGGTGGCGCGACACGAACTGGTGCCAGGTGCCGCTGCCGAAGCGCACCGTGAACAGGCAGTCAGGCGGGATGTCCACGCAGCGCAGCGCATGCAGGAACGCAGCCGGGTCACGCTGCAGCTGGGCATCGGACGCGGTGGAAAAACGCAGCTGCGCACCGCCGCTGCCGGCGATGGCGGTGAACATGCGGGGCCCGGCATGGCGGTGGAACGGATGCCCCTGGCGCCCGACCGAGAACGAGTACAGCGACGACGCATCGTCGTGGGCCAGGTGCATGCCGCCGAGCCGTGCGGAGGGCTCGTCCAGCGCATCCACGAAGGCCGGATGCGCGGCCTGGCGAAGCCCGGCATCACGCAGCAGCTGGTCGCCGGCACCGATCCCGAGCTGGGTGATCAAGGCCACTTCCACCGGGCTGCCATCCCCGTACGAAGGCAGGCTGATGCTGGGGAACGAACGACTCACGCGGTGGGTGTCCAGCATGCCGGTCTCCTGGTGGCAGGGCTCAGGTCGAAGGGGTGGGTTTGCGCTTGGCGCGTGCGCGGCTCTCGCGCTGCAAGGGGCCGCCAACCGGGCAGACTTCGGCGGCCCAGGCGAACAGGGTGTTGGTCAGGCGGTCGGGCACCTGGCGGAAATACACGAACTGGCCGCGCTTCTCGCGTTCGATCAGGCCGGCATCTTCCAGGATGCGCAGGTGGCTGGACAGCGCCGGCTTGCTGAAATCAAAGCGTTCGCCCAATTCGCCCGCAGTGAGCTCGCCACCGTTGAGGTAGGCCAGGATCTGGCGGCGGGCGGTGGAGGCCAAGGCCTCGAAGATGCGGTCCATTCCGGTAGTTAATTAATTCGTTAACTAATCGTGCGTCGTGGCCCTGGGTCTGTCAAGTGCCGGGTGCCGCATCGCACCGTCACCACCGCGTAATACGCAGCGCTTACCTTGCGCCGCACTTCAGGGGTTGGGGCGGCACAGTGGCCGAGCAGGCAAGAGGGCGGCTGGCGCGGATGTTCGTGGAACACGCGCCGGTGCTTCGGGGGTTCTTCGTGCGCCGGGGGGCGCGACAGGACGCCGAAGACCTGGTGCAGGAGACGTACCTGCGTCTGCTGCGTGCGCATGCGGGGCCGGGCGAGTCCATCGCCAATCCCGAGGCGTATCTGTTCACCGTAGCGCTGAACCTGGCGCGTGAGCAGGCCAGCCGCAGGCGCTGGTCGACCCTGCCGATCGAGGACATCGAACAGCTGGGCCAGGGCCTGGCCAGCGGGGAATGCGTGGAAGATGCCGCCGAACGCGAACAACGCAGCCAGCGCCTGCAGGCGCTGCTGGCCACGCTGCCCGAGCACACCCGCGCCGTGCTGGTGATGCAGTACCGCGACGGGCTGAGCTACAAACAGATCGCCGAGCGCCTGGGTGTTTCCCCGCACATGGTGAAGAAGCACGTCGTGCGCGGGCTTGCCGTGTGCCGGCGCGCGATGGCCGAGCGCGAGGTGCTGCGATGAGCGCACCGTCGCTGCACCCCTCCGCGTTGACCCAGACCGCCGCCCACTGGCATGCGCTGCAACGCCAGGGCGATGTGACGCCCGCGCAGCAGCGCGCCTTCATGGACTGGCTGCTGGTCTCGCCCGAGCACCTGCGCGAGTACCTGGTGATCAGCGAAACCGCGGGCGCGCTGGGGGAGGCGCTGCGCGCGATGCCGATCGACCTGGACGCGCTGCTGGCGGCGCCGGCAGCGCAGGGTACGGGCGATAACGTCGTGCAGCTGCCGGCTCGCGCGCCGCGTGCGGCCGCGCCCGCGCCGGCCCGACGCCGGTGGCTTCCTGGCATCGCTGCCACAGCCGCACTGCTGCTGGCGGTGGGCGTCGGCACGCCGCTGGCGTGGCCGCATACCACCCGCTATGTGGCCGCCCATGGCACGCCGCGCCAGATCGAGTTGTCCGACCACAGCGTGCTTCATCTCAATGCCGAGAGCGAAGTCTCGGTGCGGATGAGCCTGCTCGGTCGACGCGTTGAACTGGAGCGAGGCCAGGCCAGCTTCGTGGTCGCGCCGGACCGCCGGCCGTTCGCCGTGCATGCTGGCGGCCTGCAGGTGACCGACATCGGCACCACCTTTGATGTCTCGCTGCTGCGCGAGCAGGCGAGGATCGCGGTCAGCGAGGGCCGCGTACAGGTGCACGGTGATGGCGGCCGCGGACGCCTGCTGGCCGATCTGTCGGCGGGCAAGGTGGCCCAGGTGGACTATCGCGACCAGCGCGTGCAGCTGCGCGATGAGGACGCGGCCAGCATGATCGCGTGGTGGCAGGGCCGCATCGTGTTCCGCGACGAGCCCCTGCGCGAAGTGGCCGACCGCTTCAACCGCAGCAACACCCTGCGCCTGCGCGTGAGCGATGACGCCGGCGCACTTCGCCTGACCGGCAACCTGCGCGCCGATGACCTGGGTTCGCTGCGTGCGTTCCTGGACCAGCAGCCGGCGCTGGTCATCCAGCAACGTGCCGATGGCATCCACGTACGCATGCGCGACGTGGCCGAAAGCGTTGTCAAAAAAAATTCATCGAATTAGCGGTGCCCGATCCACGCCTTGCCGCGTCGTAGTTGGGGAACGCCACCGCCATTCCCTCACTGGATCCCACGATGCGCTGCACTCTGTTCCTTTCGATCGCCCTTGCCCTGCAGGTCACCGCGACGGCTACCGCTGCAGAACCGACCCGGCTTGCCGCCGATGCCATCGCCTCGCAGCCGCTGGACATGGCACTCAACGCGCTGTCGCGCCAGACCGGCCTGCAGTTCGTCTACAACGCGCAGGTGGCGGGGAACCCGCGCACCCCGGCGGTGCCGGCGGGCCTGAGCGCGGAGGCGGCGCTTGACCGCCTGCTGGCCGGCACCGGGCTGCGCTACCGCTACCTCAATGCCGGTACGGTTACCATTGAAGCCGCGACGGCGGGCAGCGAGCCCACCTCCGGCGTGGTCGCGCCGATGGCGGCAGCCGAGGCCGGGGCTGCCCCGCTGCAGGCTTCTGCGGGCGCAGGCGCCGCGCCCGGCGCGCAGAACCTGGAAACCATCCAGGTGACCGGAAGCTACAGCCGCAGCCTGGAACAGGCGGTCGACCTGAAGCGCAACAACATCGGCTTTTCCGATTCCATCGTCGCCACCGACGTGGCCGACTTTCCGGAACAGAACCTGGCCGAAGCGCTGCAGCGCGTTCCCGGCGTGACCATCGAGCGCAGCAAGGGCCTGGGCACCAAGGTCAACGTGCGCGGCCTGCCGTCGGAATACACGTACGTATCGATCAACGACCTGGCCACAGCTTCGGGCAGTGGTGGGCGTGACGTGGAATTCGACATGTTCGCCTCGGAGATCATCCAGCAGGTCACGGTGCAGAAGTCGCCCACCGCCGCCGACGAAGAGGGCGGCATCGCCGGCTCGGTGAAGATCACCACCGCGCGACCGTTCGATTACAACGAGCGCAAGCTGGTGCTGTCGGCCGAAGGCGCACACAACAGCATTTCCGAAGAAGTCGACCCGCGCTTCGCCTTCCTGGCCGCCGATACCTGGGGCGACTGGGGCGGCCTGGTGTCGTACTCGCAGTCCAAGCGCACCAACCGTACCGACTCCACCTCGGGCATCAACTTCCGCCCGATGTCGCGTTTCCTGGGGGCGTCCGGCACGCGCGGTACCCAGGCCCAGGCCGTGCTGGCCCGCGACGCCGGGGTGAACATCGCCAACCGCACCGACACCGATGAAACCAATCGGGTGGTCTTCCAGGACAAGGTCGGCGACCGCGTCTACCTCAACGAGCAGGACAAGTGGGGCGCCACCGCGTCGCTGCAGTACAAGCCCAGCAGCAGCTTCAGCCTGACGTTCGACGCGATGCTGGGCGGCTACGATTCGACCGAGGACGAGTACGACGCGGCGGCCTATTCGGCGTCCAGCCGCAGCACCCTCGACACCATCCACGAATACGACGCCAGCACCCTGTCCGAGTACGGCATGGTGGTGCTGCGCGATGTGTCCTACACCGCCACCCAGCACGAGATGCTGAGCAAGGAGCGGATCAACAAGACCGATTACAGCCAGTACAGCGTTGCGCTCGACTGGAAGGGCCAGGACTGGTACATCGATGCCATGGCCGGCTATTCCGGCGCGGAGAAGACCTCGGACTTCTCCAACCTCAAGCACGTCGCCTACGCGCCTTCGCGCACCCGCTGGACCGGCCGCAGCGGCGAAACCATCCCCAGCACGCCGGGCGGCTTCGACATGTACAACGCCTCGGACAAGTACCTGTTCGAAGCCTACGAAACCACGTTGGAGAAGGTGGACGACGACAAGTACGCCGCCCAGGTCAACGTGACCCGCATGCTGGACCTGGCCTTCCTGCCGGCCTTGCGTGACCTGAAGTTCGGGGCGCGCTACACCGACCGCTCCAAGCAGCGCGAGTATGGCGAGCTCAAGATCACCGGGCCGACCGCCGGCAGCAGCGCCTGGGTCAACACCCGCACCCTGGCCGACAGCCCGCTGCAGTGGATCGGCGACATCGTTCCCGGCGGCGACTACACCATCAAGGACCTGGACTGGCAGCAGGTGTCCAACGACTACGCACGCCGCGCCTTCCGCTACGACGGCTTCTACACCCCCTTCGACGCCGGCCAGTTCTACCAGGTCGATGAGAAGGTGGCGAGCGTGTACGCGATGGCGGATTTCGCCTTCGATATCGGCCAGGTGCCGGTCAACATCAACGCCGGCGCGCGCTATGTCGATACCAGCGTCACCTCGTTCGGCTACCACCCGATCCAGCGGCCCGATGGCAGCACCGGCTACACCGATACCCCGGTGTCCAAGGACGGCAGCTACGACGACCTGCTGCCCAGCTTCAACATGACCGCCGAACTGGCCCAGGGCCTGCTGCTGCGTGCGGCCGCGTCCAAGACCATGATGCGCCCGGCGCTGACCGACATCGCCTACAAGCGCACCGCCAGCTGGAGCTCGTACCGCTTCACCGATGGCAACCCGGAACTGAAGCCCACCTACGCCAAGCAGTGGGAAGTGGGCCTGGAGAAGTACCTGGACAACGGCGCGCTGTTTGCCGCTTCCTACTTCCGCAAGAACATCGACGGCGTGGTGATCAACTCGCTGACCGGCGTGGTCGAGGATGTGGCCGTGTACAACGCCAACGGCACCCTCAACGGCATCTTCGATTTCGACGTGTACCAGCCGGTGAACGCCAAGGGTTCCTACCAGGTGGACGGCGTGGAGCTGGTGGCGCAGCTGCCACTGGGCATGTTCCACCCCATGCTGGAAGGCTTCGGCGTGAATGCCAACTACACCGTGCTGGACAGCTCGCTGGCCGGTGAGTCCGACCTGGGCATCCGCACGCCGATGCCGGGCCTGGCCGAGAAGACCTGGAACCTTACTGCGTACTACGAAAATGACCGGTTCGACGCGCGCGTGTCCTACAACCACAAGGACGAATACGTGGAATCGATCGGCTATGACATGTACCCGATCTGGCGCGATGCCTATGGCCAGATGGATGTGTCGATCGGCTACCGGATCACCGACAACATCAAGGTCAGCCTCAAGGGCATCAACCTGACCAACGAGATCACCAGCGGCTACACCATGGATCCGTCCTTCCCGACCATGTACGAAGCCTCGGGCCGCCGCATCAGCCTGGGCCTGCGCGCCGACTTCTGATCATGCAGACACTTCTTCTACTGGCGCTGCTTGCGGCGCCGACCACGGCGTCGCCTGCCGATCCTGATGCCGGTCGCGACTGGCAGCCTGGTGACCACCACGTGCACAGCGAATGGAGCGTGGACTGGGACCGCAGCACCACGCCGCCCACGCCGATCCGTGGCGGCGACTCGTCCTACACCCGCAGCCACAACGCCGAACGCGCGCGGCACTTCGGGCTGCGCTGGATGGTGCATACCGACCACGGCGGCCCCGGCCACTCGGCGGTGACCCGCGATCACGCCTATCCTGCGCTGCTGCAGGCCCGGCAGGACGTGCCCGAGGTCATCCAGTTCAACGGCATGGAGTTCGATGTGCCGGCCGGCGAACACGCCTCGCTGGTCATCGCTCCAGGCACGGGCGAAGCCGAACAGCTGGTGACGATCGAACGCCACTACAGTCGCGGTGAACCGCTGCAAGAGGGCAGCCGCGATACCCACCAGCACATGCTGGATGCGTTGGTTCACATGCGGGGGCTGCGTCCGCTGCCGCTGATGCTGATCAACCACCCCTCGCGAACCGCCACCGGGGTGGGGCAGTGGGGCGAAGTGGAGCCCGCTGAGCTGAAGGCGTGGCATGCCGCTGCGCCGCAGGTGCTGGTCGGCATGGAAGGCGCGCCCGGGCACCAGGCTACCCGCTCCGAGCGCGGCCTGTACCGGAATGCGGAAGCGCCGACCTTCGGCGGCTTCGACCAGATGACCACGCAGGTCGGCGGCGTCTGGGACCAGATGCTGGCCGACGGTAGCCGCTTCTGGATCACCGCCAGTTCCGATTCGCACGTGAACCAGCGCGACGGGGGCAGCGACTTCGATCCGGGTGAGTACAGCAAGACCTATGTCTGGGCACGCCCGGAGGCCGATGACATCCTCGGCGGCGTGCGCGCCGGGCGCATGTTCGCGGTGACCGGCGACCTGATCGACGCATTGGAGCTGACCGTGCAGGCGGCCGATGGCAGCGGTAGGGTGGGGCGCATGGGCGAGGGCGTGACCGTCGCAGCGGGTATGCCGATGCGCGTGCAGTTGCGGGTGCGAACGCCGGACAGCGCCAATGCGATCGGGCGACATCCGGCGCTGCGCCAGCTGCAGCTGATCGTCGGCAGTGGCACCGGCCAGGCGCCCAGGATGCAGACCCGGCGCTTTACCGCCAAGGAGTGGAAGCAGGAAGGTCCGTGGTATGAGGTGACGTGGGAACTGCCGGCGCCGCCCAGCGGCGGATTCGTACGTGCACGCGGCAGCAACACGGATGAGCCCACGCCAATGGCCGACATCAAAGGCGAAGATCCCTGGCAGGACCTGTGGTTCCATTCCAACCCGGTGTTCATCGGCAACATCCCACCGCCGTGAACGCCGCGACAGGGCACCTGCACGATCCGGTCACGGCCCCCCGCCGAGTCTGGCAGTACCCGATTCCCGCACGGATACCGCCATGACCACGCTCACCCTGCACGACCTGGCCAAGAAGATGGCCGGCATTGACTTCACCATGCTGCAGACCTACGCCGACAACGGCGAGATCGCCGGCCGCCCGATGAGCAACAACGGTGATGTCGATTATGACGGTGACAGCTGGTTCTTCTCGCTGGACAGCACCGACATGGTGCGCGAGCTGCAGGCCGAGCCCAAGGCCGCGCTGAGCTTCGTCGGCAGCAAGGGTCTGCTCGGCAAACCGCCGTTGTTCGTGTTCGTGCAGGGCAAGGGCCGGATCATCCGCGACAAGGAAGTGATGCGCGAACACTGGCAGAAGAGCCTGGAGCGCTGGTTCGAACAGGGGGTGGACACCCCCGGCCTGGTCCTGATCCACGTCCACGCGCACCGCATCCATTACTGGGACGGTGAAGACCAGGGCGAGATCCAGGTCTGAGGAACGTCGGACATGCCTGCCTCCTCCGGGCCGCGGGTCGGCTGCGCAGGCTGGTCCCTTCCGGGCCGCTACGCTGACCTGTTCGGCCCCGGGGAGAGCATGCTCGCGCGCTACGCCACCCGGTTTCCGGTAGTGGAGATCAACTCCTCGTTCTACCGGCCGCACAAGCCCGGCACCTACGAGCGTTGGGCGGCCAGTGTGCCGCCCGGCTTCCGCTTCTCGGTCAAGATCCCGCGCACGATCTCCCACGATTCGGCGTTGGTCGGCGTGGGGCCGTTGCTTGACCGCTTCCTCGATGACTCCAGCGCGCTGGGCACCAAGCTGGGTGGCCTGCTGCTACAGTTGCCGCCCTCATTGGGGTTGGATACCCGCCGCGCCTCGAGCTTCTTCCGCGCGCTGCGCCGGCGCAGCGGGGTGCCGCTGGTGTGCGAGCCGCGCCATGCCAGCTGGTTCACCGACACAGCCGACGCGTTGTTGCTGCGCTACGGCGTCTCGCGGCTGGGGGCCGATCCAGCGCGTGTGCCGGCGGCGGCCCAACCGGGCGGTGCACCGACGTGGCGCTACTGGCGCTGGCACGGCGCACCGCGGATGTACTACAGCGACTACGACGACGCGGCATTGGACGCGCTGGCCGCGCAGGTGCGCCATGCACGTGGACCCCGCTGGGTCATCTTCGACAACACCGCGCACGGCTTTGCCGTTGCCAACGCGGCGCGCCTGCAGGAGCGGTTGCATGCCTGAAGGTCCTTCCATCGTCATCCTGCGCGAGGCGGCGGCGAAGTTCCGTGGCAAGACCGTGCGCCGGGCGCTGGGCAACAGCTCCCTGGATCTCACCCGCATGGAGGGGCGGCGCGTGATCGCGCTGCGCAGCTGGGGCAAACACTTCCTGATCGAGTTCAGCGGCTTCAGCCTGCGCGTGCACATGCTGATGTTCGGCAGCTACCGCATCGACGAACGCAAGCCATCGCCCCCGCGTGTTTCGCTGCAGTTCGACAACGGCGAGCTGAACATCTACGCCTCATCGCTGAAGTACATCGAGGGCAAGCTGGACGAAACCTACGATTGGCGCACCGACGTGATGAACGATGCGTGGGACCCGCGCCTGGCCCGGCGCCGGCTGAAGCAGCAGCCGGACACCCTGGTCTGCGATGCACTGCTGGACCAGGAGCTGTTTGCCGGCGTCGGCAACATCATCAAGAACGAAGTGCTTTTCCGCCAGCGGGTGCACCCGGAAAGCACGGTGGGAGCGTTGCCGCCGCGGGTACTCGGCCGGGTCATTGCCGACGCCCGCGCCTACAGCTTCCTGTTCCTGGAATGGAAGCGCGCCTTCGAGCTGAAAAAGCATTGGCAGATCCATACCAAGCGGACCTGCCCGACCTGCGGCGGCCCGGTTTCCAAGACCTACCCCGGCAAAAGCCGTCGGCGCACTTTCTTCTGCCCCAATTGCCAGATCCGATACTGAGTGAAGGACGGAAACCGCCCGTCCTGTAGGATGGGTGCGTCCCACGCCGTTTCGCGCGTCCTGCGCGGCCACTTGCGGTCGCCCGCTTCGCTCCCCTTTCGAGCCGTCCGCCACCGGGGTGGGCCGGCTCTCCGTGTTTCATGGAGCGCACATGCCGGGCTATACCACCCGCATTCTCACGGTTGCCGTCAATGGCCACGAGTTCCGTATTCGTGCCCTGAGCGACCTGCAGCAGTTCGCCGATCCCACCGGCCGCGCCGAACGCGTCGGTATCCATTCCTCGCTGTGGAGCCTGTTCGGCCAGGTCTGGCCCGCCGGCCGGGTGCTGGCCGAGACCATGAGCCAGTACGACGTGGCCGGCAAACGCATCCTGGAACTGGGTTGCGGGCTGGGCCTGTCCAGCCTGGTGCTGGCGCATCGTGGCGCCAACGTGGTGGCCAGTGACCACCATCCGCTGGCCGAATCGTTCCTGGCCTACAACGCCGGGCTCAACGACCTGCCGGCCGTGCATTACCGCGACCTGCCCTGGGAGATGCCAGATACGTCACTGGGTCGGTTCGATCTGATCATCGGCAGCGATGTGCTGTACGAGCGGGGCCACGGCGTGCAGATCGCCGCGGTGATGGAGCGCCACGCCAAGCCCACGGCCGAACTGCTGCTGACCGATCCCGGCCGCGGCAACCTCGGCGGCTTCTCGCGCGCCATGGCCCTGCAGGGGTATGAAGCGAGCGAAGAGGGGGGCTTCGGCGAGGATGAAAGCAGTTCGCCAGGGCGCGGACGCCTTCTGCGTTACGCCCGTACCGCGTAGGGCAACGCAGGGCGTGGCGCTACGACGACATGGTCTGCAGATCGTTTGTCGTAGGCTCCGAACCCATGACCAACCCACCGCCCGCCACACCCACCCGCTCCATGATCGTCGCTGGTCTGTCCACCGTGGTGGAGTGGTACGACTTCACCCTGTACCTCTACCTGGCCACGGTGCTGTCGCGGGTGTTCTTCGGCGGGGGCGACAACGCCCTGCTGACCACCCTGGCCGGCTTCGCGGTGAGCTACCTCATGCGTCCCCTCGGCGCGCTCTGCTTCGGCCACTTCGGTGACCGCTTCGGCCGCCGCTACATGCTGCTGGCCTCCATGGCCCTGATGACGCTGGCGATGCTGGCCACCGCGCTGCTGCCGACCTTCGACAGCATCGGCGCCACCGCCGGCGTGCTGTTGCTGCTGCTCCGCTGCGTCATGGCGTTCTCGGTAGGCGGCGAATACACCGGCGTCGTGGCGTACCTGCTGGAAAGCGCCCCCATCCGCCGGCGCGGGCTGGTGACCTCTCTCGCCTCCGCCGCAAGCGAAGTGGGTGCCCTGCTCGCCGTGGCACTCTCGGCACTGACCGTGGCGCTGCTCAGCAGCGCCCAGCTCGATGGCTGGGGCTGGCGCATTCCCTTCTTCATCGGTGCGGCCCTGGCCGGCGCGATCCTCCTCGCGCGCTCGACCATGCACGAATCGCCCGAATTCGAACGCCAGGTGGCCGCCGGCACGGTACCGACCTCGCCGATCCGCGATACCTGGCGCTACCATCGCGGCGCGGTCGCGCGCACCTTCGCCATCTCGGCGCTCGGTTCGATCACCTACTACGTGGGCATCACCTACGTGCCAGCGTTTCTCGGCTCGGCCAGTGACGTCGGCGAATCCCAGGCACTGTGGCTGTCCACCATCGCCGCCGTCGCCGTGATCGGCGTGACCCCGCTGGTGGGCGCGTTGTCCGACAAGGTGGGGCGACGCCCGGTGTTGATCGGGTTGGCACTGTTGTCAGCGCTGCTGCCGTTGACGATGTTTGGCGTGATGGCCACCGGCAGCGCGGTGCAGATCGCACTGGCCGCCGTGGTGCTGGCCTGCCTGGCCGGCGGCGTCAGCGCCGTCGCCGCGCCGGCCACCGCCGAACAGTTCCCCGGCGAAGGCCGGCTCAGCGGCCTGGCGCTGGGCGTGACCATGGCCACCGCCTTCTTCGGCGGCGCCACCCCGTTGTTGGCCGAACTGCTGGTGCGCCACACCGGCTGGGCGGCAGCGCCCGGGGCGATGATCGCCGCCGTCGCGCTGCTGGTATTGCCCGTTCTGTGGGGCCTGAGGGAAACGCGCCCGACCTGATTGCGCAGCCACGCAGGGCGTGGCTCTACACGGCGCGCGGGGTTACGTGCCGCCTTCGGTGGGTAGTGGCGCTGGAACGTTCAACAATCCACCGGCTGCCACATACGCCGCCAACGCCTGGCCCTGGCTCAGCAGGTGCCGTTCCATCGTGCGCTCGGCTGCCTCCGCATCGCGCCGGCGGAAACACTCCATCAACTCGCGATGTTCCGCCAGCGACTGCGCCGTACGCCCCGGCGTCAACAGCTGCCGGCCACGATGCATTTTCAGAATGCGATGCAGATCATGCGTGATCCGGATCAACCACGGATTACCGGCGTAGTGCTGCACCGTCTCATGGATCAGATAGTTGTTGCGGTAGTAGTCGGCAATATTGCCCTCCGCCGCCGCCGCCTCCATGGCCGCATGCAGCGCTTCCAACTGCTCTACCCCCGCATCGTCGATGTGCTTCACCGCCTCATGCGCACACCGCCCCTCCAGCATCGCCATCACCGGAAACAGCTGGTTGAGATCCTCCAGCGTCAGCCGCGTCACCCGCGCCCCACGTCCCGCATCAATCTGCACCAGCCCCTCGGCCGCCAGCAGCTTCAGCGCCTCGCGCAACGGCGTACGGCTGATGCCAAGCTCCTCGCAAAGCCCCGGCTCATCAATCCACTCCCCAGGCGGCAAGCGGTAGTCATAGATGCGCTCACGCACATGCTCGGCCACCTCTTCATAAAGAGGCGCGCGCTTTTTAGAGGAACGCGGGGCAGGGGCAATAGCCATGAACGAATTGTATTCCTTCTTTCCCATGGCCACCGACACACCGTCAAAGGTGGGTCGGGGCGGGGTTGCGGGGGTGTGAGCCGCATGGATGCGGCGACCAAGCCTACAGGGACGTACTTGCGGCGTCCCCCGCAACCCCGCACCGTCCCGCCAAGCCGCGGAGGCTCTGGCAATGGGCTGTTGCTCTTGATGTTGCTTGCAGGCTTACATCCAACCCGGAACAACAAACAGCAGCCAAGCCAACAGCGGCCCGAACACCACCACCAGCCCGCTGTACACCAGGAACCGGCGGAACAGCGACTCGCGCTCTTCCTTGGCCGCCGATGCCACCACCAGCGCACCGTTGGTCGAGAACGGACTCACATCCACGATCGTCGACGACACCGCCAGCGCGCAGATCACGCCTGCCGCGCCCAGATGCCCCTGCAGCAGGAACGGCACCGCCAACGGAATCGTCGCGCCCAATACCGCCGCCGACGACGCAAACGCCGACACGATCCCGCCCACATAACAGACCAGAAGCGCCCCCAGCAGCGGAATGCCGATGTTCGACACCCCGTTGCCGATGAAGTCCACCGAACCGGCCTTCTCCAGCACCCCCACATACGTCACCACGCCGCAGATCAGCAGCACCGTCGACCAGCTGATCCCATCCACCGCACCCTTCTGGCTGGCCGGCGACAACAGCGCCAGCACCACCGCCACCGTGATCGACACCAGTCCCACGTTGAGGTTGTAGATCAACGCCGCCACGCCCAACCCGATCAATCCCACCAGCGTGAACAGCCGCTCGCGCGTGATGCCCACCGCTTCCAGCGCGTCAGGATCGTTCGACAACGTACCGCCGCCCGCCGACACCAGCGCCCCGTGACCCTCGATCGCGAACTGCCGCGATGACGCCTGCGGCCCACCGGCCAGCGCCAGCTCACCGCCGCCCATCGCCACCGCACCGCGCCGCATCAACGCCACCCCGCCGAACGCGAAGAAACAGATCGTCGCCATCATGAAGTTGAAGCCCAGGCTGGTCAGGAACACCGCCATCTCCGTCACTTCCAGACCCGCCTTCTGCACCACCCCGTTGGTGATGCTGCCGTACACACTGATCGGCGAGAACCCACCTGCCTGCGCGCCATGGATCACCAGCAGGCCCATCATCAGCGGGTTGATCTTGTACTGCTTCGCAAAGCGCAGCGCCACCGGCCCGATGATCGCCACCGCCGCCGGACCCAGCGCTCCGAATGCAGTCAGTACCGCCGTGACCACGAACATCACCCACGGAATGGCCACGATCCGCCCGCGAACCGCCCGAACCGCCCAGTGCACCAGCAGATCGATCGTGCCGTTCTTCTGCGCGATCGCAAACAGATACGTGATCCCGACCAGGGTCAGGAACAGATCGCCCGGGAAGCCGCCCAGCACCTCCTTGCCCTCCATCCCCACGAAGATGCCGCCGATGATGAAGGCCAGCGCGAAGGCCACCGCACCCATGTTGATCGGCAGGGCAGTGGCGATGATGAACATGATCACCAGACCGATGATCGTTGCAATTTGTGGACTCATGCGCCCTCCCAGACACGTGATTCGCGTACCGCACGGATGGAAACCCGCCATCCACGGGGTGTGGCGTGCTACAGGTGGAGCCAACCGCTCATTGCAGGCGAACGAGTGCGCGTTGCACCCAGTCCACCGCACCATCCAGGTGCTGGAATTCTTCGACCGCGCGGACCTCGCAGCACGGATAAGCGCTGGCCACCATGCGCGCCAGCGCGGTGCCCGGGCCCAGTTGCAGGAACACCCGCGCACCGCGCTCGAACAGCTGGCGCATCACCTGCGCCCATTCGATCGTCTGCGCCAGCTGCGCCGACAACGTGTGCACCTTGCCGGCGTGGTCGCGCACCACGCGCGCATCGATGCCGGCCAGCACCGGCAGGCCCGGTTGCTGCCACGCGACCGACTCCAGCGCAGCGGCAAAGCGGGGAACTGCCGCCTGCAGCAGCGGCGTGTGCGAAGGCACGTGCACCGGCAACGGACGGATATCCGCACCGGCCGCACGCGCGTCCCCGGCCAGCGCTTCCAGGCCCGCCAATCCACCGCCCACGATGAAATGGTCATGGCCATTGACGATGGCGATATAGGCGCCATGCACCGCGCACAGCGACTGCACCCGCGTGCGATCCAGTCCCAGCAACGCCTGCATGCCCGCGCCGGTGGGGCTGGCGGCATCCATGTACCGCGCACGCTGCGCCGCCAAGGCCAGGCAGGACGGTGTATCGAAAGTGCCGGCAACGGCATGTGCCGCCAGCTCACCGATGCTATAACCCGCCACCATGCCCGGCACCGGCAGTTCAGTGCGAAGCGCCTGCCAGTGCGCCAGGCTGGCCGCGCACAGCAGCGGCTGCGCCAGCGCGTTCTCGAAGCGCGCCTCCGCGCCTGCCGCAGCGAACACGTCCTGGCCCAGCACCGCACCCACCCCGTCAAGCACATCACGCGCCGCCGCGTTGTCGCGCACCCGGTCGAACATCGCCGGGTGCTGCGCGCCTTGGCCGGGGCAGAGCAGTGCAAGGCTCATACCGCCTCCTGCTGCAGCAGGAAAACGCTGCAGGCCAGCAGGTCGGCACTGCCCCCCGGGCTTAGCCGGCGCGCCACGAACGCCTCGCCCAGCTGCTGTAGGCGCGCGCGCCAACCGGCGGCGAAGGCACCGCCCTCGGCCATGAACGCGGCCGCCTGGGCGCGGGCCCAGTGCAGGCCCTCGGCGCCGCCCCGGTGCAGCAGGTTGATGTCGTCCAGTTCGGCTACCAGTGCCATCAGCGTGTGGCACAGCGCGGCCTCGCGCGGAAGACCTGCCGCCAGCGCATCGCGCAGGATCGGCAGCGCCAACGTGCGCAGCATGGGATACCCCGCGGCTGCCTGTTCGCGCACACCGGTAATGCAATGCCGGGCGCGCACACGCTGTCCCGGGCTGTCAGGATCCAGCGGCGCGGCCAGCAGCCCAGGCGACCAGTGCTGGACGCCGAGGCAGACCTGCTCGCCCGACACCGGCTGCCGCATGCTGCGGCAACGCGCAGCGGCCGCCACCAGCAGTCCGATACTGAAGACCGCACCCCGGTGCGTATTGATTCCGCCGGTGGCGCGCAACATCGCCGCTTCGGCTTGAATACCCAGCGTGCGCAGCGCGGAGAACGGTGCATCCTCCGCGCCGGCCAGCGCGATTTCGCGGAAGTAATGCCGCAACGCAAACAGGCTGCGCAGGAAGGTGCCGGCATCCATGTCGTCATGGCTGCCCGGATCGAACGGCGTCACCAGCCCCGGCTTCGGCGCCAATGCCAGCTCCGCATGCAGCGCGCCCACCGCCAGCCGTCCCAACCGCGCCGAATCGACGCAAGGCCGCAGAACGTTGGCAACGGCGTTCATCGGGCGACCCCGTAGTGCCACGCCCTGCGTGGCAACCCCACACACCCGAACAGGTTCGACCGCAACTCCAACCCGGCCCCATCCACCCGCTTCACCAACACCTGCCGCGACCCACCACCAAACTCGCGCCAGTTCACCGCCCCACCATCGGGCAGGCACAGCTCACCATCCACGCGCCGGCCAAAGCGCAGCTCCCATGCCTGCAGGGCAGCGACCAGCGCGTCAGCATCCTGCGCGGTTTCGACGTCCCACAGCAGGTCGATATCCGACCGCGCATGCACGTACTCCAACCCGGTCAACGCCTGCCAGGCAAACGCCCCGAACACCCGGGCCGGCGCCAGCCGATCCAACGCCTGCAGCGGTCCGCGCCAGTCCTCCGGCGTGCGCGCGTGCACCCGCACCCCGGCCAGTTCCAGCGGCGCCTGCTGGCGCACGATGTCGCCCAGCGGCACCCGCAGACCCAATCGCTGCTTGCCCTCGGCGGGGGGGAGGGGAATGCCGAGGCGCACGCGGGGATCGGGATCATCGGCAGCGCGGCGCGCCGCCACGGCGGGCCAGCCCTGGGCAAACCACGCCGCCAGGCGCGCGTCATGCGCGGCCACGTCAGCCCGCCAATCGGCGTGCGCCGACAGCCAGACCAGGGTGTGGCGGGCAGGCCGGTCAGGCATCGCCAGCGGCCACCTGTGCAGCCACGCGCGCGGCCAGGGTACGGCCACCACGCTCGGCACCGCGTTGCGCGCGGCGGTCACCTTCTGCCGGCGTGCGCAGCGCGTCCAGCAAAGCCTGCGCCAGATCGCCGTGCCATACCGACTCCACCGCGCCCATCGCAACGTAGTTCTCAACGCCCGGCGCGAACACCGGCGAGCTCTGGCTCAGCGCCTGCAGTTTCTCCAGCGGCTGCTTGGTCACCCGTGCCATCGCGCGCAGGTCCATCACCCGCACCTGCGCATCGGCCAGGGCGTGGATGTGGTCAGCCATCAGCCCGAACGACAGGAAGCCACCGCTGACCGATTCGCCGTACACCAGGGTGACCAGGCGCGCGCCGCGGCGACGGGCCAGGTCCAACGTCTGCGCCAGGTGCGCGAAGTAGCCATTGATGCCCAGCAGTTCATCGCGGCGCGCCAGTCGTTGGCCGGCGGTATCGACCAGCATCACGATCGGGCGCTGCGGGAACGCGGCGGTGCTCGCCAATACCGTTTCGGCCAGCACCAGCGCGTGATCCACGCCCACTTCGATCTTGTCGGTGGTGCCGATCACGGTCACCCTGCCGTCGTCGGTGGTGGCGGTCCCGGTCAGTACCGAATCGGCGACGGCGATGGTGTGCCCGCGCGGAAACAGCGCGTCGAGCAGGGTGTTGAGTGGCGCGGTCATGGCAGGCTCCGGTCAGCGGTGGCGGCCAGGAAGTCATCGGTATCCAGCAACGGCAGCCGTTGCGGATCGTCGATGCCGAGCCGTGCCCAGATCTCCACGCCATCGCGGCAATCGCCCCAGGCCTGCGCGCGCGCCTTGAGGGCGGCGTGGCGGGCCTGCAGCGCGGCAAGGGCGGTATCGGTGCCAGTGCTGGCGGCATCCGGCTGCAGGGCATCGAATGCCGCCTGCGCGAACGCCTCGATCGCATCGGGCACCAGCACCTGGGCCTGGTCGATCAGGTAGCGGTGCTTGCCGCCGGTGACCCGCCAGACCAGTGCGCGGTCGCGCGCATCGAACTCTTCCACGCCGCGCACCGTTTCGATCACCTCCGGACCGGACAGTGACAGCCGGCCTTCCTCGGACATGATCACCGTGGTGCAGCAGCGCGCCACGATGCCCATACCCCCGAACGCGCCGTTGCCGCTGCCGATCAGCGCCAACACCGGTACCCCGGCGGCGCGCGTTGCGAGCACCGCGCGCATGATTTCGGAAATGGCGATCAGCCCGGCGTTGGCCTCGTGCAGGCGCACGCCGCCGGTATCGAGCAGCAGCAGCACGCCCTCGGGGCGGGTCTGCCCGGCGCGTTGCAGCAGGCCGGTGAGCTTGGCGCCGTGCACTTCGCCCACGCCGCCCCCCATGAACTGGCCCTGCTGTGCGGCCACCAGCACGCGCCTGCCGCGCAGCTGGCCTTCGCCCACCACGATGCCGTCGTCGAACGCGGCGGGCTGGTCCAGCTGGGCCAGGTGCGGACTGATCGCGCGCTGTGCAGGCCCAAGCAGTTCCTTGAACGAGCCGGTATCCAGCACGCCGGCGATGCGCTCGCGCGCGTCGGCTTCGTAATAGCTGTGGAGGTGGGCCAGGCTCATGCGCTGTCTCCGGCGTGCAGGGTTTCCACCGCCTGGTCCAGCCGCAGGCTGACCACGGCGGGGGTGGCGCCGGCGTCGTTGATCGACACCTGCACATCGCGCAGCGGGTGGCGGCGGGCGAAATCGGTGATCACCGCTTCCCAGATCGTGCCGAAACCGCGCGCGGCGGTGATGATGCGCACCGCCATCGCGCCGTCCAGCGCGGCAGGCTCCAGCAGGATTTCCAGGTTGCCCGAGGCCAGCACGCCGACCAGCACCGCATCGGTGGGGAAGTGCACGGGCTGGGTGCCGGTGAAACGGTAGTCGAGGGTTTCCATGGCAGGTTCCCTTACCAGTTGCGGAAGCGCTTGGGCGGGTCGTACAGGCCGCCGGACCAGCGCACGAGGTCTTTCACCGAACGCGCGGCCAGCAGGTCGCGGCTGGCATCGCGCACGTGGATGCCCAGGTCGGCCGGGCGCTGGATCACGCCACGGTCGCGCAGGTTCTCGACCATCGCGCGGTCGCGGCCCAGGCCCACGGCGGTGTAGCCGGCCACGCCGCGGATGGCCTGTTCGCGTTCCTCCGGGGTGCGGCACAGCAGCAGGTTGGCGATGCCCTCTTCGGTGAGCACATGGCTGACGTCGTCGCCATAGATCATCACCGGCGGCAGCGGCATGGCCGCACGTTCGGCCAGTTCCCACGCATCCAGCCGATCAACGAACGCCGGCGCCATGTGCTCGCGGAAGGTTTCCACCATCTGCACCACCAGTTTTCGCCCACGTGGCATTTCACCGGGGCGCGCGGCCTGCTGGCCAGCCTTCAACCAGGCGTCGCTGGCATGGCGGCGGCCGCGTGCGTCCGAGCCCATGTTGGGCGCGCCGCCGAAGCCGGCGATGCGGTCGCGGGTGGCGGTGGAGCTGTTGCCCTGCAGGTCGATCTGCAGGGTGGAACCGATGAACATGTCACAGGCATACAGCCCGGCGGTCTGCGAGAACGCGCGGTTGGAGCGCATCGAGCCGTCGGCGCCGGTGAAGAACACATCCCCGCGCGCGGCGATGTACTTCTCCATGCCCAGTTCGGAGCCGAACGAGTGCACGGATTTGACGAAGCCCGATTCGATCGCCGGGATCAACGCCGGGTGCGGGTTGAGCGCCCAGTGCTGGCAGATTTTTCCCTTCAGCCCGAGCGATTCGGCGTAGGTGGGCAGCAGCAGTTCAATGGCGGCGGTATCGAACCCGATGCCGTGGTTGAGCCGGTTGACCCCGTATTCGGCGTAGATGCCCTTGATGGCCATCATCGCCATCAGTACCTGAATTTCCGAGATCTGCGCCGGGTCGCGGGTGAACAACGGTTCGATGTGGTTCGGGCGCGGCGCCTGCACCACGAAGTTGACCCAGTCGGCGGGGATGTCGACGCGGGGCAGGGTGTCGACGATCTCGTTGACCTGGGCGATGACGATGCCACCGCCGAACGCGGTGGCCTCGACGATCACCGGGGTGTCTTCGGTGTTGGGGCCGGTGTAGAGGTTGCCGTGGCGGTCGGCGGCCTGGGCGGCAACGAGTGCGACGCGCGGGGTGAGGTCGATGAAGTAGCGGCCGAACAGTTCCAGGTAGGTATGGATCGCACCGATCTGGATGCGCCCTTCGGACACAAGGTTGGCCAGCCGCACCGACTGCGGGCCGGAGAAGGAGAAGTCGAGCCTGGAGGCGATGCCGCGTTCGAACACATCCAGGTGCGAGGGCAGTGACAGCACCGACTGCACCATGTGCAGGTCATGGACCCGGGCCGGGTCGAGGTCGGCCAGGCACTGGGCGAGGAAATCGGCCTGTTTCTGGTTGTTGCCCTCCAGGCAGACCTTGTCGCCCGGCTCCAGCAGGGCGTGCAGCAGGGCGATGGCATCGTTGGCGGCGACGTTGCGGCCGCGCGCCCAGGGGGCGGCGCGTTCAAGCCGGGCCTGGCGGCCACGCTCCAAGGTGTCCCAACTGGGGTTCATCGACGGGCATCCGAATGGCGTTTTGGTAATTACGCCATAATTACGGACGGTGGTGCAACCCGCAGCGCAGCAAAAGAAAGGCCCGCCAGGAGGCGGGCCTATTCAGATTTCAACCGCGCGGCGGATCAGTATTTCCAGCGCAGGCTCGCGGAAATGAAGCGCGGTTCGCCGTAGTTGTTGTAGTCCAGGTTGGCCCAGTAGGTTTTGTCCAACGCGTTGCGCACGCTCAGGGTGGCAGTCCAGCTGTCGCTGATCTGGTAGTTGGCGTGCAGGTTGACCAGCATGTAGGCCGGCTGGCGCACGGTGCGGGTGCCGCCCAGCGGGTAGGGGATGTTGTAGCCCTCCACTTCGCTCTGCCAGGAGAAGCCGCCGCCCACGGTCAGGCGGTCCAGCGCGCCGGGCAGGCGCACGCTGGTGTTGAGCTGCAGGAAGTCCTCGGGCAGGTTGGCGTAGATCAGGTCGGTGCTGGCACGGGTCACCTTGACGTGGGTGTAGCCGGCATTGACGGTCCAGCCCGGGCGGATCTCGCCGTTGATGTCCATTTCCCAGCCGCGCGACTTGGTGCCGTTGACGCCGATGTAGGCCGAGGTGCCATCGCTGAGTGAGCCGTCCGGCAGGCTCATGTCGCGCACGGCGTAGTTGTCCTGCTTGGCTTCGAAGATCGCGGCGTTGGCGGTCAGCCGGCCGTCGAACCACTGCGACTTGATGCCGGCTTCCAGGTTGGAGCCTTCGACCGGGGCGAGCAGGTTCTCGTTGCGGTCCTTGTAGTTCTGCGGGTTGAAGATTTCGGTGTAGCTGGCGTACACCGAGAAGTCGGGCACGATGTCGTAGACCAGGCCGACGTAGGGAGTGACCTCGTCGGTGACTTTGTACTGGCCGCTGGTGCCGGTGTAGGTGCCGGCGGCGTTGTAGGCGCGGGTCAGGGTTTCCCAGCGGCTCAGGCGCGCGCCGGCGATCATCGACAGCGGATCGGCCAGGCGCAGGCGGGTGGAGGCGTACACGCCGCTCTGCCGGGTGCGGGCGATGCGGCGGGCGCCGGTGCGGCTGGCGGTCAGCTCGGGAATGTCGCCGTTCCAGTTGCGGATGTCGGGGATGTTGTAGCGCCAGTTGGCCACCGAGGTAAGGGTCCAGGTGGTGGCTTCGAGGTCGGACCAGCTGCCACCGACGACGACATCGTGTTCGCGGCCGAAGGCGGGGAAGGTGCCGGACAGGAACAGGTCGGCGCCCTTGCGGGTGTCTTCGGCATCGCCGGCACCGGCCAGCAGGTACGTGCCGGCACCGCTCACGGGATCGGGGTAGCCGCTGCCGTAGACGCGCACGTTCTGGACGTTGCCGCGGGTGTAGGCGGTGTTGAGCTTGAGCAGCCAGTTTTCACCGAAGCGCTGTTCGAGGTTGGCGAAGGCGGTGCTGGTTTCGCGCTGCCAGTAGCTCCACTTGGGGGCCATGTTGGTTTCACGGGGGAGGTGGGCGAAGGTGCCGTCGCTGTTGAAGAAGGGCACGGTGCCCCAGGTGGAGCCGACCGGGTTGTTGTCCTGGCGCTGGTAGCCGACGGTGACGGTGGTGGAATCGGTCAGGTCGCCTTCCAGCACGGCCATGCCGGCCATCTTGTCTTCTTTGTAGCGGTCGTAATACAGCTCGCGATCGGTATAGGCGGCAACGACGCGGCTGCGGAAGCGGCCATCGCGGGTGAGCGGGGCGTTGACGTCGGCTTCCATGCGGCGGAAGTCCCAGCTGCCGGCGCTGATGGCGAAGGAGGCGTCGAACTCCTTGCCGGGGCGCTTGCGCAGCAGGTTGACGGTTGCCGAGGGAATGCCGGCGCCGCTGAGCAGGCCGTTGGCGCCGCGGATGACTTCGATGCGGTCGTAGAAGGCGGTGTCGTATTCCTGGTTGGTGGAGCCGCTGTAGGTGGGCAGGCTGTCGACCTGGAAGTCGGTGATGGTGAAGCCGCGTGCGTAGTACAGGGGGCGCTGGGTGTCGTAGAAGGAGACGTTGACGCCGGTGATGTTGCGCATGACGTCGTTGATCGAGAACAGCGATTCGTTCTGGATGCGGTCGAGGGCGAGGACGCTGGTGGACTGCGGGGTTTCCTGCAGGGTGATGGGCAGGCGGGTGGTGCTGGACGGCGCGCGCTGGGAGCCGACGACGTTCACCTGGTCCAGGGTCTTGGCATCGGCGGCACTGCTGCCGGCATCGACGGTGTCAGCCAGGGCCAGGGGCGAGGCCAGCGACAGCACGGAGAGCAGGGCCAGGCCCAGCGGGGCACGGCGGACGGAAGCAGAGGGGAGGGAACGGAAGGACATGCGGGGGTCTCAGCAGAGGCAGGTGGGTGCACAACGGGACGCAAATGTAAATCGTTCGTATTCTAATTACAATAATTTAACGAGCTGAAAGCGAGGGCGTCTCCTTTCTACGAGTTGGGGCGCGGGGCGGCAGGGGGTAGCGGGACGCGCGTAAACCCTTCCATGGGGCTCATCGCAGCATCCATGCTGCTCAAGGTCCCGCTACCCCCTGCCGCCCCGCACCCCTGACGAATGGCTTGGGGCGGCCGGAACAGGCAAAGGCAAAAAAAAACCGGCCCGCGAGGGCCGGTTGTAGGGACACGCCATGCGTGTCTACGCGGTGCCGGAAAGGCTCACAACGCCTGCAATTCCTCGTTGGCGTTGCGCTTTTCCTTGGCCGGCGCTGCCGGGGCCACCGGCGGCGGCGTCAGCATCACTGCCGGGCTCGTCTCCACCGGCACGTCCAGGTACGGCAGGCGCAGGGTGTCGCTGGTCTGGCGGCGGATCTCGTTGGTCAGGGCCGGGCTGTCGTTGAGCTTGCGCCCGTAGGACGGCACGATCTGGGCCAGGCGGGCTTCCCAGCCGGCGGCCATCTGCTCGGGGAAGGCCTTCTTGAGCAGGTCCAGCATGATCGGCGGGGAGGTCGAGGCACCCGGGGAGGCGCCGAGCAGGGCGGCCAGGGTGTGGTCCTTGTCGGTGACGATTTCGGTGCCGAACTGCAGGACGGCGGCCTTTTCCGGGTCGTGCTTGATGATCTGCACGCGCTGGCCGGCGGTGACCAGTTCCCAGTCCTCGCGCTTGGCGTTGGGGAAGTACTTGAGCAGTTCGGCCTGGCGGTCGTCGTCGTTGAGGCGGGCCTGGCCCATCAGGTACTTCACCAGGTCCAGGTTCTCCGCGCCGACGTCGAGCATGCCGGCCACGTTGTTGTGGTTGACCGAGGAGTACAGGTCGAACCAAGAGCCGTGCTTGAGGAACTTGGTGCTGTACAGGGCGAACGGGCCGAACAGGACCACCGGCTTGCCATCGAGCTTGCGCGAATCCAGGTGCGGCACGGACATCGGCGGCGAGCCGGTCTCGGCCATGCCGTAGGCCTTGACGCCGTGGCGGCCGGCGATGGCCGGGGACTTGAAGGCCAGGAACTGGCCGCCGACCGGGAAGCCGGCGTAGTTCTTGGCTTCGGGGATGTTGGAGAGCTGCAGCAGCTTGAGCGCGGCGCCGCCGGCGCCGATGAACACGAAGCGCGACTTGAGGGTGGATTCAGTGCCGGCGTTGAGGTCCTTGACCGTGACGTTCCAGGTCTTGTCGTCGTTCTGGCGCAGGGCGCGGACTTCATGTTCCAGGTGCAGGCTGAAGTTCGGGTTGCGCTGCAGGCCGGCGGTGAGCTGGCGGGTGATCACACCGAAGTTGACGTCGGTGCCCAGCGGCATCCAGGTGGCGGCGACCTTCTGGTTCGGGTCGCGGCCTTCCATCAGCAGCGGGGCCCAGGCCTTGATCTGCGCCGGGTCTTCGGAGTACTGCATGCCGTAGAACAGCGGATTCCTGACCAGCGCCTGCTGGCGCTTGTGCAGGTAGGCGATGTTGTCATCGCCCCACACGAAGCTCATGTGCGGGGTGGGGTTGATGAAGTCGGACGGCTGGCTGAGCCGACCTTCCTTGACCTGGTGCGACCAGAACTGGCGGGAGATCTCGAACTGCTCGGCGATGCCGACCGCGCGCTTGGTCTCGATGCTGCCATCGGGCAGTTCCGGGGTGTAGTTCAGTTCGGCGAAGGCCGAATGCCCGGTGCCGGCGTTGTTCCAGCCATCGGAGCTTTCCAGGGCCACGCCGTCGAGGCGTTCGAACACCTGGATGTTCCAGTCTGGCTGCAGTTCCTGCAGGAAGGTGGCCAGGGTGATGCTCATGATGCCGCCGCCGACCAGCACGACGTCGACCGGCTTGTCGTTACCCGCAGCCGGAACCGAACGCTGGTGGAGGGGCCAGTACAGGAACACGGCCGCTGCGATCAGCAACAGCACGAACAGGCCGAGGACGACCTTCGCTAACTTTTTCATGGATATCTCATGTGGGGAGATGAGGGCAGGATGACGGCGCTTCGTGGAAGAAGCGTGAAGAAACAAGCTCTTGGCGCATCCAGGGCCCAATTTTAGCCCGAACCGGTACGGATTTGGTGCAACGCAGCATCGCAGGGATCAATCGGACCCCAAGGTGAAATATTCAGCGAGGAAATACCCGCACTGGTAAACAAGCGCCAGCACGGCCAGCCCCAGGTGCACCCGTCGCGAACGGCTTGCGATGCCCACCCCGGCAATCACCAGCATGATCCCGGTATGCACCGGGTACGCCTCGCCGAGCATCTGCCAGCGGCTGTGACCCTTGATCGCCGTGTCGCCCAGGTCCAGCAGGGTCACCAGCGCCAGCATGCCGAAGAACCCCACGCGCCGTTCAATCAGGTACGTCTCGTAACTGCCGTACTCGCGCAGGTCATCGGGCAGCAGCAGCACGCACAGCATGTACCAGCTCGCGCAATAGCCGATCACGAACAGATACAGCCCGAACGTCCATTGCCGCACCTCCGCCAGCCGGAACTCCCACCACCAGAACGTCACCACGGACACCAGCGTCCACAGCAGCCAGCACAGATGGATGCCCGACCATCCGCCACGCCGGGCCGGGTGCTCGATGATCGACGCCAATCCCTTCACCAGCGTGGTGATGCTCAACCCCAGGATGATGCTCAGCACCACCCGGATATGCAGATAGACCGGATCCGATTCCATCGAATGCCCCGCGCTGGATGCTTGAAGGCCACGGTAGGTGCCGACCGCTGGTCGGCACGTGAAGGCGTACCCACCAACGGTGGGGTACCTACCGTCTGCGGCGCACCAGCGTCGCCGACGCCGCCAGCACGGCCCTGGTCAGCAGCGCCATCGTCTGCACGTCGCCCTTCCAGTGCTGCCAGTACAGCGGCACGTCTTCCCACGCGCGCGGCTTCATCAGCACCAGCCGCCCCGCGTCCAGGTGGCGCTTGACCAGCGGCAGCGGGTTCATCGTCCAGCCCAGCCCGCCCACGTTGGCCTGCACGAACGCCCGCGTTGACGGAATCCACCAGGTCGGCGCCGTCATCGGCAGGTCGTCGCCGGCCAGCCGCCGCGCGAACCGTGCCTGCATGTCGTCCTTGCGGTTGAACACCAGCACCGGCGCCTGGGCCAGCGACTGCGCGTTCACCCCCTTGGCAAAGTAGCGGTCGTGGAAGGCCTGCGTGCACGTGGCCGCATAGCGGATGCTGCCCAGCGCGTGGATCTGGCAGCCCTGCACCGGCTCGTCCAGCGTGGTCACCGCGCCCAGCACCGCGCCCTGGCGCAGCAGCGCCACCGTGTGGTCCTGGTCCTCCGAGCGCAGGTCCAGCGTCGTCCCGGTCTGCCGCGCGAAATTCAGCGCCGCCTCCGGGAACCAGGTTTCCAGGCTGTCGTGGTTCACCGCCACCGGGATGCTGGCGTGCGGCAGGTCCTCATCGGCAATACCCATCCGGTGCAGCGCATCGTGCTCCAGCAGCGCCGTCTGCTCGGCCAGCTGCACCAGCACCTGGCCTTCCGGCGTGGCCACCGCCGGCGAAGAGCGCTTGACCAGCAGCCGCCCGACCCGGTCTTCCAGCGCTTTCACCCGCTGCGACACCGCCGAGGCGGTGACATTGAGCGACTGCGCCGCCCGGTCGAAACTGCCTTCGCGGATCACCGCCGCCAAGGCGCGGAGCTGGGCATGGTCGATGCGCATCGTCTTAAGTTCCGCTAAAGATGGTTAAGTAAGTTTAGCTCTACTTTTCCATGTTGCGGCGCGACAATACGCGCCATCACGGTGCTGTACGCCTTGGCGAGGCACCGCCCCCCAGCAACACAGGTGGTATCCCATGTTCTCCTTCATTTCCGGCGGCCCCGGTCTGGCCGCGTGGCTCAGTGGTGCCGCAGCCGGCATCGGCCTGTTCGCCGTGGTCGGGGCCCAGAGCGCCTTCATCCTGCGCCAGGGCATCCTGCGCAAGCACATCGTGCCGGTCGTGGCGACCTGCGCGGCGATCGATGCCATCTTCATCTTCGCCAGCGTGGCCGGCCTGCGCACCCTGACCCAGGCATTGCCCTGGCTGACCACCGTGGTGCTGTGGGGCGGCGTGGCGTTCCTCAGCTGGTACGCCTGGCAGTCGGCCCGGCGCGCGCTGGCCGGTGGCGGCGGCATGCAGGTCGATGACGGCGACAACACCTCGCGCCGCGCCGTGCTGACCGCTGCGGTCGGTTTCTCGCTGATCAACCCGCACTTCTGGCTGGACATGATGGTGATCGGCTCCATTGCCGAAAACTTCGGCAATGCCCGCATGGCGTTCGCCGCCGGCGTGGTCACCGCCAGCTGCCTGTGGCTGACCGCCCAGGGCCTCGGTGCCCGCCTGCTGGCCCCGTTGTTCACCAAACCTCGCACCTGGCGGATCCTCGACGGCACCATCGCCGTGATCCTGTCCATCCTGGCCCTCAGCCTGGCGTTCCGCGGCGTGCATTGATCTCTCTCTCTCTCCGTCAATGCACGTCCAAATGGCACCGTTCGCGGTGCCATTTTTCTTTCCTGTCCCGAAAGCGCGCGGGAACGTCGCCACTGGCTTGCCCCACGCCGAACTGTCTAGAATCGCCCATCACGGACAAGGTGTCTGGTTGGAGGGGGAAGGATGAAGTACTCGAAATGGGCGGCCCTGGCCGTCTTGGCCCTGCTGTGCGGGGCGGTGGGGCAGGTGGCTGCGGCGGAGCTGGAGCTTGAGCGTTATCTCAAGCGCGACACGTTCACCGACATCAAGCTGTCACCGGGCGGGGACTACTACGCGGCTACCGTGCCGATGGAAGACCGCACCGCACTGGCCATCCTCAGCCGCGCCACCGGCAAGGTCACCGGTTCGTTCGTGCCGCCGCGCAACAACCACGCCACCAGTTTCTACTGGGTCAACAACGAGCGCGTGCTGATCGGCCTGGCCGAAAAGTTCGGCAGCCTCGACCAGCCGCAGCTCACCGGTGAGCTGTACGCCATGAACGCCAATGGCGGCCGCGGCGAACTGCTGGTCGGCTATCGAGTGGAAGGCAACGGTCCGGGCACCCGCATCCAACCGAAGAAGGTCGAAGCGGTCGCCGCCTTCCTGATCGATTCGATGCCGCAGGACGAGCGCAACGTGCTGGTCTCGGTGTGGCCGTTCTCCGAAGATCCCTACACCCGTGTCGATCGCATGGATATCGCCAGCGGCCGCCGTGTGACCGTGGCCCGGTCGCCGGTACGCCGCGCCGATTTCACCAGCGACCCGAGCGGGCAGATCCGCTTCGCCCACGGTGCCGGTATCGACAACGTCAACAAGCTCTATTACCGCGATGCCATCGGCGATACCTGGAAGCTGGTGAACGATGAGGCCGATACCGGCCGCATCGAAACCGCGCTTGGTTTCTCCGAAGACGGCAAGACCGCCTACCTGCAGGTGCAGCAGGCCAACGGCCCCGATGCCATCGTGACCTGGGACCCGGTCACCGGCACCCGCAGCCCGTTGCTGCGCGATCCCGTCGTAGACCCGGACCGTCTGATCTACCGCCCCGGCACCCGTGTTCCGGTCGGCGCGCTCTACCTGGGCGACAAGCCGCGCACCCGCTTCTTCGACGAAACCTCGGCCGACGCGCGCCTGTACCGCAGCCTGGAAGCCGCGTTCGGCGGTGATGCGGTGTTCATCGCCTCCAGCACGCGCGATGGCCGCAGTGTGCTGGTGGAAACCTGGTCGGGAAGCAATCCAGGTGACTTCTACATCTTCGACACGGTCGCCAAGAAGGCCGACCACCTGATCAGCCGCGGCGCGTGGATCGACCCGGACACCGCCGCGAAGGTCCAGCCGTATGCGTTCAAGGCGCGCGACGGCATGGAGCTGCACGGCTACCTCACCCTGCCGGCCGCGTCGGCAGGGGCGAAGCCGCCGATGGTGGTGATGCCGCATGGCGGCCCGTTCGGCGTGTTCGACGACGGCAGCTACGATTCCGAAGCGCAGATGCTGGCCGCGGCAGGCTACGCCGTGCTGCAGGTCAACTTCCGTGGTTCGGGCAACTTCGGCCGTGCCTACCGGCACGCCGGCGCCAAGCAGTGGGGCGCCGCCATGCAGGACGACGTGACCGATGCGACCCGCTGGGCGATCAGCCAGGGCCACGCCGACCCCGCCCGGGTCTGCATCTATGGCGCCAGCTACGGCGCTTACGCGGCGATGATGGGCGCGGCCCGCGAGCCGGGCATGTACCGCTGCGCCGCCGGCTACGTCGGCGTGTACGACCTGCCGATGATGCACACCACCGGCGATGTCCAGCGCAGCGGTTCGGGCAGCACCTACCTGAAGGAATGGCTGGGCAGCCCCAATGACGTGGCCGCGGTTTCGCCGGTCAACCTTGCCGACCGCATCAAAGTGCCGGTGTTCCTGGCGGCGGGCGGCGAAGACGAGCGCGCCCCGATCCAGCACACCAAGCGCATGGAGGCGGCGCTGCAGAAGGCCGGCGTGCCGGTGGAATCGCTGTACTACTCCACCGAAGGCCATGGCTTCTACACCGACCCGCATCGCCGCGAGTATTACGGCAAGCTGCTGGCGTTCCTGTCGCGCAGCCTGGGTGGCAAGACCGCCTCGGCGTCAACCGCAGCGCAACCATGACGAAGGCGGGGCGGCATTGCCGCCCCGCCTTCCGCAGGCCGCATCAGAACGCCATGCGTACCTGCATCTGCGCCTGCACATCGCGAACGCCCATCAGCCGTTCCGCCATCACCGCACCGCCAAGGTCGGCGCGCAGGTAGCGATAATCGGCGCCCAGCATCACCCGGTAATCCAGTCCGGACGGCGCCAACCCTGGAACGGTGAACGCGTGATCGCCTGCACCGTGGAGCGTGGCCGTGCGCGCGTCGGCGCGATACGCCACCGACCGGAATGCGGATGCATCACCGCGCAGGGTCCACCCATGGCCGAGGCGCCCACTGAAGGCGGTGCCCAGCTCCAGCTGCACACCACTGCGCGTTCCTGCGCCGACCGACAATCCCAATGCGCCGGCACCATACTCATGGAAAGCACCCTCGCGCGCGTGATACGCCGTTGCCCCCAGGCGCGGCTGCCAGCGCAGCCCGCCGCCGGCCAGTTCCATGCCCAGCGTGCTGCCCACGCGGGTACGCGACAGCGTGCGCTGGCTGTGCGCGCTCATGCGCGTGCTGCCCCAGTGCAACTGGCGCTGGCCATCGGTCTGGTGCCATTCGTTGCCCAGCGTGTGCTGCAGGGTGAACGCGCCCAGCGCCTGGGCCATGCCCACCCCGGCAAACCGCGATTGCGAACGCGTCTGGCCGCCATCGGTGGAGAAATCCGAGCCCAGCAGGCCGGTGCGCAGCAGCAGCTGCCGACCGCCCCCCAGCGCCATCGCGACCTGCACGCCGGTGCCGGTACCCTGCACGCCCGACGCCGTGGCCGTGCCCGGTCCGAACGCGACCATGTGGGTGCCGTTGCCGGGCCTGGCGCGGGCCAGGCTCGACCAGAACGCGTCGCCGTTGGCGGCCAGGCGCATGCTGGCGGCCGCCAGGCCGTTGCCGGACAACTGCTGCAGGGCGTGGTTGAACTCAGCAGCGTCAGCCACTTCCAGGCTGTGGTACAGCGCATTGTTGGCGTAGCCCGCCTCCAGCGCTGCGGCGACGCTCTGGGTGTCGGCATCGGCGATATCGCGGTAGTCGTTGCGGGTCATCACCACGTCGACATTGCCGGCCGCGTCGCGCTCGGCCTGCGCCTGCCACACCACCGTGGCGCTGGCGATGTTGTCATCGCCGCCGTCGGCGCCGACGAAGACGTCCTCCAGGCGGATCTGCGAATCGTCGGTGCCGCGGGTGAACCCGGTATCAACACGGACGTCGACCAGTTCACCGCCCTCATGCAGCACCATCTGTCCGGCGCTGCCATCGGCATGGGTGCCCACCGTGTAGCCCGATACGCCGCGCGGTGCCTGCCAGCCCAGGTCGGGGGCGGGGCGATCGGCATCCTGTGTCGGCTGGTCGGCATGCACGCCGCTGCCATTGCCATACACATTGACCTGGCCGTTGTTGATCAGGCGGCCGCCGCCGCCGGCGCCCATCCGGAACGCGTGCGAGTTGTCGGCATGGATGTTGATCACCCCGCCGCGGCGGTTGTTGAGCGTGGCCGAGCCGTCGGAATGCATGGCCACCATGTTCTGGCCGTTGTAGCCGCCGGCCACGCCGAGGTTGATCACCCCGTCGTTGATCAGCGTGGCGCCGCGCGCGCCGGTCATCGCCACCGCACCGTCACCGGTCACGGTCAGCGTGCCCTGGTTGATCAGCGTCGCCTGCGCGCCTTCGGCATGCATCGCCGATTGCCGCTGGGCGTGGCTGATGATCTGCGCGCCGGCGCGGTTGATGCCGGCGCTGGCATGGCTGTCGGCCACCAGGCTGAGCACGCGCGCGTTGCCCTGCAGGGTGATCAGGCCATGGTTGTCGAAGGCCTCGATGATGTCGCGCTCGTTGCCGACGCGCGCGGTCACCGCATGCACCAGCGAACCTTGGTTGAGCGTGCCGCCGGCGTGGACGGTGCCGTGGTTCTCGAACTCGGCCATGCCGGTCAGCGCGAAGCCGCCGCCCTGGACGCCGAGCGTGGCGTTGCGGCGGCGTTCGCCGTTGTCGAATTCGCTCTCGCCGCCCATGCTGACCACGGTGTCGCGCAGCTGCATGTCGCCGAGGTTCTCGATGTCGGACTCGCCATCCAGCTGGATCGTCGTACCCTGCGCCTGCAGGCTGCCGTGGTTCTCCAGGCTGCCATCGCGGCGCAGCTGCAGCTGGCCGTGCAGTTCGAGGGTGCCATGGTTGTCCAGGTCACCATCGTTCTCCACCACCAGGCTGGCGGCCTGGCCGATGCGCAGGGTGCCGGTGTTGCGCAGGTGGCCGTCATTGCGCACGCTGAGGGTGCCGGCGTTGATGCGCAGGCTGCCTTCGTTGCGGGCCGCGCCGGTGACGCGGGTTTCCACGTTGCGGTCCCAGCTGATCTCGCTGCCCGGTCCGGCCAGGAACTGGTTGCCGCCGTACTGGCCGCCTTCCGAACCCGGCGGGAGACCGCCTCCACCACCGCCTCCGTCACTGCCACCACCACCACCGCCGCCACCACCTGCCGCCGCTGCGGCGGCACCTGCCAGCGCGACGCCGCCAATCAGCCACGGGGTGGTGCTGGATGTTGCTTCGTCCTGCGCCTCACACACGCTGTGGTCAGGATCGATGTCGCAATCGACAGCTTCTGCATCGGCGTTGCCCGCATGTGCGGGCAACGAAAGCGAGGTGCACAATGCCAGCGCGATGAGCACGGCGAGCGGGCGGTGGGACGGAGCAGCGTGACGCATTGGGAAAGTTCCATGAACGCAGGGAGCGCCATGGTGGGGAGCGATACAAACCGAGTATCTACAACTTATTCCAATCCCGTCGGACTGTGACCGGATCGAATGGTGTTAGGAAGTGTTTATGTGCATGGCGTGCGGCGGCTTACTTGACCCCGTGCATCATCCGCTTCAGCAGCGGCGAGCCGGCCAATGCCACGGCAGCACAGCCCAGGCCGATCCACATCAGCAGCCAGAACAGGTGTTCGTAGCTGGCAGCGGCCGCGGCGATGTCCATGGTTTCGCCTTCGGGCACTTCAATGGCGGCGAGCTTGCCGAACAGCGCGGCGAGCGTTTCGGAGAACGCGGTGGCCAGGAACCAGGTGCCCATCATCAGGCTCACCACGCGCGGCGCGGCCAGTTGGGTGACGGCGGACAGGCCCACCGGCGACAAGCACATCTCGCCGATCTCCAGCACCAGGTAGGCCAGCACCAGCCACCACACGCTGGCCATCTGGCCGGTGCTGCCGACCTGCTGGGCAGCGAGGGCGAGCGGGATGAAGGAGAGCGCGGCAAACACCAGGCCGAGCGAAGACTTGACCGGCTTGGAAGGGTCAAGGCGGCGCTTGTCGAGCCACGCCCACAGCACGGCGAACAGCGGGGCAAGCACGACCAGGAACAGGCCGCCCAGGTAGGTGAGCGAGCCGGCGGTCTGCGGAATCACCAGGCAGTCGCGGACCAGTAGCACCAGCATCAGGGCGACGATGGCGATGAACAGGTTCCGCGGGGCGGTGGAACCTGGGCGGCGTTCGGACAGGCGTGCGGCGACCACGAAACCGAGCGGCGCCAGCAGCAGGGAGGCGATCGACCACGGGATCGGGGTGCCGCCCTGGATCACCAGCGCGGGGACAAGGTCTTTGGTGAGCATGCGGTCGGTGAAGGTGACCCAGGAGCCGTAGGTCTGCTCGTACAGGGTGAAGAACACCAGGGCCATGAAGATCAGGGCCATGAGGGCGATCATCTGCTGGCGTTGCACGGGGGTGCAGCGGGTGCCGGTGAACCAGGCGAACCAGAGCAGGACGCCGCCGAGCACGACCACCATGAGCAGCAGGGCGAGGCTGATTTCGCCGCCGATGGCGAAGGCGCCGTTGGCGGCGGACCACATGAGGGCGGCCACGGGAATGACGCCGAGCACGGCGATGCCGTAGATCAACCATTCGCGGGGGATGCCGGCAACGCGCTGGCGCAGGGCGGCGACGTTGGTGGGTTCGGCGTGGCCCTGCAGGTACTTCTGGCCCCACAGGAACATGGCCAGGCCGATGACCATGCCGATGCCGGCGGCGCCGAAGCCGTATTTCCAGCCGTAGGCTTCGCCGAGGAAGCCGCAGACGAGGGAGGCGAACAGGGCGCCGAGGTTGATGCCGGCGTAGAACAGGGAGAAGCCGGAATCGCGGCGGGGGTCGCCTTTGGGGTAGAGCTTGCCGACGATGGTGGAGATGTTGGGCTTGAGGAAGCCGACGCCCATGATGATGAGGGCAAGGGAGAGGTAGGTGATGCCGAGGGCGGCATCGTCGCGCACGATCTGGCCGTCGATGCGGGTGGCGGCGTGGCCTTCGAAGGCCATGCCGAGGTGGCCGAGGACGAGCAGGATGCCGCCGAACACAACGGCTTTGCGCATGCCCAGCCAGCGGTCGGCGAGCAGGCCGCCGAACACGGGAATGCAGTAGACCAGGCCGCCGTAGGCGCCGAGCAGGTCAAGGCCTGCCTTGTCGCCGAACAGGTGGTACTTGGTGAGGTACAGCAGCAGCAGCGCCTTCATGCCATAGAACGAGAAGCGCTCCCACATCTCGGTGAAGAAGCAGACGTAAATGCCTTTGGGGTGGCCAAGGAAGTCGTCGGAAGCGGAAAGGGCGGTGGCGGTCATTAGGCGATAAGCGACAAAACAGGTCGCGATTATCACTCGACCAGTCCCTCGGTAGGTGCCGACCGTTGGTCGGTACGCTGTTGGGTCTGCACCGACAGCCTGGCGATTCACTTTCACCTGCTGGGTTGCGGGGCGGCAGGCCCCAGCGGGACGCGCGTGAACCCATCCATGGGGCTCATCGCAGCATCCATGCTGCTCAAGGTCCCGCTGGGGCCTACCGCCCCGCGCCCCTCAAAGATTGCGATGTCGGAACGAAAGGCCGCGTAGAGCCACGCCATGCGTGGCTGCTCTTCGCGGTGTATCCGGCAGCCACCCATGGGGTGGCTCTACAGGTACCGCAACCAGACCAGGTCTTTGCGGCGTGCCTTCAGGCGCGCGAACGCGCGCGTTGGCCAATACAGGGCCAGCGCCAGCGCGGCGGTGATCAGCCACAACTGCCATACGTGGTCCACGGCGAAATAGGCGCCGTGGGTCTGGCCCCAGCGCGCTTCTGCGGCGACGTAGAGGAGCTTCAGCACATACAGGTGCAGCAGGTAGAAGAACATCGGGGCGGCCCCGATGCTGGCCAGCGGGGCCAGGGCGCGGGCGATCCGGGGGTGTTCGTAGAGGCGCAGGAGCAGCAGGCCGATGCCGAGGGTGAGCAGCAGGAACAGCAGGGACGGCGGGTACTTGGTGACGTTGAAGAGGCTCATCAGGGTCTGCCCGGCGCTGGCCATGGCCTGCCAGGGGGCGTCGCCGTAGACGTTGGCGGCGCGCAGCAGGGCGAAGCCGAGCAGGGCGCCGCCGCCGGCCCAGAGCAGGCGGCGTTGGCGCAGGGCGGGATCACCGGTTCGGGCGAACCAGGGGCCGAGGGTGTAGCCGAGGGCGATGACGGCGATCCAGGGCAGCACGGGGTAGGAGGTGCGCAGGCGCAGGGCGTCGCCGGCGGCGATCCAGTCGCGCTGGTGCAGGATCTTCCAGAGCAGGGCGAGCGGGCCGTCGCCGCTGACGTGGATGCCGTCGAGCAGGTTGTGGCCGGCGATCACCACCAGGGCCAGGGCGGCGAGGGCGGGGCGGGGCAGCCAGAGCAGGCCGGCCAGGGCGACCATGCTGATCCCGATCGCCCAGATCACCTGCAGGTAGATCACGCTGGGCGGGAACTGCAGGGTCCAGGCGAAATTCACCACCAGCAGTTCCAGCAGGATCAGGAACAGGCCGCGCTTGAGCAGGAAGGCGGAGGCGGCGCGGCGGGGGGCGGCCTGGCTGCTGCCGTACAGCCAGGCGGACAGACCGGTGAGCAGCACGAACACGGGGGCGCACAGGTGGGCGAGCAGGCGGCTGAGGAACAGGGCGGGCTCGACCTGGTCCACGACCATCGGGTCGGGTACCTGCTGGTGCAGGTAGAAGGTTTCGCGCACGTGATCCAGCAGCATCAGCACGATCACGGTGCCGCGCAGCTGGTCGATGGAGGTCAGGCGGGGGGAGGCGGGGGCCACGGGTGCGCCGGTGGTGGCGTGACAGGATATAACATTACAAATCAGGGTGCGCGACCAATTCCCGGGGTTTACCGATTACGGCGACCGGCGCTACCCGCCTTGCGTTACCAAGGCATGAAGGCTAGGTTTGACAGGATTTTTTGCCAGCAGGGGCTTCCATGAACAACGACGACGCTGCGCCCAGACAGCTCACATTCCGCGCGGTGGTGCTTGCCATCGTGCTGGCGGTGATCCTGTCGGCGGCCAACGCCTACCTGGGTCTGTTCGCAGGCCTGACCATCGCCACGGCCATTCCGGCGGCGGTGATCTCCATGGGGGTGCTGCGCCTGCTGGGCGGCGGCACGATCCTGGAAAACAACATCGTGCAGACTGGCGCTTCGGCCGGTTCGTCGATCGCCGCCGGTGTGATCTTCACGATCCCGGCGCTGGTGATCATGGGCTACTGGCCGGACTTCAAGTACTGGTGGGTGCTGGGCATCGCTGGCCTGGGTGGCCTGCTGGGCGTGCTGTTCTCGGTGCCGCTGCGCCGTTCGATGATCGTCGAAGACCCGCTTCCGTTCCCGGAAGGCAAGGCCGCTGCCGAAGTGCTCAAGGCCGGTGAGAACCCGGGCCCGGGCCTGAAGATCCTCGGCCTGTCGGCGGTGATCGGTGCGGTGGTGAAGCTGGCCGCGGAAAGCGGCATGCGCCTGATTCCCGATGCCTGGGCGACCTCGGCCTACGTGGGCAGCTCCAAGGTCACCGCGTTCATCGGCACCAACCTGTCGCCGGCGCTGCTGGGCGTGGGTTACATCGTCGGCCTCAACGTCGGCATCGTGGTGGTGTCCGGCTCGATCCTGACCTGGCACATCGCCATCCCGCTGTACCAGGCGTTCTTCATGAACACCGATCCGGCCCTGGCCGCGTCGATCGCCACCGCCTCGTCCACCGAGGCGGCGTTCGCCATCTGGGGCGCGAAGATGCGCTACCTGGGCGTGGGCGCGATGCTGATCGGCGGCGTGTGGACCCTGATCTCGCTGCGCAAGTCGCTGCTCAACGGCGTCAAGAGCGGCTTTGCCGCCGCGCGCAAGAGCGGCGGCCCGGCGCTGGCGCACACCGAACGCGACCTGCCGATGAAGTGGATGCTGGTGGCGCTGGTGGCCTTCACCCTGCCGCTGCTGGCGCTGTACCAGGCCATCGTGGGCCAGTGGCATGTGTCGATCCCGATGACCCTCATCATGATCGTCGCCGGCTTCCTGTTCGTCTCGGTCTCGGCCTACCTGGCCGGCCTGATCGGTTCGTCCAACAACCCGGTTTCGGGCATCACCATCTCCACCATCCTGTTCGCCTCGGCGGTGCTGGTGCTGCTGCTGGGCAAGGATGGGCTGACGCCGGTGGGCGTCGGCGGCGCGCCGCTGGGTGCGGTGGCCGCGATCATGATCGGTGCGGTGGTGTGCTGCGCCGCTGCCGTCGGCGGCGACAACCTGCAGGACCTCAAGGCCGGCTACATCGTGGGTGCAACGCCGTGGAAGCAGCAGCTGATGCTGGGCATCGGTGCGTTCTCGTGTGCGCTGATCATGGCACCGGTGCTGAACCTGCTGGCTACCGCGTACGGCATCGGCGTCAAGTCCGAGCTGCACCCGAACGCGCTGGCCGCACCGCAGGCCAACCTGATGGCGTCGGTGGCCAAGGGCCTGTTCGGTGGCGAACTGCCGTGGACCTTCATTGGCATTGGTGCCGTGGTCGGTGCGGCGATCATCGCCTTCGACAGCTGGCTGAAGTCGCGCAACGCCCGCTTCCGCGTGCCGGTGCTGGCCGCTGCGATTGGTATCTACCTGCCGCTGGAACTGATGGTGCCGATCTTCCTGGGCGGCCTGATCGCCTACCTGGTCGAGCGTTTCCACAAGGTGCGCGCCGACGATGAAGAAGGCCGCGACCGCGTGCACAAGCCGGGCGTACTGTTCGCTGCCGGCCTGATCACCGGTGAAGCGCTGATGGGCATCGCCATCGCCGTGCCGATCGTGGTCAGCAGCCGTGCCGACGTGCTGGCCGTGCCGTTCCACCTGCCGGCCGCGCAGTGGATCGGTCTGGCGGTGCTGTTCGTGGTGGGCTGGCTGATCTACCGCACCGGTAAAAAGGCCACCGCGGTCTGATTGCAAACCAATCTGAACGTGAAAAACCCCGCTTCGGCGGGGTTTTTCGTTTCCATGACGTGTGGCCTTTGCTTCACGGGGATGACAGGGCCTACCATCGGCGTTTTGCCGTTCTGCGGAGAACCCGATGAAGCTTCGTTACGCCCTGTTGCCGTTGTGCCTGCTGACCGCGCTGCCGTCGCTGGCCGCCACGCGTGGCCTGGATGTGCGCGACATGATCGCGCTGGATCGGGTTTCGGCCCCGCTGCTGACCGCCGATGGCGGCAACGTGGTGTTCGCCAAGCGCGTGGTCGGCACCGACAGCAAGGCCAGCACCGGCCTGTTCATCCGCAACCTGCGCACCCGCGATGCGGCCCCGCCCAAGCCGCTCACCCCGGCCGGCTGGAACGTCAATTCGGCCGCGCTCTCGGCCGACGGCCAGACGGTGTACTTCCTCAGCGCCAAGGGCGGCAGCCAGCAGCTGTATTCGATGCCGCTGGCCGGCGGCACCCCGCGCCAGCTGACCGATTTCGCGGTGGACGTGGACAGCTTCCAGATCTCGCCGCAGGGCGACCGCGTGGCCTTCAGCGCCGGCGTGTTCCAGGACTGCGGTTCGGACCTGGCCTGCACCAGCAAGAAGCTGGACGCGCACAAGGCGCGCAAGAACACCGGTGAAGTATTCGACAGCCTGTTCGTGCGCCATTGGGACACCTGGAACGACGGCCGCCGCAACACCCTGTTCGTGGCCCCGCTGCCGGCCGCCAAGGCCGCTGCGGTCAAGGGCGCCTCGGCGATCAGCGCAACGCTGGCCGGCGATGCGCCGTCCAAGCCGTTCGGCGGCAATGATGACTTCACCTGGGCGCCGGATGGCAAAAGCGTGGTGGCCAGCATCCGCGTGGCCGGCCGCGAAGAAGCGTGGTCGACCAACTTCGACCTTTACCGCCTGGATGCCGAGGGCAAGCAGGCGCCGGTCAACCTGACCGCGGCCAACCCCGCCTGGGATGCCGGCCCGGTGTTCAGCGCCGACGGCAACACCCTGTACTACCGCGCGATGAAGCGCCCGGGCTTCGAGGCGGACCGTTTCGGCGTGATCGCACTCGACCTGGCCTCGGGCGAGACCCGCGAAATCGCCCCGGACTGGGACCGTTCGGCCGGTGAAGTGGTGCTGTCGCAGGACGAAAAGAGCTTCTACACCGCGGCCGATGACCTGGGCGAACACCGCCTGTTCAACATCGACATCGCCACCGGCAAGGCCACGGTGGTCGCCGAAGGCGGCAGCGTCGGCTCGCCGGTGATCGCCGGCAGCACGCTGGCCTACACGAAGAACAGCCTGAAGAGCGGCGACCAGATCGTGGTGGCCCAGGCCGACGGCAGCAGGCCGCGCGAGATCACCCCGAGCGCCGGCCAGATGCTGCCCGACGTGGCCTTCGGCGATTACGAGCAGTTCCAGTTCAAGGGCTGGAACAACGAAACCGTGCACGGTTACGTGGTCAAGCCGTACAACTACCAGGAAGGCAAGACCTACCCGGTGGCGTTCCTGATCCACGGCGGCCCGCAGGGCAGCTTCGGCAATGGCTGGAGCTACCGCTGGAACCCGCAGACCTACGCGGGCCAGGGCTACGCGGTGGTGATGATCGATTTCCACGGTTCCACCGGCTACGGCCAGGCGTTCACCGATGCGATCAGCCAGCATTGGGGCGACCGCCCGCTGGAAGACCTGCAGAAGGGCTGGGCGGCGGCGCAGAAGCAGTACCCGTTCCTCAACGGCGACAAGGCCTGCGCGCTGGGCGCCAGCTACGGCGGCTTCATGGTCAACTGGATCGCCGGCAACTGGAACGAGCCGTGGAAGTGTCTGGTCAACCATGACGGCGTGTTCGACCAGCGCATGATGGGCTACGCCACCGAAGAGCTGTGGTTCACGGAATGGGAGCAGGGCGGCACGCCGTTCGCCAAGCCGCAGAACTACGAGAAGTTCAACCCGGTCAACCACGTGGCGGACTGGAAGAAGCCGATCCTGATCATCCACGGCCAGCTCGACTTCCGCATTCCGGTCGAACAGGGCCTGGGCGCGTTCACGGCCGCGCAGCGCCAGGGCATCGAGTCGAAGTTCCTGTACTTCCCGGATGAGAACCACTGGGTGCTCAAGCCGCAGAACAGCGTGCAGTGGCACGACACCGTGAACGGCTGGCTGAAGCAGCACATCGGCGAGTGATGTCGAAAGCGCCGCCGAAAGGCGGCGCTTTCATATGTGGTTACCCAACGCGCACGCGCGCACCCCTTTCCAGGCGCTCCATTCCGTGAAAGCACCCGCTCTGATCCAGAACGACATCGTAGTTTTCGGCCTCATCGCCGCCACCCTGGGTGCCGTGTTCTGGACCGCCTCACGCGAGACGGGGTTGTGGAAGCGCTTCTACACCTTCGTGCCGGCACTGCTGCTGTGCTACATGATTCCCGGCATCTACAACACGGTGGGCCTGATCGACGGGCAGAACACCAGCCTGTACAACCCGATCGCGCGCGACATCCTGCTGCCGGCCGCGCTGGTACTGCTGACGCTGGCGGTGGACATCAAGGGCATCCTGCGGCTGGGCCCGAAGCTGATCGTGATGTACCTGGGCGCGTCCTTCAGCATCATGATCGGTGCGGTGGTGGCCTTCATGCTGATGAAGTGGGCGCACCCGGAAACGGTCGCCGGCGATACCTGGGCGGGCATGGCCGCGTTGGCCGGCAGCTGGATCGGCGGCGGCGCCAACATGCTGGCCATGCGCGAGGTCTTCGACGTCAACGCCACCACCTTCGGCCAGTTCGCGGTAGTGGACGTGGGCGTAGGGTACGTATGGATGGCGGTGCTGATCTTCATGGCCGGCCGCGCGGCGAAGATCGACGCGCGCACCGGCGCGGATACATCCGCGATCGATGAACTGAAACTGCGCATCGAAAAATTCCAGGCCGAGCACGAACGCGTGGCGAGCCTGACCGACCTGATGCTGATCGTGGCGGTAGCGTTCGGCACGGTGGGCCTGTCGCACGCCATTGCCGGCCCGGTATCGGCCTGGTTCAAGGGGCACGTGGCGTGGGCTTCGCAGTTCAGCCTCGACGCGCCTTTCGTGTGGGTCGTGGTGATCTCCACCACCTGCGGCCTGGCGTTGAGCTTCACCCGCGCGCGCAACCTGGAAGGCGCGGGCGCTTCGAAGCTGGGCTCGCTGCTGCTGTACTTCCTGATCGCCTGCATCGGCATGCAGATGGACCTGCTGGCGCTGCTGGAACGCCCGTGGCTGTTCGCACTGGGCCTGATCTGGATCGCCGTGCACATCGTGCTGCTGCTCGCACTGGCCATGGCGCTCAAGGTGCCGTTCTTCTACTTCGCCATCGGCTCGCAATCCAACATCGGCGGGCCGGCTTCTGCTCCCGTGGTTGCGGCTGCGTTCCATCCCTCCCTTGCTCCCGTTGGCGTGCTGCTCGGGACAATGGGGTATGCGACTGGTACGTATCTCGCTTACATCGTTGGCATTACGTTGCGCGCTTTGGCAGGCGGCTGAGTTCTCCTGCGTAGAAGCGCTGGCGTTTTCGTTCTCTGCGCGCGGGGGAGCGGGGTGGAGGGGGTAGCGGGGCACGCGTGAACCCATCCATGGGGCTTATCGCAGCATCCATGA
>NZ_JBNBBE010000002.1:263127-384239 GCF_050031795.1 Stenotrophomonas sp. SrG
GGGGGGGGGGGGGGGGGGGGGGGGGGGGGGGGGTGGGGCCGCGCCCACCCACCCCGCGGGGGGTTCTCCCCCTCTCCCCCCCCCCCCCCCCCCCCCCCCCCCCCCCCCCCCCCCGCTCCCCCAGACAGGCATGCGTCAGCGGACAGGAAGTCAAAGGCAGATGGCGTCAGGTCGATCGAATTGTTTCGCCGTAGAGCCACGCCATGCGTGGCTGAGCGGCAACCAGAATGTCCGGGCTCGCGCGATGCTTTTGACCTTGTATCCCGTCCTCGCACCGCGCAGTGAAAACCGAACAGCCAGCGCTCTACGCGTGGATCCAGCACCGCCGAGAGCGTTTCTCCGCCGAGGCGCAATGCGTCGCCGTGCCGATCGTTCGTATCGGCAGTCGTCTGACGACCGACCCTACCGCGCTCATGCGCGCGTGCGCTCGTACACCGTTTTACGTGGCGAGTAGGCCGCGTTCGATCAGCCAGGCTTTTGCGTCTTCGGCATCCTGCTCGAACCAGGCGCGCGTGGAGCCGAGGCGATAGGTGTAGCCCCACGCATCCATGTCGGCCATCAGCTGCGCGCTGCCTACACCTGGCAACTGCCCGGCCAGCACGATCTGCAGGTAGCAGGTGGCGTCTTCTTCGGGGACCGAATCGGTCGCGTCGGTGTGCACCAGCGCGCGGCGTTCGGGCGGCAGTACGATCAGGTGGCAGGCCTCGTGCAGCATCGAGTGCACCGGCGTGTCGTTACGCACGTAGACGTCGCTGGCGATGATGCCCGCCTCGGGCTCGCCCCAGTAACTGCCCGGAATCGGTGCGCCATCGGCCACGTGGTGCAGCTGCAGCGCGTGGCGGGCCAGCAACGCCGCCGCATCCTCGAAGGCGATGTCGCCCACCCGGGTGACCTGCGGTTCTGCTTCGGCGGCGGTGTTCATGGCGTGTGCGTCCTGCGCCCCTTCCCGGTGGGGAAGGGGCCTTTACGATCAGGGCTGCTGCGGGCCTTCCGGCAGCGCCACCGAAATGTCCAGCACGTCGTGCTCGCCGTCCTTGACCAGGTCTACCTTGACCGCGTCCGCGTCGATGTTCACGTACTTCTTGATCACTTCCAGCAGCTCGCGCTGCAGCAGCGGCAGGTAATCCGGGCCGCCACGGTGGCTGCGTTCCTGCGCGATGATGATCTGCAGGCGGTTCTTGGCCGTTTCGGCGGTGGTCTTCTTCGTCTTGAGGAAATCGAACAGGCCCATGCTTACCCTCCGAACAGCTTGCTGAAGAAGCCCTTCTTCTCAACAACGGTGAAGCGCATCGGGCGCTCTTCGCCGAGGATGCGGGCCACCGCATCATCGTATGCCTGGCCTGCGGGCGATTCTGCATCCAGGATCACCGGCTCGCCCTTGTTGGACGCGTTCAGCACATCCCCCGATTCCGGGATCACGCCGATCGCCTTCAGCCCCAGCACCTCTTCCACGTCCGTGATGCTCAGCATCTCGCCCGACTCCACCCGGACCGGGCTGTAACGGGTCAGCAGCAGGAAGGCCGGCACGTTCTGGCCCGATTCGGCCTTGTGCGTCTTCGAATCCAGCAGGCCGATGATGCGGTCCGAGTCGCGTACCGACGACACTTCCGGGTTCACCACCACCACCGCGCGGTCGGCGAAATACATCGCCAGGAACGCACCCTTTTCGATACCCGCCGGCGAATCGCAGATGATGTAATCGAAACCGTCAGCGGCCAGGTCCTTCAGCACCTTGCCCACGCCTTCCTGGGTCAGCGCATCCTTGTCGCGGGTCTGCGAAGCAGCCAGCACGTACAGGTTGTCGAAGCGCTTGTCCTTGATCAGGGCCTGCTTGAGCGTGGCCTCGCCGTGCACGACATTCACGAAGTCGTACACCACGCGCCGCTCGCAGCCCATGATCAGGTCAAGGTTGCGCAGGCCGACGTCGAAGTCGATCACCGCCACCTTCTTGCCCCTGCGCGCAAGGCCGCAGGCAAGGCTTGCGCTGGAAGTGGTCTTGCCGACGCCGCCCTTGCCGGAGGTGACTACGATGATTTCAGCCAAAGGACTTCTCCTGATGATTCTGTTGGGTTGCCGCGTCAGTCCAGCGCAGCGATCTTGATCTGGTCGTTTTCCAGCCACACCTGCACGGCCTTGCCGCGCAGGTTGTCCGGGACATCGTCCAGTACCTTGTAATGGCCGGCAATGGCGACCAGTTCAGCGTGGAAGTCACGGCAGAAAATGCGCGCCGTGGTGTTGCCCTGGGCACCTGCCAGGGCACGGCCCCGCAGCGTACCGTAAATATGGATGCTGCCATCGGCGATCACTTCGGCGCCCGCGCCGACCGTGGCCATCACCGTCAGGTCGCAGTTCTCCGCGTACAGCTGCTGGCCCGAACGCACGTTGCTGGTCTGCATGCGGCCGGGCTTGGGCGCATTGCCCGCGTCCACCGCCGCGGCAGGGGCCGGTGCGGCGGCACGCGCGCGGCGTGCCGGTTCCGGGGCCGGTGCGGCTGCAACCGGCGCAGGTGCCGGCTCAGCCTCGGCGCGCTCGTACTGCGCGCGGAACTTGGCCAACAGCGGCAGCCCCAGCTGCTGCGAGAGCAGGTCGGTTTCGTTGCTGCCGTAGGCCAGCGCCACCGGCAGCACGCCGGCACTGCGCAGGCCGTCCAGCAGCGCCTGGGCCGTGGCCACGTCGGGCATCTGGCTCAGGCCGCCGAAGTCCAGGATCACCGCAGCGCGGCCGAACAGCTTCGGCGCGCGGGCCACGCGGTCGTGCATTTCGCGGGTGAGGCGTTCCACATCCAGGGTGCGGATGCGCAGGTTGGCGATGCCCACCTGGCCGATCTTCAGTTCACCGGCCTGTTCAAAATCCATGTTCGCCGCCACCTCAGGTCCCCGTCGGTCGATGCGCGCGCAGCGGCTCGCGACGCTGGCCCACCCAGGGCACGTCCGGCAGCGCGTCGCCGTAGGTGTCGTGCACCCACTGGTAACTGCACAGGTCCTTGAGCAGCATGCTGGCCCGCACATCCACGTGCGGCATGTTGTTCTGCCCGACCTCGCGGAAGCCGAAGCTGCCGTGGAACAGCAGCGCCGCATCGGCGCCGTGGTCCAGGAACACCTCGCAGGTCAGCTGCGGGTAGCGCAGCTCGGCGTAGCTCTGGGCATCGGCGTAGAACGCCCGGCCCACACCACCGCCACGGCGGCGGCTGGCCACCACGATGCGGTCGATGTAGAAGAATTTGCTGGTCAGGTGCTGCTTGAACCAGGCGAAGTTGCTGCTGTCGTGCTGGCTGTCGCTGCCGAAACCGATCAGGAAGCCGGCCAGGTTGCCGTCGCGCTCGGCGACGCGGAAGTATTCAGCGGTTTCATAGAACAGGCGCAGGCGGGCGGCATCCAGCGGAAGGATGGCCAGGCCGGCGTTGTTGTTCAGGGCCAGGACGGAATCGAGCTCGTGCTCGCGCACGTCGCGGATGACAATCGACATTGTGACTCCGTGGGGTAACGCGGTTGGCCCGTCTAGGGGCCCTGCCGGTGATTATTGCATGGGTGGCCGGGCAGGGCACAGGCCAGCCATGACTTATGTCCGGGTGCAGCGGCGCAGGTTCAGCCTAAGATGCGTCCATGTTGGGATACCTCAGCCAAACCCGAGTACTGCGACTGGCCGGCCTGTTCACCTGGGTCATGCTTGGCCTGCCGCTGGTCTATTCCCAGTACGAAGCGGTCCGCCGCAGCGGCGGCATCGACGTGCCGCCCCTGCTGTTGTTCGTGTCCTACCTGGCCTTCGGCGGCGGCTACCTGTGGCTGACCCGCGGCCTGCGCAACGGCGGCCATTCGGCCTGGTACGACCGCGCCATCCTGGTCCTGCTGACCATTTCCGCCCTGGCCGTGAGCTTCCTGAGCGGCTCGGGCCTGGGCAGCATCCTGATGATGGTGGCCGCCGGGGTCATCCCGTGGATGCTGCCGGCCCGGGTCGGGGTGATCTGGCTGCTGGTCAGCCAGCTGGCGGTCGCCCCGGTCTATTACCTGTTCCTGCCGTTCTCCCTGTTCGAGGCGGTGATGCAGTCGCTGCTGTATGGCGGCTTCTCCATGTTCATCTTCGTGACCAGCCTGGTCGCCCGCCAGCAGACCGACGCCCGCGAAGAGCAGCGCCGGCTCAATACCGAGCTGCGCGCCACCCGCGTGCTGCTGGCCGAAAGCGCACGGGTCAACGAGCGCACCCGGATCTCGCGCGAGCTGCATGACCTGCTCGGCCACCACCTCACCGCGCTGAGCCTGAACCTGGAAGTGGCCGGCCACATCACCGAGGGCCAGGCCCAGGAGCATGTGCACCAGGCCCATACCCTGGCCAAGCTGCTGCTCACCGACGTGCGTGAAGCGGTCAGCCAGCTTCGCGACAGCGGCGCCATCGACCTGGCCGCCGCGCTGCGCCCGCTGACCGAGCAGGTGCCCTCGCTGGACATCCACCTGGACATCGAAGAACCGCTGAGCGTGGAAGACCCAGAGCAGGCCCACGTCCTGCTGCGCTGCACCCAGGAGATCATCACCAACGCGGTGCGCCATGCGCGCGCCCGCAACCTGTGGATCCAGGTATTCCGCGAGCCGCCGGGGCAGGTGGTGGTGCAGGCGCACGACGATGGCGTCGGCGCCGATGGCATCGTGATCGGCAACGGCTTGCGTGGCATGCGGGAACGCCTGCAACAATGCGGCGGTGAGCTGCAGATTGAAACCCACCGGGGTCAGGGCTTCCGCCTGCGCGCCTCGGTTCCCGGCGTGCCAGTGCTGATGCTGGGTGCCATCCTGGAAGGAGTGCGTTGATGATTCGCGTCTGCCTGGTCGACGACCAAACCCTGGTGCGGCAGGGAATCCGCTCGCTGCTCGCCCTGGATGACGGGATCGAAGTGGTGGCCGAAGCCGCCGATGGCCGCCAGGCCGTCGAGGTGGTGCCGCAGATCCGCCCCGACGTGGTGCTGATGGACATGCGCATGCCGGTGATGTCCGGGCTGGAGGCGCTGCAGTCGCTGTCGCGGCTGGGGCAGCTGCCGCCGACCATCATCCTCACCACCTTCGACGATGACCAGCTGGTCCTGGCCGGGCTCAAGGCCGGCGCCAAGGGCTACCTGCTCAAGGACGTGACCCTGGAACAGCTGGTCGGTGCCATCCGCACCGTGGCCGATGGCGGTTCGCTGGTGCAGCCGGCGGTCACCCAGCGCCTGCTGTCCGGGCTGGAGCACATGCGCAACGAGTTCGTGAGCCTGGACCGGCCCGACCCGCTCACCGACCGCGAGACCGAGATCCTGCGGCTGATGGCCAGCGGGTTCTCCAACAAGGAGATCGCCAATTCGCTGGGCGTGGCCGAAGGCACCATCAAGAACCATGTGTCCAACATCCTGTCCAAGCTGGGCGTGCGCGACCGCACCCGGGCCGTGCTGAAGGCATTCGAGCTGCAACTGGTGTGAACATGAACGCCAGTTGAAAGCATTGTGGGGCAAGGCCTGCGGCGGTCGTCGCAGGCCTCCTTGCCGAAACCGGCAAATAAATATGGCCAACGGCCACATGCTGGCCCGCGCGATGCGCTATCTTTCCGCTCCTTGTCTATTCAAAACCGCTGCTGGTATGGAAACCGGTGCGCCAATCCTGATCAACAACACCCGCGAAGCCTGCTAGGATTGGCGCTTCGCTTCAATCAACCCGGCCGTGGGATCGGCCCCGGAGACTCCTGAATGACCCGTATTATCGAGTTCCTGATCGCCTTGGGGATCGTGGCTGGCCTGTTCGTCATCATTGGCGTTGTGCTGCCGGGCGAGCGTCACATTACCGAAAGCATCGAGACCAACCGCAAGATGACGATCGTGTACGACACGGTCAACAGCCTGCGCCGCTTCAAGGACTGGAACCCGCTCGTCCTGCGCGATCCCGCCGTTGAACTGAAGCACTCCGGCCCCGCCGCCGGCGTGGGTGCCCGCCTGGACTATTCCTCCAAGGAATCGTCGCTGGGCCAGGGCAGCTGGACGATCACCGAGTCCGAGCCGAACAAGCGCGTGGCCATCGCCATCGAGGACCAGACCAAGGGCCACGACAAGAAGACCAGCTTCACGCTTGAGCCGACCGGCAAGGGTGGCCGCAACGTCAAGATCACCCAGGACTACAGCATCAAGTACGGCTGGAACCTGTTTGGTCGCTACGCCGGTCTGTACGTCAGCCGCCACGTCGGTGACGACCTGAAGCTGGGTCTGTCGCGCATGGCCAACATGCTGGCTACCGTGCCGAACATCGACTACCGCACCGCCGAAGCCCCGCTGGTCGACCTGGCCATCGTCGATGCCCCGGCCGAAGACCTGCTGGTCGTCACCGCCGGTAACGTTGATCGCGGCGAAGCGACCATCACCAAGTCCATCAAGGACAACCAGGAGTGGATCAAGCGCGTGATGGAGGCCAATGACCTCGAAGCCGCCGGTCCGTTCCGCATCATCACCACTGACTTCGGTCAGGAGAAGTACGCCTTCGACGTGGCCCAGCCGGTCAAGAAGAAGGGTACTGCAGGCGCTTCGGCTGAAGCCCTGACGGTGAAGATCGATGGTGGTGCCCCGGTCAAGTACGTGCACGTTGCCCCGCACCGTACCGCCCACGCCAAGTACACCGGCCACATGGCTGGCCTGGACATCGCCCGCAACGCCCTCCGTGCCTGGGCTGTGACCGGCGGCAACGAAGTGATCGATCGTCCGTACGAAACCTGGAACGGCGGTCTGGAGAAGTCGTTCACGCAGGAAGGTACGTACGACATCTACTGGGCCGTCAAGTAAACCGACGGTTGCCACGGATGTAACGTAGAACAGAAAACGCGCCGCTTCCTGCGGCGCGTTTTTTTTTGGAGGAAGATGCAGCCATGCTCAACCTGGAACGACGCGCGCGTAAACCTTCGCTGCTGGCCTGCCTGGGGGGCCTGTTGGCGGCCACCGCCGTGGGCCTGTCGGCCTATGCCTCGCACGGTATCGCCGAACCGCTGGCGCAGTCGCATGTGAACACTGCGGCGCTGTTCGCCTTCGGGCATGGCGTGGCCCTGGCCGTGCTGGGCCCCACCCAGCAGAACAGCGTGGGCAAGCTGGCGTTGTACGTGCTGCTGTTGGGCACGCTGTTGTTCTCCGGCAGCCTGGTGGCCGGCGCGTTGTGGCAGTTGCGCACCGGGCTGGCCCCGGTGGGTGGCACGGCCTTGATGATCGGGTGGGTGGTGTACGCGTTCAATGCCCTGAGGCGCTGACATGCCGCGCTTCCGCCGGGGCTTTGATGTAGACGAGGCGCACGACTGGTTGTCGCGCCGCGACCGTCGGCTGGGCAGTTGGATGAAGCGGCTCGGGCCGGTGGCGGCGCCGCCCGGCTGGACGCGCAGTTTCGACCCGGTCGATGCCCTGGCCCGCGCGATCCTGTTCCAGCAGCTCAGCGGCAAGGCCGCCTCCACCATCGTGGGCCGGGTGGAGACCGCCATCGGCAGCACCCGCCTGCACGCCGACACCCTGGCACGCATCGACGACCCCGGCCTGCGCAGCTGCGGTGTCTCCGGCAACAAAGCGTTGGCCCTGCGTGACCTGGCCCGGCGCGAGGCGGCCGGCGAGATTCCCGACCTGCGGCGGATGTCGGTGATGCCGCACGACGCGATCATCGACGCACTGGTGCCGATCCGCGGCATCGGCCGCTGGACCGTGGAAATGATGCTGATGTTCCGGCTCGGCCGCCCCGACATCCTGCCCATCGACGACCTCGGGGTGCGCAAGGGCGCCCAGCGGGTGGACAAGGCAGAAGCAATGCCGACCCCGAAGGAACTGGCCGCCCGCGGCGAAAAGTGGGGCCCGTTCCGGACCTACGCCAGCCTGTACCTGTGGCGCATCGCCGATTTCACCGAAAGCCCGAAGGCCAGCACCAACCGCTCCCAGGACTGAGCCACGCAGGGCGTGGCGCTACGGTCCAGACCAGCACCAATGCCACGGCTCGTACACGATGCCGTGGGGGTTGTCGCGCGGATAGCTCAAGTGGAAGCCGTAGCTTCCCGCGTGCTCCAGCAGCCACGCGAACGCAGCGGTGGCCTCGAAGCTCTCCTCGGCCGGCGGTTCCCCCGGGCTGCTGATATCCAGCGCACGCCCGCTGTGGTGTTCGCTGTACCCCGGCGCGGCATTGACCTGCAGGATCGCATCCACCTCCAGCCCGCGCGCGCGTTTGCGCGCGAAGATGCCCAGCTGGTAATCGTGGCTGCGGTAGCCTGAAATGGCCTCCAGCACGATGCCCTCGCGCGCGGCCTGCTGCTGCATGCGCTGCCAGGCGCGCGCGGCGCCCTGCTGCAGCCACAGCGGCCGGCGGTAACGGTCGAAGCCGGCCAGGGCCAGCCGTTCCGGTTCGGCTTCCAGCGCCAGTGCGGTGTCCTGCTCATAGCGCGCCGAATCGATGCCCAGCTGTTCCAGCCGGTCCTGCAGCCCGCTCAGCGGCAGCAGCGCATCGGCCGCGTGCGCGCGCTGCGTGCCATGCAGCGCCAGGTCCAAGGCATCGAGTGCTTCCTCGATCCCTGGCTCGCGCATCAGGTGCGGCACCAGCGGCAACAGGCCGTGCGCGGTGGCGGCGGCCAGGTACTGCCCATCACGCTTGCGCCGCAGCACCCAGCGGGCCCGAGCCAGCGCCCGTGCATCGGCGTTGCTGCGCGCACGCAGCAGCCCGCCGGGCCACAGTTCGATATCGGCGGTGTTGATCAGCAGGGCAGGGTGTCGGCGCATGCGTACAGCTTAGCGCGCAGCCTGCGCGTTCAGCGCATCCAGCAGCGCGCGCGGGTGCTCGGGGCTGAGCAGCAGCACGCGGTCGTCGCGCAGCGGCAGGTACAGCACGCGGCTGGGATCGGTGACAAGGCAGAACGCCTTGTGCTTGCCCATCCGGTAATGGCCGGACTGGAACCCCGGCATGCCGAACCCGTTGATCTTCATGCCCGGCTTGAACTGGCTGTGTTCGGCCAGGTCGACGATGCGCGCCTGGTCCAGCAGCATCGACGATACCGCCGTGCGACGGCGGTAGAAGGTGGAGGTCACCAGCAGCTCGCCATGTTCCAGCGTGATGCGGCGACGGAGGAACGCCCAGCTGAGCACACCGCCCAGCACCAGCAGGAACGGCAGGGTGATGGCCATGTCCATCGGTGTGCGTTGTTCCTGCAGGTGCGTGGTGACCAGCAGCACGGCCACGCCCAGCAGCGGCAGCCACAGCCAGAGCAGGCGCCACAGCGGGGCGGGCGCCACCGCGAATTCAGTGGCGGGCACGGCCGTCGTCCGGGCTGCCACGTCAGAGCTCCTTCTTGAAGAACAGCAACGCCACGCCCATCGGGGTGCCCTGCATCACGTTCACCAGCTCCCAGCCGAGTTGGCCCTGGCGGTTGAGTTCGGCCTGCAGGTCTTCCGGCTTCAAGCCGGTCCACGAGGGCTTAACTTCGACGGTGAGGTAGCTCCAGCGCTTGCTCATTCCTTGCTCTCCGGATCAGGTGCGGGTTTGGGAAGGCGTCCAGCCTTGCGCAGTGCGTCGCGCAGCACGTACTCGATCTGCGCGTTCAAACTGCGCAGCTCGTCATCGGCCCAGCGTTGCGCCGCCGCCAGTACGTCGGCATTGATGCGCAGCGGGTAGGCTTTCTTTTCGCTCATGCTCAGTACAACGAACCGGCGTTGACGATAGGCTGCGTGCCACGGTCCGAGCACAGCACGGTCAGCAGGTTGCCCACCATCTGTGCCTTGCGCTCTTCATCCAGCTGCACCACGTTGTTCTTCTGCAGTTCGTTCAGCGCCATCTCGACCATGCCCACGGCACCGGCGACGATCCGCGTGCGCGCGGCGATTACCGCATTGGCCTGCTGCCGCTGCAGCATCGCCTGGGCGATTTCCGGCGCATAGGCCAGGTGGCTGATGCGCGCATCAAGCACCTGCACGCCGGCATCGGCCAGGCGTTCGGCCAGTTCGTCCTTGAGGTGCTGGGAAATCTCGGCGGCGTGGCTGCGCAGGGAGAGCTGGCCGTCCTCGTGCTGGTCGTAGGGGTAGCTGGTGGCCATCGCACGCAGGGCGGATTCGGACTGGATGTGCACGAAGCTTTCGTAGTCGTCCACGTTGTAGACCGCCTCGGAGGCGTCCACGACCTGCCAGACGATGACCGCGGCGATTTCGATCGGGCTGCCGTCCAGTTCGTTGACCTTGAGCTTGCCGCTTTCGAAGTTGCGCACGCGCTGGCTGACCTTCTTCTTGCTGAAGAACGGGTTGTTCCAGCGCAGGCCGTTGTCCTTGACCGTGCCGACGTACTTGCCGAACAGGCTCAGCACCGCCGCCTGGTTGGGCTGCACGGTGTACAGGCCGGTCAGGCTGAACAGGGAAATCAGGCCCAGCAGCACGCCGCCGAGCATCAGCAGCAGGTTGACGTTGCCGGGCTCGATCCCGGAAAAGAAGAGCCATGCGGAGACCACCAGCAGGGCCAGCACGGCCAGCAGGAAGGGGATGCCGGAGAGGGAGGGGACGGGCTTTTCTTTCATGGGGGCATCCTTTGCGGGTGGGTTTGGAATAGTGATATCAAATTGATATCACTCCTGCAAGGGCCCCATCCCATAAAATGGCGTCCCGCCTCTGATGTCCGGAATATCGCCATGATCACGCTCGGCACGCCGCTGTCCCCCTCCGCCACCCGTGTCCTGCTGCTGGGCTCGGGCGAACTGGGCAAGGAGGTCGCCATCGAGCTGCAGCGGCTGGGGGTGGAGGTGATTGCTGCCGACCGCTATGCCGACGCCCCGGCCATGCAGGTGGCGCACCGGTCGCACGTGATCGACATGCTCGATGCGATGGCGCTGCGCGCGCTGATCGCCGAGGAAAAACCGCACCTGATCGTGCCCGAGATCGAAGCCATCCACACCGAAACCCTGGTCCAGCTGGAGCAGGAAACCGGCCAGCGGGTGGTGCCGACCGCGCGCGCGGCGCGCCTGACCATGGACCGTGAAGGCATCCGCCGCCTGGCCGCCGAAACCCTGGGCCTGCCGACCTCGCCGTACCGCTTCGTGGATACCGAGGCCGAGTACCGCGCCGCCGTGGCGGCGATCGGGCTGCCGTGCGTGGTCAAGCCGGTGATGTCCTCCTCGGGCAAGGGCCAGAGCACGCTGCGCGACGAGGCCGACATCGCGCCGGCCTGGGAATATGCACAGACCGGTGGTCGTGCCGGTGCCGGCCGCTGCATCGTGGAAGGCTTCATCGATTTCGATTACGAGATCACCCTGCTGACCGTGCGCCATGCCGGGGGCACCTCGTTCTGCGCGCCGATCGGGCATTGGCAGAAGGATGGCGACTACCGCGAAAGCTGGCAGCCGCAGCCGATGTCGCCGGCCGCGCTGGCGCGTGCCGAAGAGATCTCGCAGGCGATCACCGATGACCTGGGCGGCTGGGGCCTGTTCGGCGTAGAGCTGTTCGTGAAGGGCGACGACGTGTGGTTCAGCGAAGTCTCGCCGCGCCCGCATGACACCGGTCTGGTCACGCTGGCCTCGCAGGAACTGAGCGAATTCGCGCTGCACGCCCGCGCCATCCTGGGCCTGCCGATCCCGCTGATCCGCCAGAGTGGCCCGTCGGCCTCCTGCGCGATGCTGGCGCACGGCGAAGGCGTGCCGGTCTTCAGCAACGTAGAGGCGGCACTGGCGCATCCGGACACGGCGCTGCGCCTGTTCGGCAAGCCGAGCGTTCATGGGCACCGCCGGGTTGGGGTGACGCTGGCGCGGGCTGAGTCCATCGACGAGGCGCGGAAGATCGCGCGCGAGGCGGCGGAAGCGATCACGATCGAGTTGCCCGCGTAAGGCGTTGGCGTCTTCGTTTCTACGTGCTGGGGCGGCCGTCGGGCCGCCCCCGAGAGATGGCGTTGCGCGGAACGAACGGCAAGCATGGCCGCTAACGCATTGCAATCATCAACCCGGTAGGTATCGACCGTTGGTCGATACGCTCTTACCGCACGTCCACCCACACCAGGTGGTGGTCGCTGCCGTCGGCGATCTTCGCTTCGGGGCTTTCGTTGGCCGGCCAGAACACGCCGCTGCCGATGTACTCGAAGCCCACTGACGGCAGCACGTAATCCAGGCGCATGGTGCCGGATTTCGGCCCGAAATCGCCGGTGGCGTGGAACGGCGCACCCTTCCGCACGATGCCCTTTTCCGCATAGGCCAGGCTGGTCTGCTCGGCACCCACGCTGCGCGGGGTCGGGTAGCGCAGCACGCGCGCGTTTTCGATCAGCTCCACGATCGCGTCATGGCGGCCATCGCCGTCGGCCGGGTCGTTGTTGAGGTCGCCCAGGATCACGAAGCGCGCGTCCTGTGCGAGCCCGCCGCAGGTGCCCTTGTCATCGCACAGCCAGGTCTTGTCGCCGGCCGCCAGGTATTCCTGCCACAGCCGCAGTTCGTCGTGGTTGCGCGCCGCATTGCGCTTTTCCGGGCCGTCGAACACCGGCGGGGTGGGGTGCGAGACCAGTGCGTGCACCACGCCGTTGGGGGTGCGCACCGGCACGTCCCAATGCGACTTGGACGACAACCGCAGCTGCGACCACACGTGGTCGTTGTAGAACGACTTGCCGCTGCGCGGGTCGATCGGGCGCAGCGCGCCCGGCAGCGAGCTCCACTTCAGCAGCTGGAAGCTGCGCACCTTGGCCTCGTCGATCGGGTAGCGCGACAGCACCAGCATGCCGTACTGGCCCGGGTGCAGGCCGTAGCCCCAGGCATCGTTGCCGCGGTTGCGGCCGTCGCCGCCGATCTGGCCGTTGTTGTCCAGGTCCAGCCCGCTCTGCACGCCGGTGTTGACCGGGGCCAGGTAGCGGTAGGCGAAGTGCAGCGGCTCACCGCCGCCGGGCTGGGCCACTTCCAGGTAGCGCTGCTGGAACAGGTCGGCGGCGCGGTGGGCGTCGTCGTAGTCGAATTCGTTGAGCAGCACCAGGTCCGGGCGCACCTGCTGCAGCACCGCGGCGATCTTGCGCGCGTGCGCGCTGTCGCCTTCCAGTTCGGCGATCAGCCCGCCGGTCTCGTCGCTGTACAGCGAGGTGTTGTAGGTGGCGATCCGCAGCGGCGCGGAGGTGGCTTCCGGCATGGCGGCGGTCTTGGTCGGGGTTTGGGCGCAGGCGCCGCAGAGCAGGGCCAGGGCGAGGATCAGGGGATGGGCTTTCATCCCGCTATTCTGCACGGGCGGGCATTGCAATGGCGGGTCAGATGCCGTCCAGCGCCTCGTCGAACTCGTGCCAGCGGCGGCCGTCGTAGGCCTCCAGCGGCCGGAAGCGGCGCTTGTAGTCCATCTTGCGGTGGTTGCGGATCCAGTAGCCCAGGTACAGGTGCGGCAACTGCTCGCGCCGGGCCCAGGCGATCTGCTGCAGGATCGCGAAGGTGCCCAGCCCACGGTGGGCGTGGTCCGGGTCGAAGAAGGTGTACACCGCCGACAGCCCCTGCGGGGTGACATCGGTGACTGCCACCGCCAGCAGCGGGCCTCGATGGCCATCTTCGGCCGGTCCGCGGATTTCCAGGAAGCGCCCCTGCGACCACTGCCCGATCAGGAACTGGTCGAACTCGTGCGGGCCGTGTTCGTCCATGCCGCCCTGGGCGTGGCGATGGGTCAGGTAGCGGTGGTACAGCGCGAACTGCTCATCGGTCTGCTCGGCAGCCACGATCCGCACTTCCAGGTCGTCGTTGCGCGCCAGGCAGCGGCGCTGGCTGCGGTCGGGTGCGAAACGGGCCACCGGCACCCGCACCGACACGCAGGCATGGCAGTTGGCGCAGTGCGGGCGGTAGACCAGGTCGCCGGAGCGGCGGAAGCCCCAGCTGAGCGCCATCGGGTACAGCGTGCCCAGCCGCTGGTCGTGCGGGTCCAGCACCAGGTCGCGCGCAGCCCGCTCCGGCCAGTAGCCACAGGGATGGTCCCCGGTCTGGAACAGGCGCAGCTCGTCGTCGCGGTCGGTGTGGATCGCCATGCCCACAGCATAGCGCCGGGGCGTCGCAGGCGGCGCGACTGTCTGGCGAATGAACACGGCCGGTGGCGCTGTCAACGCGGCGGGCGCCCGCGCGTTTTCTCTCCCGTGGGTGCCAACGCACCGCACGAAGCATCCCCCCAATACCGGAGTGACCCATGCGCAACCGCAAACCCCTTCTGCTGCTGGCCCTGCTGATGACCACCGGCGCTGCCGGCCTGGCGGTGGCCGCCGATACCCCGGCCACGCCCGCCAAGCCGGCCCGCGCGACGCTGGACACCAACGGCGATGGTTTCGTCGACCGTACCGAGGCCGCCAAGGCGCCGCGCCTGGCCGAGAAGTTCGACAGCCTGGACACCAACAAGGACGGCAAGCTGTCCCGCGAGGAACTGCCGCGCTGGCAGGGCAAGCGCCACGGCCGTGGTCCGGGTGGCGGGCATGCGCGCCTGGAAAAGCTGGACGCGAACAAGGACGGCCGGATCAGCCGCGACGAAGCCAAGGCCGACCCGAAGCTGGCCGCGCGCTTCGAGCAGATGGACCTCAACAAGGACGGCTACCTGGACAAGGCCGACCGCGAGCTGGGCATGAAGCAGCACCGTGATGCGTGGTTCGCTGCGGCCGATACCAACAAGGACGGCCAGCTGAGCAAGGCCGAATTCGACGCGGCCAAGGGCCCGTTCGGTGGCCCGCGCGGCGAACACCGCGGCGACAAGCCGCCGATGCCGCCGAAGGCAAAGTAACGTAGCGTCGGGCCCTGCCCGGCAACCAGAAAAGCGCCGGTCACCGACCGGCGCTTTTTTCATGCGTCAGATCAACCCGCGCTCGCCGGCCACGGTCAGGATCAGGCCGACGATCACCAGGTTGGTGATCAGCAAAGCAGGTCGTCCGTACATCGACTGGTACACCCAGCTGGGTCCCGTGCGTCCCTTGCGTGCGGCATCACGCGCGATCATCGGCGCCATGATCCGTTGCAGCGGCACCAGGATCTGGTAGTTCACCAGGGCGGTGCCCAGCACCATCGCGGCCAGCGACAGATACACCGGTGCATGCAGCACCGTCAGCGCCAGCACCGCCGCGCAGACCAGCATCGCGGTGAACGTGCTGTAGTGCACGAAGCGATGCACCGCCGCGCGCTCGGCCAGTGTCTCGGTGTAGCAGAGCAGGTAGCGGCCACCGAGGTAGCTGCCGATCACGCCGCCGGCCATCGCGCCGATGGCGATGGTCCAGTTGAACTCCGGGCCGAGCAGGTGGCTCTGGCTGGCCGCCGCGCCCAGCGACCCCATTGCCGCACCGCCGGACAGACTGGCACCGCCCAGGCCGAGCTTGCTGCTGCCCACGCCAACGCTGGTGCCCAGCAGGATCGCCGCGCTGGCCGTGCCCGGTGCGGCCACCATCACCATGGAAACCACCGCAGTGGCGAAGGCGGCGCTGGGCGCGCTGCCGCGCGCGAACTCGCCGAAGCGGCGCAGCATTTCCTCGCGCACGCTGGCGCGTGCCCGCGACAGGCGCTTGCGCACGGCGGCGTCGCTCAGCCCCAGCAGGTTGGCCACCTGCTGCGAGCTCTGGCCTTCGCGGTAGTACAGCAGCAGCGTTTCGCGGCTGTCCTCGGGCAACGCGGAGATGATCTCTTCGGCGGCCACTTCCTCCTCTGCCCGCTGCAGGTATTCCGGCGCGGAGGGGCCCGGGTCGGCGGCCATGCTGATGGCGATCTCGGCGGCCTCTCCCGACAGCGGCCGGCCGCGGTTGGCGCGCAGCCAGTCGCGGGCCAGGTTGCGGGTGATCTGGCGCAGCCAGGGCAGGAAGCTGCCGTGGTTGTGCAGCTGGTTGAGCTGCTGCCAGCCCTTGATGAAGGCTTCCTGCGCGATGTCCTCGCTGGCCTGCACGTCGCGGGTGATCGCCAGTGCGATCGCGGTCACGGTGTTCTGGCAGGCCAGGACGATGCGCCCGTACGACTGCTGGCAGCCGCCGGCGGCGGCAGGCAGTTCGCGGTCCAGCGTGTCGATCAGCGGCAGCGTGGTCATGGCGTCGGTCCCTGTGGGTGGTGACATCATGACGGGGTGGGGCGGGGAATGTGACCGGGGGGCGGGGCGGGCTCGCGCGAGGGGCGCGGTAGAGCCGACTGTCAGTCGGCTGCTCTTCGTTCCGGCATCATGAGCGCCTGACAGGTGGCTTCGGCAGGCGGTAAACGTCGACCACACCATCGGCGTGGTGCGTTACGGTCTTCGGACGCTTGGGCCGCGCTGGCGCGCGGTTGCCGACTGACAGTCGGCACTACGAATTTTTACGTGCGCAGGGAGATCCGGATACGTCGGGTCGGCTCACGGTTGTTGGGTCGGAGGTGTGATCCGGACTCGGACCTCTTCTTCTTCTTCCTGCGCTGGCGCCGGTTCGGCTGCCGGGGCCTGGGGTTGTGCCTGTTGCGTCTGTACCGGCGCAGCCGTCGGGGCACTGCGGTGGCGCATCACCACCACCATTGCCACGGCGGCGATGATCAGCAGCAGGCCGATGCGGATGCGCCAGGCCCAGTTGCGCCGTGGGGCCACGTCGTCGGCCTGGTCGCGGAAGGCAAATTCGGCGGTGGGGTGGTCGCGCCGGGTGGTTTCCAGCAGGCGGGCATCGCGCAGGATTTCGCGCGCGCGCGGCTGGTCGTTGGCGTGTACCACCCACAGGGTGGGGTGGGTGGTGGCCTTGCTGGTGTCCAGGTAACTGAACTGGCTGCCGCGCTTGCTGTGGTACGAGCGCCCGTTGGTGATGCGCACCTCGATGCCGGCATCGCGCAGCAGTTTGGCCACGCCTTCCACGGTTTCCACGCGCTGGCTGGTGAAGATCTGACGCATATCGAATTATTCCTTGGCCGGTACGGCGGCGGCCGCGGCACTGTCATCCACCACGCGGATCAGGCCTTCCTGCGCGGTGCTGGCAACCAGTATGCCGTTGCGGGTGAAGAACTGGCCACGGGCGAGCCCGCGCGAATCCTGCGCGCTGGGGCTGTCCAGCGAATACAGCAGCCAGTCGTCGGCGCGGAACGGGCGGTGGAACCAGATCGCATGGTCCAGCGAGGCCATCTGCACGTGCGGCTGGTAATAGCTGATGCCGTGCGGGAAGGTCGCGGTGCCGAGCAGGTGGAAGTCCGACGCATAGGCCAGCAGCGCCTGGTGCAGTTCGGGCGCATCGCCCACCGTTTCATTCAGGCGCAGCCACACCTGGTGGTAGGGCGGGCGCTTGGGCGGGTGCAGTTCATCGCGCGGGTACACGTGGCGGAACTCGAACGGGCCGCCGCGCGAGAGCCAGCGCTGCACCTTGATCGGCAGCCGTTCCAGCACTTCCGGCGGCAGCGGGCGGTTCGGTTCGATGTCTTCCGGTTGCGGCACTTCGGGCATCTTGTGCTGGTGCTCGGCCCCGCTTTCGGCCTGCTGGAACGAGGCGGCGCAGAAGAAGATCACCTTGCCGTGCTGGATCGCGGTGACCCGGCGCACGGAGAAGCTGCCGCCATCGCGGGTGCGGTCCACGTCGTACACGATCGGGTGGTCGATGTTGCCGGCGCGCAGGAAGTAGGCATGCAGCGAATGCACATGCCGGCCGTTCTCGACCGTGGCCTGGGCCGCCGAGAGAGCCTGGCCCAGCACCTGGCCGCCGAACACGTATTTGGTGCCGATGTCGCGGCTCTGGCCCCGGAACAGGTTGTCTTCCAGGCGCTCGAGCGTGAGCAGGTCGATCAGCTCGGAAACGACGGGTTCTTGCGGCTGGGACAAGGCGGCGGCCTGGCGTTGGGGCGGACGGGAATTATACCGGTGGTGGCCAGTCGCCAACTGCCGGCGCCGTGCGCCGCCGCCCGACCAACGGTCGGGCGCTACCGGGGACACCGCCCCATCGCCGGTAGCACCCGACCGTTGGTCGGGTGGCCTTGGCTTACGCTTTTCCCAGCCGTGCCACCAGCGTCTGCAACGCCTGCTGCGCATCCGGGGCATACCAGGCCTCGACGAACCGGTCCAGCCGGATCAGGTCGGCGTGCAGTGCTTCATGCAGGTCTTCGCGCGCAATGGCGCGGGTGAGCAGCATCGGCTGGCGCGGCAGCTTGAGCAGGCGACCCAGCCAGGCCACCGCGCGCGGCACCACGTCGGCCGGGGCGGCCAGCTCATCCACCAGCCCGATCTCCAGGGCGCGTTCGGCCGGCACCATTTCACCGCCGATCAGCAGCTGCGAGGCGCGGTGGTGGCCGACCACCCGGCGCATCAGGCGCTGGATGCCTTCCGGCGCCACCAGCCCCACCTGCACCTCGTTCAGGCCGATCACCGTGGGCTGGGCCGGGTCCGGGCTGCGCGCCAGGATCCGGTAATCGCAGCACAGCGCCAGCACGCAGCCGCCGGCTGGGGCGTGGCCGGTCAGCGCGGCCACCACCGGCACGCGGCTCTCGGCGAGGGTGCGCACTGCGCCGAAGAACGCCTGCCAGCTGTCCAGCAGCTTGTGCCGGTCCTCGCCGTGGCTGAGCAGGTGCGGCACGTCCATGCCGGCGCTGAAGATGCGCTCGCTGCCCGACAGCACGATGCCGTGCACGTCATCGGCCATGGCCTGGTTGATGTCGTGGATCAGCTGACGGCACAACTCGGTGTCCAGCGCATTGACCGGCGGGCGGGCCAGCCGCAGCTCGCGGATGGGGCCATGGTTGATCACCTCGATAAGCGTCGTCATGCTGCGATCTCGTTGCGGGCAGGGAACTGAGGCGATGATAACCAAACCATTCGTGTGCGTATTGTTGGCGATGTGTGCGGCCGCAGCATCGGCCACAGCGGCGGAGCCGTCGTGTGTGACGGTGCGCGAGGGCTGGGTGCGGTTGCCGCCGCCGGGGGTAACGATGGCGGCCGGTTACGGCGAGATCCACAACGGCTGCAGGACGCCGGTGACCGTGGTTGCCGCCGGCAGCAAGGCCTTTGGCGACGTCTCCCTGCATGAAACCACGCTGATCGACGGCGTGAGCCGGATGCGCGCGGTGGAGCGGTTGCCGATTGCGCCGGGTGCGAGCGTGGTGCTCAAGCCCGGTGGCCTGCACCTGATGTTGATGCAGCCGGAAGTGGCGTTGGGCGTTGGCAAGGCGTTGCCGTTGCGACTCAGCCTGGAAGACGGCAGCAAGGTCGACGCAACGCTGGTTGTGCGCACGCGTTGATCATGGCGTTCGGCGCGTTGCGCCGCCGCCCGACCAACGGTCGGGCGCTACCCAGGAGGGGTAGGTACCGACCGTTGGTCGGTACGCCTCGGTAGGTGCCGACCGTTGGTCGGTACGCCCTGGTAGGTACCGACCGTTGGTCGGTACGCCCTGGTAGGTACCGACCGTTGGTCGGCACATGCTCAACTGCAGGCCGCGCGCAGCGCGTCCGGCAGCGGGGCGCTCTTGCCGGTCTGTGTATCCATCCACACCACGACCACGTTGCCGTCCGAATACAGCGTGCTGTCGTTCTTCTGGTCCACGATGCGGTGGCCGATGGTCACGCTGCTGTTGCCCAGGCGCTCGACAAACAGCTCCACCACGATGTCGTTGGGCCACACGATCGGCAGGCGGTAGTTGACGTTGGTCGCCGCCACCACCGGCGCGATCCGGTCGGTCATGGCAACGCCTTCCACGCCCAGCATCCAGCGCACGCGCGCCTCTTCCAGGTAGGAGATGTACTTGGCGTTGTTGACGTGGCCCATGCTGTCCATGTCGCGCCAGCGCACGCTGATCGGTACGCGGGCCAGGATCTTGTGTTCGTCGCTCATTACTTCTTCTTCGCCTTCGTGGTCTTGGCAGGGCTGGTCTTGCTGGGGGTGGTGGCGCGCTTGGCGGCCACCGCCTTCTTGGCCACCTTGGCCGGCTTTTCCGGCTTGGCCTTGCGCGGCGGGCGGGCGTCGGGCTTGTTGGCCACCGCGGCCGGGCGTTCCGGGCGCGCGCTGACCGAGGGCAGCATCTTGGCCAGGAACTGGCCGGTGTACGACGCCGGGTGCGCGGCCACGTCCTCGGGCGTGCCGGTGACCAGGATGGTGCCGCCGCGGTGGCCGCCTTCCGGGCCCAGGTCGACAATCCAGTCCGCGGTCTTGATCACGTCCAGGTTGTGTTCGATCACCACCACCGTGTTGCCCTCGTCGCGCAGCTTGTGCAGCACGCCCAGCAGCGCTTCGATGTCGTGGAAGTGCAGGCCGGTGGTCGGCTCGTCCAGGATGTACAGCGTGCGCCCGGTATCGCGGCGCGACAGCTCCTTGGACAGCTTCACACGCTGCGCTTCACCACCGGACAGCGTGGTCGCGCTCTGGCCCAGCTTGATGTAGCTCAGGCCCACGTCCACCAGCGTTTCCAGCTTGCGCGCGATGCTCGGCACCGGTTCGAACAGCTTCAGCGCATCTTCGACGGTCATCTGCAGCACGTCGTTGATGTTGTAGCCCTTGTACAGGATCTCCAGCGTTTCGCGGTTGTAGCGCTTGCCGTGGCACACATCGCAGGGCACGTACACGTCCGGCAGGAAGTGCATCTCCACCTTGATCAGGCCATCGCCCTGGCACGCTTCGCAGCGGCCGCCGCGCACGTTGAAGCTGAAACGGCCCGGCGAATAGCCGCGCGCACGTGCTTCGGGCACCTGCGCATACAGCTCGCGCAGCGGGGTGAACAGGCCGGTGTAGGTGGCCGGGTTCGAACGCGGGGTACGGCCGATCGGCGACTGGTCGATGTCCACCACCTTGTCGAACAGGTCCAGGCCTTCCACGTCCTTGTACGGCGCGATGGGGTGCGAGGAGCCGTTGATTTCGTTGGCGGCCAGCGAGAACAGGGTGTCGTTGATCAGGGTCGACTTGCCCGAACCGGACACACCGGTGATGCAGGTCAGCAGGCCCGACGGAATGTCCAGGTCCACGCCCTTGAGGTTGTTGCCGCTGGCACCACGCAGGTGCAGGGTCATCTTCGGGTTCGGCTTGTGCCGGCGCGCGGGAATCTCGATCGCACGCTTGCCCGACAGGTACTGGCCGGTAAGCGAACGCGGCGCGTCCAGGATGTCCTGCAGGGTGCCCTGGCCGACGATCTCGCCGCCGTGCACGCCGGCGCCCGGACCGATGTCCAGCACGTAGTCGGCCAGGCGGATCGCATCTTCGTCATGCTCGACCACGATCACCGTATTGCCCAGGTCGCGCAGGCGGGTGAGGGTGCCCAGCAGGCGCTCGTTGTCGCGCTGGTGCAGGCCGATGGACGGCTCGTCGAGCACGTACATCACCCCGACCAGGCCGGCGCCGATCTGGCTGGCCAGGCGGATGCGCTGGGCTTCGCCACCGGACAGGGTGTCGGCCTTGCGCTCCAGGGTGAGGTAATCCAGGCCCACGTCGACCAGGAAGCCCAGGCGCTCGCCGATCTCCTTGACGATCTTGCCGGCGATCTCGCCGCGCCAGCCGGGCAGGGTCATGCCGCTGAAGAACTTCAGCGCTTCATCGATTGGCAGCACCACCAGTTCCGGCAGCGCGCGGTCGGCCACGAACACGTTGCGCGCGGCACGGTTCAGGCGCTGGCCCTGGCATTCGGGGCAGTTGCGTTCGCTGATGTACTTGGCCAGCTCTTCGCGCACCGCCGCCGATTCGGTTTCCTTGTAGCGGCGTTCCAGGTTCGGAATGATGCCCTCGAAGCGGTGCTTGCGCTGGGTGCGGCCACCGGCTTCGGTGAAGTAGGTGAAGGTGATGGTTTCATCGCCGCTGCCGTACAGCACCGCCTTGCGCACCGGCTCGGACAGGCTCTGCCACGGCGCGTCGGTGTCGAACTTGTAATGCTTGGCCAGCGAGGCGATCAGCTGGAAGTAGTACGCGTTGCGGCGGTCCCAGCCGCGCACGGCACCGGCCGACAGCGACAGCTCCGGGTGCACCACCACGCGCGAGGGGTCGAAGAACTCGGCCATGCCCAGGCCATCGCAGCCCGGGCAGGCGCCCACCGGCGAATTGAACGAGAACAGGCGCGGTTCCAGCTCCGGCAGCGAGTAATCGCAGACCGGGCAGCTGTACTTGGACGAGAACAGGTGGGCCGGGGCGTCCTCCACGTCCAGCGACTGCACCGAGACCATGCCGTCGCCCAGCTTCAGCGCGGTTTCAAAGCTTTCGGCCAGGCGCTGCTTGATGTCCTCGCGCGGACGGAACCGGTCGATCACCGCTTCGATGGTGTGCTTCTGGCGCAGCGCCAGCGGCGGCACCGCATCGATTTCATGCAGCGCACCGTCCACCCGCACGCGCACGAAGCCCTGCGCGCGCAGCTGGTCGAACACCTGGGCATGCTCGCCCTTGCGCTCGCGGATCACCGGGGCCAGCAGCATGTAGCGCTGTTCCGGGTCCAGGGTCAGCACGTGGTCCACCATCTGGCTCACGGTCTGCGCTTCCAGCGGGTAGCCGTGGTCGGGGCAGCGCGGGCTGCCCACGCGGGCATACAGCAGGCGCAGGTAGTCGTAGATCTCGGTGATGGTGCCCACGGTCGAACGCGGGTTGTGCGAGGTCGACTTCTGCTCGATGGAGATCGCCGGCGACAGGCCTTCGATATGGTCCAGGTCCGGCTTTTCCATCACGCTCAGGAACTGGCGGGCATAGGCCGACAGCGACTCCACGTAGCGGCGCTGGCCTTCGGCGTAGATCGTGTCGAAGGCCAGCGAGGACTTGCCCGAGCCGGACAGGCCGGTAATGACGATCAACTTGTCGCGGGGCAGGTCGAGATCGATGTTCTTGAGGTTGTGCGTCCGCGCGCCGCGGATGCGGATGAAATCCATCGCCATGGGGGATCCGTTGAAAGTGGGGCAAGCGGAGACGGCAATCGGTCAGCCTACCGAGCTTGGGATTTGGGGGCAATCAGCGACATTGCCAGCCCCTTGTCTCATCTATTGAGACCGGCGGGCCCTGAACCTGAACGGGGTTCAGGGGAGGACGGCTCAAAGCTGGGGGTGGGTTGACCCGGGCTGGGGTGAGTCATTAAAATCCCGCTTCTGTCCGCCCTCGATGGCGGCAGTCCATAGACCACAATAACTACAGAGGAAGTCTGGTCATGTACGCAGTACTGGTAACCGGCGGTAAGCAATACCGCGTGGCGCAGGGCGAAACGCTCCGCGTTGAAAAGCTCGAAGTCGAAGTCGGCAACGAGATCAAGTTCGAAGAAATCCTGATGCTGGGTGACAGCGATGGCATCAAGCTGGGCGACGCTCTGAGCGGCGCTTCGGTCACCGCCAAGGTCGTGTCGCAGGGTCGTGCCGACAAGGTCCGGATCATCAAGTTCCGTCGCCGCAAGCACCACATGAAGCGCCAGGGTCACCGTCAGTACTACACCGAAATCGAGATCACCGGCATCGCCGGTGGCAAGAAGTAATAAGGAGAAGCAGTCATGGCACATAAGAAGGGCGTAGGCTCATCGCGCAACGGTCGCGACTCCAACCCGAAGTACCTCGGCGTCAAGATCTTCGGTGGCCAGGCCATCGATGCCGGCAACATCATCGTGCGTCAGCGCGGCACCCAGTTCCATCCGGGTACCGGCGTCGGCCTCGGCCGTGACCACACCCTGTTCGCGCTCGTCGACGGCAAGGTGGAGTTCTCGGTGAAGGGCCCGAAGAAGCGTCGTACCGTCAGCGTCGTCGCCGAAGCCTGAGCTTCGCGGCACGCAGGCGCCCCCGCCTAGGCGTGGGGCCGCTGACGAAAGCCCCGCTTCGGCGGGGTTTTTGTTTTTCACGTTAGACTCTGCGGTCGGGCGCACCCGTTGCCCACCGCCTCCAGTTGGCAACCAGAATCATGAAACTTGTAGACGAAGCAGAAATCCAGGTTACCGCCGGCAATGGCGGCAACGGCTGCGTCGGTTTCCGTCGCGAGAAGTTCATTCCGCTGGGCGGCCCGGACGGCGGCGACGGCGGCAATGGCGGCAGCGTGTACATCCGCGCCGACGAAAACCTCAATACCCTGGTCGATTTCCGCCACGAGCGCATCTTCAAGGCGCAGCGCGGCGAGAACGGCATGGGCCGCCAGGCCTATGGCAAGGGCGGCGAAGACCTGGTCATCACCGTGCCGGTCGGCACTGTGGTGATGAACGTGGCCACCGACGAAGTGATCGGTGACCTGACCCAGCACGACGACATCCTGCTGGTGGCCAAGGGCGGCAAGGGCGGCCTGGGCAACATGCACTTCAAGAGCTCCACCAACCGTTCGCCGCGCCAGTCGCTGCCGGGCGAGGAGGGCGAGGAGCGCCTGCTCAAGCTGGAGCTGAAGCTGCTGGCCGATGTGGGCCTGCTGGGCTTCCCCAATGCGGGCAAGAGCACGCTGATCCGCGCCGTGTCCGCTGCCACCCCCAAGGTGGCCGATTACCCGTTCACCACCCTCTACCCCAACCTGGGCGTGGTGCGCGTGGAGAACTACCGCAGCTTCGTGATTGCCGACATTCCCGGCCTGATCGAAGGTGCCGCCGATGGTGCCGGCCTGGGCGCGCAGTTCCTGCGCCACCTGCAGCGCACCCGCCTGCTGCTGCACCTGGTGGACATCTCCCCCATGGAAGGCGGGGTGGAAATCTCGCCGATCGAGCAGGTCCGTGCGATCGAGCGCGAGCTGGCCAAGCATGACCCGGAGCTGCTGGAAAAGCCGCGCTGGCTGGTGCTGAACAAGGCCGACCTGATGTTCGAGGACGAGGCCAAGGCGGCGGCCGAGAAGATCATCGCCGAGCTGGGCTGGACCCAGCCGTGGTACCTGGTCTCGGCGCTGGGCCGTGAAGGCACCTGGCCGATCATGACCAACATCATGGCCTTCTTCGACCGCCAGAAGGAAGACGAAGCGGATGCGCGCAACGCGCTCTGACGCTGACGTTGCTTCCTCGGGAAACCCGGCTTCGGCCGGGTTTTTCTGTGGGGCGGGGCACGCAAAAAACCCGGCCGGGGCCGGGTTCTTTTCCTGCACGCCGCGCGGGGCGCGGCGTCGCAGTGCCGTATCAGGCGGCCTTGAGGGCCTTGATGCGCGCGGTCAGGCGGCTCTTGTGGCGAGCGGCCTTGTTCTTGTGGATCAGACCACGCGAGCTGAAACGGTCGAGGATCGGCTGGGCGACGGCAAAGGCTGCCTCGGCGCCGGCGGCATCGTTGGCGTCGAGCGCCTTGATCACCTTCTTGACAGCGGTGCGCAGCATCGAACGCTGAGCCGTATTGCGCGCGTTGCGCACGACGGTCTGCTTGGCGCGCTTCTTGGCGGACTTGATATTGGCCACAGTGGTGGTTTCCTGAAAAATCGGTGTAATGGGAACAGCAAGCTGGAAAGTATGATGGCTCGAAAAATGTACGTCAAGTCAATTGTCAAGAGGAAACACGGGTGAGTTCACCAAGGATGTTGCGCGGGCTGCTGTCTTTCAGCAGCATGACCATGATTTCACGGGTGCTGGGGCTGGTCCGCGATCTGGCCGTCACCACCACGTTCGGCACCAATGCGGTGACGGACGCCTTCTGGGTGGCCTTCCGGGTGCCCAACTTCCTGCGCCGCCTGTTCGCGGAGGGCTCGTTCGCCACCGCCTTCGTGCCGGTGTTCACGGAAGTGAAGGAAACCCGTTCACATGAGGAGCTGCGCGAGCTGATGTCGCGCGTGGCCGGCACCCTGGGCGCGGTGCTGCTGCTGGTCACCGCGCTGGCGCTGATCTTCGCCCCGCAGCTGGCCACCCTGTTCTCCAGCGGGGTCGACACCGACCCGGCCAAGCACGGCCTGCTGGTGGACCTGTTCCGGCTGACCTTCCCGTTCCTGCTGTTCGTCTCGCTCACCGCCTTGGCCGGTGGCGCGCTGAACAGCTTCCAGCGCTTCGCCATGCCGGCGCTGACCCCGGTGATCCTCAACCTGTGCATGATCGCCGGCGCGCTGTGGCTGGCGCCGCGGCTGGGCGGCACGCCGGAAAAGCAGATCCTGGCGCTGGGCTGGGCCGTGCTGGCCGCCGGCGTGCTGCAGCTGCTGTTCCAGCTGCCGTCGCTGCACGGCATCAACCTGCTCACGCTGCCGCGCTGGGGCTGGACCCACCCCGGCGTGCGCAAGGTGCTGACCCTGATGGTGCCGACCCTGTTTGGCTCTTCGGTGGCCCAGATCAACCTGCTGCTGGATACCGTGATCGCGGCCAAGCTGACCGATGGCTCGCAGTCCTGGCTGTCGCTGGCCGACCGCTTCCTGGAGCTGCCGCTGGGCGTGTTCGGGGTGGCGCTGGGTACGGTGATCCTGCCGGCGCTGGCCCGCCACCATGTCAGTACCGACAAGGCCGGCTTCTCCAGCGCGCTGGACTGGGGCCTGCGCACCACGCTGCTGATCGCCGTGCCGGCCATGCTCGGCCTGATGCTGTGCGCCGAGCCGCTGATCGCCACGATCTTCCAGCATGGCCAGTTCACCGCCTTCGATACCCGCATGACCGCGCTGTCGGTATACGGCCTGAGCTTCGCCCTGCCGGCCTTCGCCCTGCTGAAAGTGGTGCTGCCGGCGTTCTATGCCCGCCAGGACACCCGTACCCCGGTGCGCGCCGGCCTGGTCGCGCTGGTGGCCAACATGGTCTTCAACTTCATCCTGCTGGCCGTGCTGTACCACGTGATGGTGCCCGAGGCGCTGAAGGCGCAGGGCGTGTGGGTGGCGCTGGGCAAGCAGCCGGGCCTGCACCTGGCGCTGGGCATTGCCAGCGCGCTGTCCAGTTACCTGAATCTCGGCCTGCTCTGGTACTGGCTGGGCAAGACCGACGTGTACCAGCCCAAGGCCGGCTGGGGCGGCTACGTGACCCGCCTGGGCCTGGCCTGCGCGGCCATGGTGGCGGTCCTGTTGGGCCTGCTGCAGCTGATGACCGACTTCACCGACATGGACAAATGGCACCGGATCGGCAACCTCGCGCTGCTGGTCGGCGGCGGTGGCCTGACCTACCTGCTGGCCCTGGTCGCCATGGGCTTCCGCCCGCGTCACCTGCGCGAGCATTGATCCATGGGCACCCCGGCTATACTTCATGGCTATCCCTTGCAACGCATCGGTCCTGACGGGCCGGATTCCCAGTAGATGACCAGGTTGTTCAGAAGCATCGAAGGCGGGCCTTTGTTCCCGTACGGAAGCGTGGTCTGCATCGGCGCATTCGACGGCCTGCACCTTGGCCATCGTGCGCTGGTGCGGCATGCGGCCGCGCGTGCCCGCGCGCTGGGCGTGCCCGCCGTGGCGGTCGCGTTCGAACCGCTGCCGCGCGAATACTTCGCCCAGGGCGAGCCGCCGCCGCGGCTGACCCTGGCCCGCGACAAGGTCACCATCCTGCGCGATTTCGGCGTGGATGCCATCGGCCTGCTGCGTTTCGATGCGGCCATGGCCGCCATGCCCGCCGAAGCCTTCGTCGAACAGCTGCTGGTCAACCGGCTGGGCGCGCGCGAAGTGTGGATCGGGCCGGAGTTCTGCTTCGGCAACCGCCGCCGCGGTGACCTGGCCCTGCTGCGGGCCATGGGCGCCGAACGCGGCTTCAGCGCCGGCGAGATCGACCCGGTGGATTTCCACGGCGAGCGCATTTCCGCCACCCGCATCCGCCAGCTGCTGCGCGAGGGCGATTTCGCCCATGCGGCCGATCTGCTCGGGCGCCCGTATGCGATCGGGGGCAGGGTAGTGCGCGGGCGCCAGCTCGGCCGCACCCTCGGCTTCCCCACCGCCAACCTGCGCTTCCCGAAAACGCCGGCGCTGGCGGGCATCTATGCCACCTGGGTGCACGGCGTGTTCGACCAGCCGTGGCCGTCGGTATCCAGCTTCGGCACCCGGCCGACCGTGGACGGGGTGGAGCCGCTGCTGGAAGCGCACCTGTTCGATTTCCAGGGCGACCTGTACGGTCGGCATATCCAGGTTGAGTTCGTCGCCAAGCTGCGCGACGAAGAAAAGTTCCATGATCTGGCGGCATTGACCGACCAGATGCACCGTGACGCCGATCAGGCCCGTCACATCCTTTCCGAACACAGATTGCGAGCCACTGCGTGAGCCAGGACTACAAAGCCACCCTTCATCTGCCGGCCACCGAATTCCCGATGCGCGGCGACCTGCCCAAGCGCGAGCCGGGCATTCTGTCGCGCTGGGAAGACGAGGGCCTGTACGCCCGCCTGCGCGAAAACGCGCAGGGTCGCCCGCTGTTCGTGCTGCACGACGGCCCGCCGTACGCCAATGGCCAGATCCACCTGGGCCATGCGGTCAACAAGATCCTCAAGGACATCATCGTCAAGTCGCGCTACCTGGCCGGCTTCGATGCGCCCTACGTGCCCGGCTGGGATTGCCACGGCCTGCCGATCGAGATCGCGGTCGAAAAGAAGTGGGGCAAGGTTGGCGTCAAGCTCGATGCCGTCGAGTTCCGCCAGAAGTGCCGCGAGTACGCCGAAGAGCAGATCGACCTGCAGCGCCGCGACTTCAAGCGCCTGGGCGTGATCGGCGATTGGGACAACCCGTACAAGACCCTGAGCTTCGATTTCGAAGCCAATGAAATCCGCGCGCTGTCCAAGATCTTCGCCAACGGCCACATCGTGCGCGGCGCCAAGCCCGTGCACTGGTGCTTCGATTGTGGCTCGGCCCTGGCCGAAGCGGAAATCGAGTACCAGGACAAGACCTCGCCGGCCATCGACGTGGCCTACGTAGCGCGCGATTCGGCGCAGCTCGCCGCGCGCTTCGGCGTGAGCCTGCCGGCCGATGTCGAGGTCGCCGTGCCGATCTGGACCACCACCCCGTGGACGCTGCCGGCCTCGCTGGCGGTGTCGCTGGGCGCGGATATCCAGTACGCCCTGGTTGAAGGCCCGGCCCATGCCGGCAAGCGCCGCTGGCTGGTGATCGCCGCCAGCCTGGCCGAGCGCGCCCTGCGCCGCTATGGCGTGGAAGACGTCGTCGCGCACGGCCATGCCGCCGGTGCCGCACTGGAAAACCTGCTGCTGGCCCATCCGTTCTACCCGCAGCGCGACATCCCGCTGCTCAACGGCGCGCACGTGTCCGATGAAGACGGTACCGGCGCGGTGCATACCGCCCCCGGCCACGGCCAGGAAGATTTCGTGGTCAGCCAGCAGTACGGGCTGATGGACAACTACACCGCCGCCCAGATCAACCCGGTGGATGGCCGTGGCGTGTACCGGCCGTCCACCCCGCCGGCCGGCGAGGTGGTGCTGGCAGGCGTGCACCTGTGGAAGGCGCAGCCGTTGATCGTGGACGTGCTGCGCGACTCCGGTGCGCTGCTGGCGTTCGTGGAAATCGTGCACAGCTATCCGCACTGCTGGCGCCACAAGACGCCGGTGGTGTTCCGCGCCACCCCGCAGTGGTTCATCTCGATGGACAAGGCCAACCTGCGCAGCGATGCCATGGCCGCCATCGACAACGTCGGCTGGTTCCCGAGCTGGGGCAAGGCGCGCATCGGCAGCATGGTCGATGGCCGCCCGGACTGGTGCATCAGCCGCCAGCGCACCTGGGGCGTACCGATCGCACTGTTCACCCACCGCGAAACCGGCGAGCCGCACCCGCGCACCGTCGAGTTGATGCAGCAGGTGGCCGACCGCGTGCAGGCGGGCGGCATCGACGTCTGGTACGCGCTGGACGCGGCCGAACTGCTGGGCGAAGAAGCGGCGCAGTACGAGAAGGTCACCGACATCCTCGATGTCTGGTTCGACTCGGGCGTCACCCATGAAGGCGTGCTGCTGGAGCGTGGCTTCGGCAAGCCGGCCGACCTGTACCTGGAAGGTTCCGACCAGCACCGCGGCTGGTTCCAGTCCTCGCTGCTCACCGGCGTGGCCATCGACAAGCACGCGCCCTACAAGCAGTGCCTCACCCATGGTTTCACCGTGGATGAGAAGGGCCGCAAGATGTCCAAGTCGCTGGGCAATGGCATCGAACCGCAGGACATCATGAAGACCCTGGGCGCGGACATCCTGCGCCTGTGGATCGCCTCGGCCGATTACAGCAACGAAATGTCGCTGTCGCAGGAAATCCTCAAGCGCAACGCCGACGCCTACCGGCGCCTGCGCAACACCGCGCGCTTCCTGCTCGGCAACCTGGACGGCTTCGATCCCGCCCAGCACCTGGTCGCTCCCGCCGACATGGTCGCGCTGGACCGCTGGATCGTGCATCGCGCCTGGGAGGTGCAGGAGAAGATCAAGGCGGCGTACACCGGCTACAACATGGCCGAAATCGTGCAGCTGCTGCTGAACTTCTGCAGCGTGGACCTCGGTTCGCTGTACCTGGACGTCACCAAGGACCGGCTGTACACCATGCCGACCGACTCGCGCGGCCGCCGTTCGGCGCAGAGCGCGATGTACCACATCGCCGAAGCGTTCACCCGCTGGATCGCGCCGATCCTGACCTTCACCGCCGATGAGCTGTGGGGCTACCTGCCGGGCGAGCGCAAGGAAAACGTGCTGTTTGCCACGTGGTACGAAGGCCTGGTGCCGCTGCCGGCCGATGCCGCGATCAACGCTGCCGACTTCGACCAGCTGCTGGCCCTGCGCGAGCAGGTGGCCAAGGTGCTCGAGCCGATGCGCGCCAACGGTGCCATCGGTGCCGCGCTCGAAGCGGAAATCACCGTCGCCGCCAGCGAGGAAACCGCTGCGCGCTGGCAGCCGCTTGCCGAGGAACTGCGCTTCCTGTTCATCAGTGGCGATGTCAGCGTGCGCCCGGCGACCACCGACGAGGTGTTCGTCAGCGCCCAGCCGACCACCAAGCAGAAGTGCGTGCGCTGCTGGCACTACCGTGCCGACATCGGCAGCGTGGCCGCCCACCCGGAACTGTGCGGTCGTTGCGCAAGCAACGTCGACGGTGCCGGCGAAGACCGGAAGTGGTTCTGATGGCGGCCCCGCGTCCGCGCCCGAGCGCGCTGGTGTGGCTGGTGCTGTCGGCCGCCATCATCATCCTCGACCAGTGGAGCAAGGCCTGGGTCCTCTCCAGCCTGCCCGAGTACCAGCCGGTGGCCGTCATCGACGGCTTCTGGAACTGGTACCGCACCTACAACACCGGCGCAGCGTTCAGTTTCCTGAGCGATGCCGGTGGCTGGCAGCTGTGGTTCTTCACCGCGCTGGCGGTGGGCATCAGCGGCCTGATGGCGTTCTGGCTGTCGCGCACCCCGCGTGCGCACTGGCGCAGCGCCGTGCCGTACGCGCTGGTGATCGGCGGGGCCATCGGCAACGTCATCGACCGCCAGGTGCACGGCCACGTGGTCGATTTCATCCAGTGGTACGTGGGTGAGCACTACTGGCCCTCGTTCAACATCGCCGACGCCGCCATCGTGGTCGGCGCCATCGGCATCGCGGTGTTCGGCCTGTTCGACGGCAAGGCCGCCAAAAAGGCGGATAATGCCAACCCGTAACCCACCGCCGGCCGCTGCCGGGAGACCTGTCTGATGGATGTGCTGCTCGCCAACCCGCGTGGATTCTGTGCCGGTGTCGATCGTGCGATCGAGATCGTCAAGCGCGCGATCGAAACGCTGGGCGCGCCCATCTACGTGCGCCATGAAGTGGTGCACAACCGCTTCGTGGTGGACGACCTCAAGCAGCGCGGCGCGATCTTCGTCGAAGAACTCGACGAAGTGCCCGATGGCAACACGGTGATCTTCAGCGCCCATGGCGTTTCCCAGGCCGTGCGCCAGGAAGCGGACCGTCGTGGCCTGAAGGTGTTCGACGCCACCTGCCCGTTGGTGACCAAAGTGCACTTCGAAGTGGCGCGCCACTGCCGGGCCGGCCGCGACGTGGTGCTGATCGGCCACGCCGGTCACCCGGAAGTGGAAGGCACCATGGGCCAGTGGAAGCAGGAAGCCGGCAGCGGCACCATCTACCTGGTGGAAGATGTGGAGCAGGTGGCCACGCTGGAACTCAACCAGCCGGACAACTTCGCCTACACCACCCAGACCACGCTGTCGGTGGACGACACCCGCGGCATCATCGAAGCCCTGCGCACGCGCTTCCCGGCCATGCAGGGCCCGAAGAACGACGACATCTGCTACGCCACCCAGAACCGCCAGGACGCCGTGCGCGACCTGGCCAAGCGTTGCGACCTGGTGCTGGTGGTGGGCTCGCCGAACAGCTCCAACTCCAACCGGCTCAGCGAACTGGCGCGCCGCGATGGCGTGGAAAGCTACCTGATTGACGGCGCCGACGAGATCGACCCGGCGTGGGTGCTGGGCAAGAAGCACATCGGCCTCACCGCGGGTGCCTCCGCACCGCAGGTGCTGGTGGACGGCGTGATCGCGCGCTTGAAGGAACTGGGCGCGGGGAACGTGGGCGAGCTGGAAGGCGAGCCCGAATCGATGGTGTTTGCGTTGCCCAAGGAGCTGAGGCTGCGCCTCATCTCCTGATCGGTGTGACGACCAACGGTCGTCACCTACCGTTCCTGGCGTGACGACCAACGGTCGTCACCTACCGTTCCTGGCGTGACGACCAACGGTCGTCACCTACCGAACGGTGCGTGCCTTTGCCGTTCGTGGCGGAAATTGCCCGGTAGGTACCGACCGTTGGTCGGTACGCTCTTTCGTACCGAAGACATGACCTTTGGCCATGGGGCTGCACCTCCCCGCAGGTCTAGCATCGATCCTTTCGTATGCCGGAACCGTCTTCGATGAAACTGCGTGCCGCCGTCCTCTCCGTGCTTCTCGCCGCCACTACCACCGGCGTGCACGCGCAGACACCCCCGCCGCAGGACGTCGCCTTCCCGGGCACGCTGCGCATCGACGTGGACGCACGCGACATCGGCCGCCGCATCTTCAAGGTCAAGGCCACCGTGCCGGCGCAACCGGGCCCGCTGACCCTGCTGTACCCGCAATGGCTGCCCGGCGCGCATTCCCCCAGCGGCCCCATCGACAAGCTCGCCGGCCTGGTGGTCACCGCCAACGGCAAACCGCTGGCGTGGAAGCGCGACCCGTACAACGTGTACGCCTTCACCGTGGACGTGCCGCAGGGCGCCAGTGAAGTCGTCGCCAACTTCAACTTCCTTTCCTCGCAGGGCGCAGGGCAGGGCCGCGTGGTGATGACCCCGGAAATGCTCAACCTGCAGTGGAACGCCAACTCCCTATACCCGGCCGGCGTGATCACCCGCAACATCCAGGCCCAGGCCAGCGTCACCCTGCCGCCGGGCTGGGCCTACGCCACCGCGCTGGACACCGAGCGCCGCGATGGCGACACCGTGGTGTTCAAGCCGATCAGCTACGACCACCTGGTGGACTCGCCGCTGTTCGCCGGCCGCCACTACCAGCAGTTCGACCTCGACCCCGGCGCCAAGGTGCCCGTGCACCTCAACGTGTTCGCCGACGACGCCAAATCACTGGTGGCCAAGCCCGAACAGCTGCAGGCGCATCGCGCGCTGGTGCAGCAGATGTACAAGCTCTACGGCGCACGCCACTTCGACCGCTACGAATTCCTGCTCGCGCTCACCAGCAAGCTCGGCGGCATCGGCCTGGAGCACCAGCGCTCCAGCGAGAACAGCGGCGATACTGGCTACTTCACCGAGTGGGACAAGACCTGGCTCGGCCGCGACCTGCTGCCGCACGAATTCAACCACTCCTGGAACGGCAAGTACCGCCGTGGCGCCGACCTGACCACCGCCAACTTCAACGTGCCCATGGGCGACAGCCTGCTGTGGCTGTACGAAGGCCAGACCCAGTTCTGGGGCCACGTGCTGGCCGCGCGTTCGGGCCTGTGGAGCACCGACCAGACCCGCGACATGCTGGCGAACGTGGCGGCGACCTACGACCGCGGCCGCCCCGGCCTGGCCTGGCGCAACCTGCAGGACACCACCAACGACCCCACCATCGCCCAGCGCCGCGCCCTGGCGTTCCGCAATTACCAGATGAGCGAGGACTACTACTCCGGCGGGCAGATGGTGTGGCTGGACGTGGAAGGCAAGTTGCGCGCCTTGACCGGCAACAAGCGCAGCATCGATGATTTCGCCAAGGCCTTCTTCGGCATGCACGACGGCGACTGGAACGTGAATCCGTATACGTTCGATGAAGTGGTCAGCACCTTGAACGGCATCGCCCCGTACGACTGGGCCAGCTTCCTGCGTGAGCGCCTGGACGGCCACGGCCCGCTCATCGGCGGGCTGGAAGCGGCGGGTTGGAAGCTGGTCTACACCGATACCCCGAACGATGCCTTCAAGGCGCAGGAAACCCGCGCCAAGAACACCAACCTGCTGTACTCGCTGGGCGTGGCGGTCACCGACGGCGGCGCCATCACCGACGTGCTGTGGGACAGCCCCGCCTTCAACGCCGGCCTGGCCCCGGGCATGAGCGTACTCGCGCTCAACGGCCGCGTGTTCAAGGGCGAGGACCTGAAGGACGCGGTGGCCGCGGCCAAGACCGACAAGGCACCGCTCACCCTGCTGGTGCGCAACTTCGACCGTATCGACACCATCAAGCTCGATTACCACGGCGGCCTGCAATACCCCTCGCTGCAGCGCATCGCCGGCAAGCCCGACCGCCTGGCCGAGCTCTGGAAAGCGCGATGAACCTGCGCCGCGACGTGCCGATCCTGCTGGCGGCAACTGCCGCCATCGTCGGCGCGTCGCTCGACGGCGACGGCCGCTGGCTGCACTGGATCGCCAAACCGCTGGCCACGCTGCTGATAGCAGCCATGGCGTTCCGTAGTGCCGACCGTTGGTCGGCAACCGACACACCCTCCGCCCACCGCACCTACGCCCGCGCGATCCTGCTCGGCATGGCGTTTTCCTGCATCGGCGACATCTTTCTGATGCTGCCCTTCGACGCCTTCGTACCGGGGCTGATCGCCTTCCTGCTCGCGCACGTCTGCTACATAGTCGCCTTCCGCGCAGGCTTCAGGTCAGGGCAGGGACTGCTGTTCTCAGCCGCATTGCTTGCCGTATTCGCCGGCATCAACCTGGCCGGCCTATGGCCGCTGCTCCCCAACGACCTGCGCATCCCGGTAGTGGTTTACGTAGTAGTGCTCGCGCTGATGGCTACACTCGCGTTGGCGCGCGCATGGACGAACAATGCAGCAACCCCATCCGCACCCACAAGCGCCCGCTGGGCCGCAATCGGCGCAGTCCTGTTCGTCATCAGCGACTCCGTACTGGCGTGGGACCGCTTCGGCGGCGGCCTCCCAGCCGCAACCCTGTGCGTACTAAGCACCTACTACGCAGCGCAATACTGCATAGCCCGCTCGGTCCCATAACGGCTCGCACGCACCTGTTGGCATGACCGGGGTTGGACGACTGGCATTACTGTCTGCAGGACGCGGCCGTAGCGGCGGCTTTACCTGTGCTGCCGGCACGGCACGGCTCTGGTAGGGTCGGTTCCCAAACGACCGCCGACCCTGCCAATCACTGCTGTAACGCATGACCCCGGCCGGAGATGCGCTCTTCGCGTGATCACTCCCCAACATCCCTCGCCGACTCACACCGCTTCCCTTCATCACACAACCGATCCAACAACGCCAACGCCACCCCATTGCTCCACCCAAACCCATCCTGCAACGGATACTCACCACCGCCGCCCCCGCCAGCCGACCCATCCACCACATACTTCTCCACCAGCTTCCCCTCACGGTCATACACCGTCTGCACCGTCCGCAGGAACCGCACGCCAACCTGTCGCGCCAACGCATCCTGCTTGTAACGCTGCAATCCATCCACGGCCACCCACTGCAACGGCGCCCACCCATTCGGCGCATCCCACTGCTGCCCGGTGTTCTCGGTGGTGGTCAACAACCCACCCGCACGCACCAACTGCGTCTCCACGGCTTCCGCAGTACGCCTCGCCTGCACCGGGCTCGCCACCTCCAACCACAACGGAAACAACGCCGCTGCCGTCAGGGCAGGGCGGGGCGTCCCGCGCTCCAGATCCCGATCCGCATACCACCCCTGCCGCTCATCCCACAGCAGCGCATTGATCGCCTGCTTGCGCTGTTCCGCCTGCCGCGCGAATTCCCGCGCCACAGAACGTTCCCCCGACGCACGACTCGCCCGCGCAATCGTCGTCTCAAGATGGAACAGCAGACTGTTCAGATCCACCGGCACAATCTCGGTGGTATGGATGCTCCCCAGCTCCGCCGGATGCACCAGCCACCGCGAACTGAAATCCCACCCCGATTCCGCCCCGGCCCGCAGATCGCGATACACCTGCGAAGGCGCGCGATCCGGCACCGTAGCCGCCGTCGCCAGATCATCCGTCCACGACTCGGTACGCGGCACCGCCCGCGCATCCCAGTACCGGTTGAGCAGGCTCCCATCATTCATCCGCACCACCCGCTCACTGGCCGCACCGGGCGCCAAACCCTCCGCCCCACGCATCCAGAACGCATGCTCGGTGCGCAGCTGCGGCAGATACCTTCGATACGCGTCATCCCCCTCATGCATCGCCAGTAGATCCACCATCAAACTGAAGAACGGCGGCTGCGACCGGCTCAGGTAATAGCTGCGGTTGCCGTTGGGAATATGCCCGTACTGGTCCAGCTGCCAGGCAAAGTTGTCCACCATGTCGCGCACCTGCTGCCAGCGGCCACTGGAGGCCAGGCCGAGCAGGGTGAAGTAGCTGTCCCAGTAGTACACCTCGCGGAAGCGCCCGCCGGGCACCACATACGGCTTGGGCAGCGGCAGCAGCGAACCACGCGGGTCCACGGTGTCGGTGGTCCGGGTCAGCACCGGCCACAGTCCCTCGATATGCGCGCGCAGGGTTTCCCCGGCGGGCGGCACGTAGGCGGCTGACTCCGTGGGAACGGTGAAGTGCGTGGCCACGAAGGCGGGCAGGGCGTAGCCGGGCTGCGCCTGGGCCTGGCCCCATTCGGCCAGCAGTGCGTCGGTATCCAGTTTCGGCACCGCATCGGCGAACGTCTTCTGGTCCTTGAACAGGTGGCCGCGCTGCACCTGCTGGAACAGGGGCTGCCACTGCTGGTCAGGCGGCGCAGGCACAGTGACCTCGGCCGCAGCCGTGGTGGCGAACAGCAATGAGGCGATCAGCAGGCCGGGCAGGCGGGCACAGGGGGACATGCGGGGCCTCCAGATGATGGTCCACGCACTTTACGGGCGGTCACGTCAACGCGGGGTGGCTCGGGCTGAACCGTCGCGCCTCGATGCGCGATCTTCACGCAGTCAGACGAACCCGCTACCATCTCGCGTGGGCACGTCGCTGGGGAGCGTCGTGCCTTCAAGGATGTCGCTCATTCCAGTGTCGTTTGAGCCTGCCGGTCGGTGTGACCGGACTTCAGGGAGAGATCGTATGCGCAGCACGTTGTTGACGGCGGTTCTGCTGTTCGCAGTGCCGGGTATCGCAGTGAGTGCACCACAGGAACCGGCCAAACTGGTGGCGACCCATGGCTATGCCTATGCGTCGTTCTCCAAGGGCGGGCGCGATGTACTCGTTGTCAGCCCGGTGGGCAGCAAGCGCGAGATCCGTATCGACATGGCGGCCGCCGTTCCGGCCGTTGCCAGCATGCAGGCGCTGGGCATGTGGTTGCCGGCGGGCAACTATCGTATTACGGGATGGGGCTTTCTGCCGTGGAAGGACGGCCCGACCTTCGAGGTCAAGCCTGGCCGGGTCACGGATCTGGGCGACTACGTTGCCGTGAATGTGGGTGGTTACAAGACCGTGGTCGTCCCTCTCACCCATGACGAGCATCCGGGAAGGGTGGCCGCAGCGGCGCAACCGTTCGCCTCGCTGCTGACCGACCCCGTACCGCTCCGCCCTGCCACCTTGTCGCTGTCGCCGGCCATGGAGGCGGGTAATCCGGATACCGGGCTGGGCCCCATCGTCAATCTGCTGATGGCCTATGATCGCAAGGTCAACAAGACGTCCACGATTGAAGCGCTGACATCGGCCAAGGATCCTGATGCGTTTCTCCGCCTGATCCGAACAGTCACCGTACCGGTACAGGACGAGCCGGCCACTCTCGCCGACGGCACCATGTATTTCCCTGCCGACTTCGGGCAGCTGCGCAAGCGCACGCGGGACGGCCAGTGGAGCAACGTCGGCATGGACACCGTGCGCAAGATCATGGCGGTGGAGGCGTACGACGGACGCCTGGTTAGCGGGAGCGATGACGGCTACATCCGCGAAAGCCGCGATGGCGGCGCCACCTGGGCCGAGCTCGCGGCGCTGGGCAGCATGCGCTCGGTTGTGGACATCGATCACGCGGGCGGCCGTTGGGTCGTGACCACCGCAGAAAATGCCGATGCTTTTGTACCAGGGCGCATCCCGCTGGCGCCGCGACTGCAGCCACCGGCCAAGGCAGTGCGCCTTCGCGTGTACGTCGCGCAGCGCGATGACCTGGGTGACCTGACGCTCTCCCGCGAGTTGTCGTTGGAGGGAAAAGACATGTGGGGCTGGCTGGGCGCGCAGGGACAACTGGCGGGCAGCGACTACTATCTGTTGGCGGGCAACACGCCGCAGCGACTCGATCTGGCCACCGGGCGTTGGAAGTCCATCGCGCCCAGGGAGCGGACGTCCTCACTACGGGTCAACCCTTCCACGGGGGTGCTCGCGGCGCTCTGGAGCCAGGGAGCCTTCTCGAAGGTCTATTACTCGACGGATCGTGGCGAGAGCTGGCAGCAAATCGGCCGGCCGCCCTATGTCATCCACGATGTGCAGATGGATACCGCTGCCACAGGCTGGGCGACTCGCTGGAACGTCAATACCTGGGGTGGGGTCTGGGAGCTCTATGCCTATTCGTCGCAGAAGAACGACTGGGACATGACCGGCGAAGCGCCTTTCAACTGCAAACCCATGCGAGTGGGTGTCGAGGCACCGGTGCTGTGCGTGGCCGCCGATTCCAGCATCTTCGCGCTGCGGGATGGCAGCTGGAAGGTCGAGTTCTCCGCGCAGTGAGGGGAGGGGGCAGGCTTGACCGCCCTGCGGCTCGGTAGGGCCCGTTCAGCCGGCCGGGGCGGTTCCGCCAAGGCAGATTGACCCCCGGCGCCCACCCCCTTAGAATCGCCTGCTCAGCCGGAATAGCTCAGTTGGTAGAGCGGCGCATTCGTAATGCGTAGGTCGTAGGTTCGATTCCTATTTCCGGCACCAGATACACCAGAAAGCCCCGGCCTTGGTCGGGGCTTTTTGTTTTCGGTGTTTCGGCCTCATTGGGCTACGTCGGAAACCGCCTCGTCACTTGCACAAGGTCGCATTTGTCCTGTCAAAAATGCTGCGCTCCTTATAGTCACAATGAACGTTGACAGGCAGGTGCACCCAACATAGCATCCCGGCCAACAGAGCCAAATCCCCTCCTGACCCAGCGTCAGTGACGGTTTGGCCTTTTTTTTGTCCGCTCGTACCTCAGAGCAGGAAAGCGGATTCCGATATGGGCAGCGCGTCGCTGCGGCTCCGACCAATACGCTCGGCCAAGGTTCGCGCAATGGTGGAGACCAAGTCGAGCGGCCAGCGCTTGAGGCCGGGAAGGCGCGGTATGCGGCTGAATGAATGATGGCTATGATTCGCAGATAGGCCTGGTGGGGATCGGTGCCGAGTTACCCAAGTCCCGTTGGCCCCTTTTCACCCATAATCGCGGGGACGCCATGACAAGTGCGCTTCGGCTGTGCGTAGTGGTACTGTGCCTGCTTCTTGCTTCCTGCAAGGTGGATTACTCGGCAATCCGCGTGGCTCCACCCAATGAACCTGTGGCGCATCTGGTCTCGGGACTCAACCGGGCGAGTGGTACGCCGGTCTATATCCTTGGCATCAACGGTAGTAAGTCAGGCGCTGTCCTTGGACGGGAGATGCTGATTCGTCCGGGCAAGAATACGGTCAGGTTGTTTTACACGGGCGGAATGTATATCAGCGATGTCGAATTTGAGAGCGATTTCGAAGCGGGCGGGTATTACGTTGCCGAAGTTTTCCCGGACGATTCCGCAAAGATGGCAACGTTCAGATTCACCCGGGTGTCAGCCGATGAGTTCCAGGCGTTCATGTGCCGTGCGCAGGCAGACCTTCAGAAGCGACTGAAGAACGTCAACCCGCAAGCGGCCCCTGCGTGCGATAGGCTGCGCCGACCGCAGTCGGCGGCCCCCGATGTAAAGGCGCTTTAAGCCGCTTCTATCTTGGGCGGTCCCGCTTGGGCTCGGTCGATACCGGATCGGCCATCATTCCGGTTTTCTTTGGTAAGAGGCTCGCCGCCGACCACCCCGTGACATCACGAGCGTCGCGGTTTCCAGCCGCGCTGCAGTTGCCGAAGGTGCCCTACCACAGAGCCCGCGATCACCGCTCCAACGGTCAGGCGCGTCAACGGCATCAGGAGCTTCCCAAGGCGGTGATACAGCAGTGGGGGCAGATGGAGGGCCTTCAATGGCCGGTCGGAGTAAATCTATCCAACAACTGCATCAACGAGCGATTAATCCTGTTCCACCGCCATGCTGACCCGGTTACGCCCGCCCGCCTTGGCCCGGTAAAGCGCCTCATCCGCGCGCGCGATCAATTCGGCCAGCAGCGGCTGGTCACTGCCCGGCAGCGCCTCACCCAGCGCGGCGCCGATGCTTACCGTCACATTGATCCATGCATCGCCGACACCAATCGGCGTGGCGGCCACGGCCTGGCGCATCCGTTCGGCCACCGCGGGCGCGTCCTCGACGGCAGGAGCCGCCAGCAGCGCGACGAACTCCTCCCCGCCAAAGCGGGCGAACAGGTCGCGCTCGCGCAGCGCCTCCCGGCAGCGCTTGGCTACTACCTTCAGCACTTCATCGCCCGCAGGATGACCGTGGCTGTCGTTGATTTTCTTGAAATGGTCGACGTCGACCATCAGCACGGCCACCGAATGACCGGTGGCTTCCCGCGCGGCGATGATCTGCGCGGAGCGCTCTTCGAAGTGGCGCCGGTTGGGAATGCCGGTCAACGGGTCGGAGGCGGCCAGACGGCGCAGCTCTGCAGCCATCAGCAGTTCGGCGGTCACGTCGGTGAACAGCCAGATGCGCCCATATTCGCCGTTCCCACGTACCGGATGGGTATCCACCTCGAGCGTGCGTTCGCCCAGCGCCCAGTTCAAAGTGGAAGCAAAACTGATATTGCCCACCTGCGCGCCGTAAGCCTGCTCAAGCTCGGCGTGGTTGTCGCACCGCTGCCGCAGGGTACGCATGGGTTCGGCAAGGTCGCGCGCGCGGTGGTTACCGGGCGGGCAGCCCAGCAGGTCGGCGGCACGCTCGTTGATCACCGCGCTCACGCCATCGCCTTCCATCAGCACGATGCCGGCGGGCACGCTTTCGACCAGATCGATGAACTGGTTCTGCACGGTCACTTCGCGCAGCTTTTCGCGCCGGGCAGACAGCAGCCGGGCGACGCTCGTGGCCAGCAGCGGAACCTGTGGGGTCAAATGCGTGGCGGACGGCTCGCCTTTCCACAGCACCAGCAGGCCGCTCAGCGGTGCGCCGAGGGATGGCGCGGGCACGAACAGCAGCCGCGCCGGTGGACCGTTCAATCCATGCAGCAGGGCCGTGGGCAGGCGGAATCCGGCGGCGGCCGCAGGTTCGCCCGACCAGCCGTGCTCCAGGATGCCGCTACGGGCCAGGCTGAATCCGGAAAAAGGCATGGCCGGGAATGAAGCGGCCCAACCCGCCCAGCCATTGGCTTCGATCTCCACGGCCATGACCAGGTCCGCACCGGAAGCGAGCTGGGCGAAGTGGCACAGGCTGGCGAGGGCGTCGCTGTCGGTAGTGCTCATGCCACGTTTGCCGCCAGGCGGCGCTCGAGGATACGGACGACTTCATCGGGGGCCGTCATGTGGGGAAGATGCCCCTCGGCATCGATGATATCCAGCGTGGCGGTCGGAATGGCCGCTGCCAGCCAATGACCGACCTGCACCGGTACGGCCATGTCGACCGCGGTCTGGATCACGTGCACAGGTCGGGTCAGCTGCGCGGCCAGCGATCGCATATCGGAATTGAAGATCGTGCGCGAAGTATTGAGCGCGATGTCCGGACGCATCTGGAACAGTGTGCGTGAGAAGTCGGCCACCACCTGCCCGTTGTCCACACCCACCACCATCGGCGCGAACCCGGCCACCCAGGCCTGGTAGTTGGCGCTCATGCTGTCGAACAGGTTCTCCAGATCCGCTGCCTGGAAGCCGCCGGTGTAGTCGGTGCCATCCAGGTAACGCGGCGAGGCCCCCACGGTGACCAGCCGGTCGAACAGTTCCGGGCGGGCCACCGCGGCCACCGCACCGATCATGCCGCTCATGGAGTGGCCGACATACACGCAGTCGCGTAGCGCCAGGTCGTCCATGAACTCCAGCAGGTCGTCGGCATAGCCGAACAACGAACCGTGCCGGTCGAAATCGTAGGTGTCCGCGCCGTTGGGTCCGCAACCGGCGAGGTCGAACGACACTACGTCGTAGCGCGCCTCGAACCACGGTCGCAGGGCGCTCCAGGCCGTCTGGTCAGTTCCGAAGCCGTGGGCAAGGATGGCGACCTGACTGCCCTTGCCGCTACGGCGGCCGTTGAATCTTTCAAAGCTGTTCACGCACATCCAGTCATGGGCATTCGGCAGCTGCCGATACTAGGCCAGGCTGGCATGCGGGTCCATGACGCATCGGCGTGCGCAACGGCTTGGAGCGACTGCTGTTAACCTCGGCGTCAGGGCCGGTGTCCGAGGGCGAACCGCGCCGTCAGGCGCCCCAGGGAATGTCGGCCTCGCCCGCGGCCTGCTCGAATAGTGGGCGGCCGAACCAGTAGCCCTGCATCAGGCGGATGCCGAGATCGGACAGGCATCGCGCCTCATCCGCGGTTTCGATTCCTTCGGCGATCACCTCGATATCCAACTCGTCGCAGATGGAGATCACCCCGGCCACGATGGCGCGTCGTGACCGGCTATGGTCGATGCCGCGGATCAACGCCATGTCCAGCTTGACGATATCCGGGTGGAAATCGGCCAGCAGGTTGAGGCCGGCAAAGCCAGCGCCGAAATCATCAATCGCCGTCTTGAAGCCGATACGTTTGTACTCGCTCAGGATCTCGGCCAGCCATTTGCCGTCGCTGACCTGCTCGCCCTCCACGGTCTCAAAGATGATCCGCTCTACTGGAAAGCCATACCGCTCGGCCGCCTGCAGGGTGGAGCGAATGCATACTTCCGGCCGATAGATGGCATTGGGCAGGAAATTGATCGAAAGACAGGACGGCAGCTGCAACCCGGCCGCGATCCGGATGGCCTTCTCACGGCACGCCTGGTCGAACGAATACCGGTTCTCGGCGGTCACGCGCGACAGCACCGTGTCGGCAGGTTCGTCCGATGGACCGCGTACCAGCGCTTCGTGCGCGAACACCTCGCGCGCCTGTATGTCGACGATGGGCTGGAACGCGTAGCTGAAGTCGAACTGCAGCGGCTCCGCATCACGGCACAAGGCACATCCGGCTCGTGAGGGGGGAGAGGGCATGCAGTGGGGTCCGTCTTCAGGTCAGGCAGGAAGCTTAGCCGATGCCTGATCAGGGGCATGTGGATGCTGCGCCGTTGGCGCCTGTCCTTCAAGCTGCATCCTCAACCGCTTGGCGCTGGTTCGCGCTTCCACCAGTCTCGACGTCCTTTCCCGGTGCGACGCGCACGCTCCCTGCGCTCGGCCTCCCGTTGCTCAAGGGGGGAGCGCTGGTCCGGCCCCATGAACAGGTGGCCAAACATCTCCGGGCGCTCGGCGCGGCGGTTCGATGGTTCGTTGGGGGTGCTGTGGTCGTGAACTGTGCTCATCGCGCAGATCGTAGTGTCGGCCAGAGTCACAGGTTGAGACGGGTGACGTGCGGGGCACCGGCGCCGAACCCGAGCTCTACGGCCATCGAGTTTTGAAGCTATCGCAGGCAACAGCAGCGGGCCTCCCCGGCCACGCGGCGGCGACCTGTGCGATGAGTAGCATCACCACGACATCCAGACCCATCGCATCGACGACAGGAACCAGCGGCAGCAGGCCTGGATTGCAGGCGACCAGGAGGGTCCAGCACGGTGGTGGCGGCAGTCAGCAGCCCCTTCCTCCAGAGGGATTTGCATGGGCGTTTCTATCCAGGGCGGGGTTCTGGTCTACTGGGCATCACGCTTGCCCAAGGTTACCCCCATGAAAACCGCCGTTTTCAGTGCCCGCCCTTACGACCGCCGTTTCCTGGATGAAGCGAATGCGCGCGACCACGCCGGGCAGGGGTTCGAGCTGGCCTATTTCGATGCGGCGCTGGACGCCACGACCACCGGCCTGGCCCAGGGTTTCGATGCGGTCTGCGTGTTCGTCAACGACCGCCTGGATGCGCCCGTGCTGCGGGCCCTGCATGGGCTGGGCGTGCGGGCGATCCTGTTGCGCTGCGCGGGGTTCAACAACGTGGATCTGGTGGCTGCCGCGGAACTGGGGCTGCTGGTGGCCCGGGTGCCGGCTTACTCGCCCGAGGCCGTGGCCGAGCATGCGCTGGCGCTGGTCATGACCCTCAACCGGCAGACCCACCGTGCCTACAACCGGGTGCGCGAGGGCAACTTCATGCTGGATGGGCTGCTGGGCCGCACCGTGCACGGCAAGACCGTCGGGATCGTGGGCACCGGCAAGATCGGGCTGGCGACGGCGCGCATTTTCAACGGGATGGGTTGCACCGTGCTGGGCAGCGATCCTTACCCGTCGCCAGACTTCTCGGCGGTGGGCCACTACGTGGCGCTGGAGGAACTGCTGGCCCGCTCGGACATCGTGTCGCTGCATTGCCCGCTTACGCCGCAGACCCATCACCTGATCAACGAGGAATCGCTGGGGTTGATGAAGCCCGGCGCGATGCTGGTCAATACCTCGCGCGGCGCCTTGGTGAACACCGATGCGGTGGTGCGCGCGCTGAAGTCGCGGCATCTTGGCCACCTGGCCATTGATGTGTACGAGCAGGAAAGCGCGCTGTTCTTCCAGGATCTGTCCGGCGAGATCATCGATGACGATCTCTTCCAGCGCCTGATGACCTTCCCGAATGTGCTGGTCACCGGGCACCAGGGCTTCTTTACGGTTGAAGCCCTACAGGAAATCTGCAGCATCACCCTGCGCAACCTGTGCGATTTCGCCAATGGGGCGGAATGCCAGAACAGGTTGGTGGCTGCCTAGGCTGGCCCCGCAGGGCTCAGGCCAGCTTGTCCGGACAGGTAGCAACCATCGTCGCGCTGTTCTGCACCGGTACCCAGGAGCGTGAACTGCCGTTTCGCGTGGTTTCCATGTACTTCTCTGTCACCTGGTAGACACGGAGGTAGCCACTGCTCTTTCCGCACCACTGGCTTATTCGGGTCGATCCCGGCTGCCAGGGAGCATCCGTGGCTTTCGCAATCACGCTCGATCCGCCTGCATCGAGCGGGTAGGAAAACTGCTCGATAAGGCCGGAAATGCCCGGCTGTTTGATTGCGTCCAGATACTGGATGCCTGCGGCACGTGCCTCGGTGGATTCCGAGGCGGCCATTGTCTGGAAGGTCGCGGTAAGCCGCTCGACAAACGACGCCTTGTCGACGTCCGTTGAAATCTGCGTCACTGCGAGCGAGGTCTGTTCAACCGGTGCGGCGGCCGTGGCCGCCTGCGGAATCGAGCTCAGCAGAATCGTTCCAATCAAAAGCGAACCGCCAATCAACATTACGTTCATTGAGACTTCCTGGTGTCTGGACGCGGGAACGGCAGCTGGGACGCTAGGTCAGTATCTGGTGGCTGTCAATTCGTCCCAGGTTACCGATCTTCCACTTCGACATAGCGCACGACGGGCTTCTCGACATTCTCGCGGACGGGCGGATCGTCATTCCACAGCGGGCGCAGGAGAATCTGCCCGGGAGTGGCTTCGATTCTTACGTGCACGCCTACTTCGAACCCGAACTTGCGCAGCCAGGCGCCGCGCAGGGTCACCAAGGGGAGCGGGCCGAAGTGATCGCGGTCCTGTTCGCCGATCTGGGGCACGGCGCGCACGTTGTGGAAGTAGCTGGGGGAATAGCTGGGTGCGCAGCGGGGTAGCAGCAGGACGACTTCTTCTTCGTCTTCGGGCCACTGGACGGGTTTGGGTTTCATCTTCGCTCCTCCAACAGGGAATGGCCCTCGCCGGTGAGGGCGAGGGCGTCGGGAGGTCAAAACCGTGCAAGCCAGACGGCGGGTGTATTCCCCCGTGAGGGGTCTTGTATTAGCCACCCTCCCGACATGGGACATCCATAATTTTGGCTCACCGGAGTTTTGAGCTCCGGGGAGAACCTTGCCCGCGGTCGACGAAGAAGCGAAATCGTTTGTGTCTGTTGGGTTTGCGATTTCAGTAGGCTGTATCTACTGGTTGTCGGGTGTGGCACGGAATTACGGGAATTGCGGCGTTTGTGTGTGAGCCAAGGCACAAAAATTATTTTTCGCCGATGTGCATCATTTGGTTTGGAGGGTGGTTCGTGGCGTCGTAATCGGTCCGGTGGGCGCGGAGTGGCGGGTGGGGCGGGGGAGATCAAGAGCGGTGTTGATCAGGTTTCATGCGTTACCGGGTGTGGGGGGTGCAAGGGCGGTCGTTTGGGAACCGACCCTACGGCGCGTGGCGGCCCGGTGTCCGACGGACGTGTGCCCGGCCCGGCAGTCCGGTGTTCGTTCGGGGTGCACCCGGGTGCGCGCGAGGTCGGGTTCGGGTGGGTCGGGCGGCCGGGCAGGGCCAGTTGCACCGATCGCTGCCGTGAACGATTCATGTCTATACATGTCGCTCCGGCTGTGCTGATCCGGGCGGCCTGCGCGCAGTGCGACAACGTGTCGCAGCCGTTTTCGGGCCTTTCCTGCGCCAGATCATTGTCAATGCCTTTCTTAAATGGTGCGTGACGGCATAAAATTAGGGGGCTGACATGAACGTCCTCCGTGCCGCCCCCTTGGGAGCGGTACACCCGGCTTTGGCCGGAGGGGCGCGCTTGAGAAGGCATTCCCTACGCAATTGGATCGACCGATGATTCCGTTGAAATCCCTTGGGCGCTGGCTGCGCCCGGGCCTGCTGTTCGCGTTGTCCGTGTTCATGACGGGCTGCAGCTCGGCCATTCTGGCCCCGAAGGGCCAGGTCGGCCACGACCAGAAGACCCTTCTGATCACGGCCACCGTGCTGATGCTGCTGGTCGTCGTGCCGGTCATCATCATGACCCTCGCCTTCGCCTGGAAGTACCGTGCCTCCAACACCAAGGCCCGCTACGAGCCGAAGTGGTCGCACTCCACCGCGATCGAAGTGGTTGTCTGGTCGATCCCCTGCATGATCGTGCTGGTGCTGGCCGTGCTGACCTGGCGTTCGTCGCACTCGCTGGATCCGTACCGTCCGCTGGACTCGCAGACCAAGCCGGTGGTGATTGAAGCCATTTCGCTGGACTGGAAGTGGTTGTTCATCTACCCGGAAGAGAACATCGCGACGGTCAACGAAATCACCTTCCCGGTGAACACCCCGCTGAACTTCAAGATCACGTCCGATTCGGTGATGAATGCCTTCTTCATCCCGCACCTGGGCAGCATGATCTACTCGATGACCGGCATGGAGACCAAGCTCCATCTGATCGCCAACGAGACCGGCACCTTCCCGGGCATGTCCTCGCACTACAGCGGCGCGGGCTTCAGCAAGATGCATTTCGACGCCAACTCGGTGACCGAAGCCGAATACCAGGCATGGCTGGCCAAGGTGCGTGCGCAGAGCACCCCGATGGACCAGGCCGCCTTTGGCGCGCTGGTGGCCGAGAAGAACCACGACTGGCACCCGGTGACCTATTTCGGTACCACCGAAACCGGTCTGTTCGACTGGGTCGTTGCCCGCCACATGGGTGACAACCAGCACTACGGCATGGACCACAAGGCCATGGATCACAAGGGCATGTCGCACGGCGCTGCGGGCGAAAGCCACGAAGGCCACGAGATGCCGGCCGGTGCCCATGACATGCCGGCCGGTGCCCATGACATGCCGGCCGACCATGCCGAACACACTGCAGACGAGCACGCCGCCGCCGGTCACGCCGGCCACGCAGGCTCGGGAGAATAAGCATGAATCCGTTGGGCAAACTGACATTCGCTGACATCCCGCACGACCCGATCATCATCTCCACGCTGGTTGGCGCGGGGATCGGTGGCCTGCTCGTGCTGGCCCTGATCACCAAGTTCAAGCTGTGGGGCTATCTCTGGAAAGAGTGGTTCACCTCGGTTGACCACAAGAAGATCGGCGCGATGTACCTCATCGTCGCCTTCGTCATGCTGCTGCGCGGCTTTGCCGACGCCATCATGATGCGTACCCAGCAGGCCATCGCCGCCAACGGCGCCGAAGGCTTCCTGCCGCCGCACCACTACGACCAGATCTTCACCGCCCACGGCGTGATCATGATCTTCTTCGTGGCGATGCCGCTGATCACCGGCCTCATGAACGTGGTGGTGCCGCTGCAGATCGGCGCGCGCGACGTGGCCTTCCCGTTCGTCAACTCGCTCAGCTTCTGGCTGTTCGTGGCGGGCGCGGGCCTGGTGATGATCTCGCTGGGCGTGGGTGAATTCGCGCAGACCGGCTGGCTGGCCTTCCCGCCGTTGTCGGGCAAGGAGTTCAGTCCAGGGGTAGGTGTGGATTACTACATCTGGGGCCTGCAGGTAGCAGGTCTAGGCACGACACTGAGCGGTATCAACTTCTTCATTACCATCCTGAAGATGCGTACCCCGGGCATGAAGCTGATGCACATGCCGGTGTTCACCTGGACCGCGCTGGTCACCAACGTGCTGATCATCGCCGCCTTCCCGGTGCTGACCGTCACCCTGGTGCTGTTGACCCTGGACCGTTACCTGGGCACGCACTTCTTCACCAATGACGGTGGCGGCAACGCCATGCTGTACATCAACCTGATCTGGATCTGGGGTCACCCGGAAGTCTATATCCTGGTGCTGCCGGCCTTCGGCGTGTTCTCCGAAGTGATCGCCACGTTCTCGCGCAAGGCGCTGTTCGGCTACAAGGGCATGGTGTACGCCACGGCCACCATCGGCGTGCTCTCGTTCATCGTGTGGCTGCACCACTTCTTCACCATGGGTTCGGGTGCCAACGTCAATGCCTTCTTCGGCATCACGACGATGATCATCTCCATTCCCACCGGCGTGAAGATCTTCAACTGGCTGTTCACCATGTTCCGCGGCCGCGTGCAGTTCACCAGCCCGGTGCTGTGGACGATCGGCTTCATGGTCACCTTCACCATCGGCGGCATGACCGGCGTGATGCTGGCGATCCCGGCCATCGACTTCGTGCTGCACAACAGCCTGTTCCTGATCGCCCACTTCCATAACGTCATCATCGGCGGCGTGGTGTTCGGCATGTTCGCCGGTATCACCTACTGGTGGCCGAAGATGTTCGGCTTCCGCCTCAACGAGGCCTGGGGCAAGCGCGCGTTCTGGTGCTGGTTCATCGGCTTCTACGTGGCGTTCATGCCGCTGTACATCCTGGGCTTCATGGGCATGACCCGCCGCATGCAGAGCTACCCGAACCCGGAATACCAGCCGCTGCTGGTCATTGCGATGGTCGGTGCGTTCATCATCGGCGCCGGCATCCTGTGCCAGATCATCCAGGTGGCCGTGTCCATCCGCGACCGCAAGAAGACCGCCGACCTGACCGGCGATCCGTGGGATGCCCGTACGCTGGAGTGGGAAACCTCTTCGCCGCCGTCGTTCTACAACTTCGGTTCGCTGCCCAAGGTCACCGAGCTGGACGACTTCTGGGAACGCAAGCAGCGTGGTGAGGCGTGGGAACGCCCGGCCAAGTACACCGACATCCACATGCCGCGCAACACCGGTACCGGTGTGGTGATTGGTGCCTTCAGCCTGGTCTTCGGCTTCGCGATGATCTGGCACATCTGGTGGCTGGCCATCGTTGGCCTGGTCGGCATGATCGGCACCTTCATCTGGCGCACCTTCGACAAGGACGTGGATTACAACGTGCCGGCTGCCGAAGTGGAGCGGATCGAAAATGAGCACCGCCGTCACCTGCAGGCGCAGGGTCTGGTGAAATCGGAGTTGCAGGCATGAGCAGCACTATCGCCAACAACGTGAACCACGGGCACGCCGCGCACGCGGCGGCCCATGGCCATGATGACCACGAACACCACGACACCGGCGAGAACACCGTCTTCGGTTTCTGGGTGTACCTGATGAGCGACTGCCTCATCTTCGCCAGCCTGTTCGCGACGTACATCGTGCTGGCCGGCGGCACCAACGGTGGCCCGGGTCCGAAGGACCTGTTCGACCTGACCTTCGTCGCGTGGGAAACCACGCTGCTGCTGGTGTCCTCGCTGACCTTCGGCCTGGGCATGATCGCGCTGCACAAGCACAAGGTTGGCCAGATGTACCTGTGGCTGGGCCTGACCTGGCTGCTGGGCTTCGGCTTCATGGTCATGGAAGTGTGGGAGTTCAACCACCTCATCCATGAGGGCTTCGGTCCGGACCACAGCGCGTTCCTGTCGGCGTTCTTCGCGCTGGTGGGCACCCACGGCCTGCACGTGAGCGCCGGCCTGCTGTGGCTGCTGATCATGTTCATCCAGATCAAGCAGAACGGCCTGACCCCGACCAACAAGACCCGCATGGCGTGCCTGAGCCTGTTCTGGCACTTCCTGGACCTGATCTGGATCGGCGTGTTCTCCGTCGTCTACCTGAAGGGAGCGCTGTAATGGCACATGACACTCACGCACACGACCACGGCCATGGCGCCGCGGGCGAAAGCCACGGCAGCGTCAAGTCGTACCTGGTCGGTTTCCTGCTGGCCGCCGTCCTCACCATCATCCCGTTCTGGGCGGTGATGAAGGGTGGCCTGCCGGTCTTCACCACGGGCGTCATCATCGTGGTGGCGGCGATCCTGCAGATCTTCGTGCACCTGATCTTCTTCCTGCACCTGAACCGCTCGTCGGAACAGCGCTGGAACGTCAGCGCGGCGGCCTTCACCGTGGTGGTGATCGGCATCATCGTCGCCGGCACGCTGTGGGTCATGCACAACATGAACGTGCACATGATGCATTGACCCTTCGCGGGTGATGCAAACGAAGAGGCCGCCCGGAAGGGCGGCCTTTTTTTTGCAACCTGCATTGTGGACAACGCACCCCGGACGGTAACGCTACCCGGACGGCAACGCCGCCCTGGACGGTAACGCTACCCGGACGGCAACGCCGCCCTGGACGGCAACGCCGCCCCGGACGGCAACGCCGCCGTGGATGGCAACGCCGCCCCGGACGGTAGTGCTGACTGTTAGTCGGCAACGCCATGCATGAAGAATGCAGGGCGGGTCCGCGCGAAGGGCAGCCGACTAACAGTCGGCTCTACCAGTCGGCTCTACCAGTCGGATCTATTGGTCGGTTATGCGGCGTTGCGCAGGAACGCCTCGGCGTCCACCGGCTTGCCTAGGTGGTACCCCTGCAGCAGGTCGCAGCCGAGTTCGTTGAGGTAGTCACGCTGCCCGGCGGTTTCCACGCCCTCGGCCACGATCTGCAGCTGCAGCGAACGCCCCAGCGCCACGATCGAGGACACGATCGCCGCATCTTCCGCGTTGTCTTCCAGGTCGCGCACGAACGCGCGGTCGATCTTCAGTTCGGTCGCCGGCATGCGCTTGAGGTACAGCAGGCTCGAATAGCCCGTGCCGAAATCATCAATGGAAATCTTCACCCCCATCGCGGTCAGCCCGTGCAGGATCTGCAGGCTGGCTTCCACGTCCTGCATGGCCGTGGTCTCGGTCACTTCCAGGGTCAGGTGGTGCGGGGCCAGGCCGTGCCGCTCCAGCGTCGCCTTTACCGTGTCCAGCAGCGTGGTGGACGAGAACTGCAGCGGCGAAAGGTTCACCGCCATCGACCACGTTGCGTGCCCGGCGTCATGCCACTGCCGCAGCTGCGCGCAGGCCTGGTCCAGCACCCAGTCGCCCAGCGGCAGGATCAACCCGCTGCGTTCGGCAATCGGAATGAAGGTGTCCGGCCCCAGCAGGCCCAGCCCCGGGTGCTGCCAGCGCACCAGCGCTTCGGCACCGATCACCCCGCCGCCATCGGCGCGGAACTTGGGCTGGTAGTGCAGCACCATCTCGTCGCGCTGCAGGGCGCGGCGCAGCTCCTGCAGCAGCTTGAGCTGACGGTTGGCGCTGACGTGCATGGATTCGGTGAAGAACGTATAGCCGTTCCGGCCCGAGTCCTTGGTGTGGTACATGGCCGCATCGGCGTGGGCCATCAGCTCGCGCTCGGTGGTGGCATCGGTGGGGTACATCGCGATGCCCAGGCTGGCGGTGACCTGCAGGTCCAGCGTGTCGATCTCGAACGGCTCGGCCACGGTGGCGATGATCCGCTCGGCCACCACGGCGGCGTCTTCGGGCACATCCAGCTGGAACACGATGACGAACTCATCGCCGCCCAGCCGGGCGAAGGTATCCTGCGCGCGCAGCAGGCCGTTGACCCGCCTGCTCATCTCGATGAGCAGCTTGTCGCCCAGCTGGTGGCCGTAGGCATCGTTGATGGCCTTGAAGCCGTCCAGGTCGCAGAACATCACCGCGAAGCTGAAGTTGCGGCGCTTGGCCTTTTCGATGGTCTGTTCGATGCGGTCCTGCAGCAGCATGCGGTTGGGCAGCTGGGTGAGCGGATCGTGCAGCGCGGCCTGCAGCAGCTTTTCGTTGGCCTGGGCCAGCGAATCGGCCAGCAGGCCCGTGCGGGTACGCATCTGGCGGTCGAACAGCGAGGCGATCAGCGCGATGCCCAGCGTGGCCAGGGTGGTGACGATGACCAGCACCGCCAGCCACTTGGTATCCAGCCCGTTGGCGTACACGGCGCCGCAGATGCTGCCTTCCGGGAAGTTGGCGGCGGCCATGCCGGTGTAGTGCATGCCCACGATGGCCAGGCCCATCACCAGCGAGGCCAGCCCGCGCAGCAGTCCGGTGCGGCGCTGTTGGGTGCGCAGCCGGAAGGCGATCCACAGGGCGGCGCCGGCGGCGACGATGGCGATCAGCAGCGAGGCGCCGAACCACAGCGGGTCGTACTCGATGCCCGGCTCCATGCGCATCGCGGCCATGCCCAGGTAGTGCATGCAGGCAATGCCCAGGCCCATCAGCACCGCGCCGGCGATCAGGCGCGGCCACGGCAGCTCCGGGCGCGAGACCAGCCACAGCGCGTAGGCCGAGGCTCCCACCGACGCGGCCAGCGAATACAGGGTGATCGCCAGGTCGTAGCCGACCGGGATCGGCAGGTGGAAGGCGAGCATGGCCACGAAGTGCATGGACCAGATGCCCAGGCCCATGGCGGCGGCGCCACCGGCCAGCCACCAGCGGGCCACGCGGCCTTCGGTACTGGCCAGCCGGCCGGCCATGTCCAGCGCGGTATACGAGGCGAGGATGGCAACCAGCAGCGAGAAAACGACGAGACTCTGGCTGTAGGTGCCGGTCATGGAAAAGCCTGGATGTACATGGGGAAGGGAAAGGCGCGGGCGCCCGCCACGGTATCGGCCGGGGCGGGGCAAGGTTGAGCGGGGGCGTTCAGCCGGCGGTTGGGCGCGCGTCTCGGTTGCTGCGACGTGGCTCGGCTATCCTGCCCGACAGACGATGAATTGGATTTGACATGGCCAAGCGGCTTACCGCCTACGTGTGCAGCGAGTGCGGCGCGGAATACAGCAAGTGGCAGGGGCAGTGCACCGAGTGCGGCGCCTGGAACGTGCTGAGCGAGATCACGCTGGAAAGCGCCGCGGCCACCAAGTCGCCGGCCGCGCGCCGCTCGGGCTGGGCCGGCAAGGTCGATGCGCCGAAGATCATGGCGCTCAAGGACGTGCAGCAGACCGAGCACCTGCGGGTAAGCACCGGCATCGGCGAATTCGATCGCGTGCTCGGCGGCGGCCTGGTCGAAGGTGCGGTGGTGCTGGTGGGCGGTGACCCGGGCATCGGCAAATCGACGCTGCTGCTGCAGGCGGTGGCGAAGATGGCCGCCACGCTGCCGGTGCTGTACATCACCGGCGAGGAATCGCTGTCGCAGGTGGCCGGCCGCGCGGTGCGGCTGGACCTGCCACTGGACAACGTCAACGCACTGGCCGAAACCCAGGTTGAAGCGATCCTGCAGCACGCCAGCGCGGCGCGGCCGAAGCTGATCGTGGCCGATTCGGTGCAGACGCTGTGGACCGAATCGCTGACCGCCGCCCCGGGCTCGGTCAGCCAGGTGCGCGAGAGCGCGGCGCGGCTGGTGCGCTTTGCCAAGGAGACCGGTACGGCCGTGTTCCTGGTGGGGCATGTGACCAAGGAAGGCGGCATTGCCGGCCCGCGCGTGCTCGAGCACATGGTGGATGCGGTGCTGTATTTCGAAGGCGAGAGCGGCAGCCGCTTCCGCCTGCTGCGTGCGTTCAAGAACCGCTTCGGTGCGGTGAACGAGCTGGGCGTGTTCGCGATGGGCGAGAAGGGGCTGAAGGAAGTGTCCAATCCGTCGGCGATCTTCCTGTCCGGCGGCAGCACCCGGCAACCGGGCAGCTGCGTGATGGTCACCCGCGAAGGCACCCGCCCGCTGCTGGTGGAAGTGCAGGCGCTGGTGGATGCATCACCGCTGTCGAATCCACGCCGCGTGGCGGTGGGCCTGGAGCAGAACCGCCTGGCGATGCTGCTGGCGGTGCTGCACCGTCACGGCGGGGTGCTGGTGGGCGACCAGGACGTGTTCGTGAACGTGGTGGGCGGCATCCGCGTGCAGGAAACCGCCGTGGACCTGCCGGTACTGCTGGCCGTGTTGTCCTCGCTGCAGGACCGGCCGCTGGCGGAAAAGACGATTGCCTTTGGCGAAGTGGGTTTGTCCGGCGAGATCCGCCCGGTACCCAACGGCGAAGACCGCCTGCGCGAAGCGGCCACGCACGGCTTCAAGCGCGCCATCGTGCCCAAGGCCAATGCGCCCAAGACCGGCAGCGTCAAGGGCATGGAAGTCATCGCCGTGGAGCGCTTGTCCGAAGCGATCGACGCGATCTGAATCGGGCATTTCCGGCGCATGCGGCCGCGCAGGCAAACCGTGGCCGGGCTGTGCTAGTTTTCCGTTCCCGCCAGAGAAAACGATTACATGCAAGCGACTCCCCTGGACACACAGGGCGCCAGCGAGATCCGTCGCGCTGGTGTCGACCTCAACGGATTGATGACGGTCCTTGGCAAACACCTGTATTCCACCCCGGTGGTGGCGCTGCGGGAACTGGTACAGAACGCGCATGATTCGCTGGTGCGACGTCGGCTGGAACAGGCGGACTGGCAGGAGGCCGGGCGGATCGAGGTGCATGGCGATCCGGTGAACGGCATCGTGCGCATCGTCGATACCGGCGCGGGCCTGACCCAGCAGGAAATCCACGACTATCTGGCCACCGTCGGCGTGGGCTATACCCGTGGCCTGCGCCAGGCGGGCGAGGATGACGAGGGGCTGATCGGCATGTTCGGGCTGGGCTTCCTGTCCGCGTTCGTGCTGGCGCGCCGGGTCACCGTGCGCACCACGTCCTACCAACAACCCGGGTTGGGCCATTGCTATGTGTCCAGCAATGCCGAGCAGTACACGGTATCGCCGATGCCTCCGCGTGCGGTGGGTACCGAGGTGGTGCTGGAACTGCATGGCAGCTACACGCACCTGGCCCAAGAGCAGACCCTGCGCGACATCCTGGGCCGCTACTGCGCGCTGCTGGGCGAACCCATCCATATCGGCCATGACGCGCGTGCGATCAATCCCGAGCCGCCGCCGTGGCGCCCGCAGGCGGGCGTGGCGCTGCATCCGCTGCAGGCGCAGCGCCGCGCACTGGAATTTGCCGCGCACTTCGAGCGCAGCTTCGAGCCGATTGCCTGCATGCCGCTGCGCGCCGAAGGCGGAAGCGATGCGGTGGGGCTGTTGTGGGTGCAGGATGGCGCTACCTACGGCACCAGCGACAACCGCAACCTGTCGGTGTTCGTGCGCGGGATGCTGCTCGACGACGATGCGCGCGACCTGCTGCCCCCGTGGGCCGGGTTCATTGGCGGGGTGATCGAATCAAGCCGGCTGACTCCCACCGCCAGCCGCGAGGACCTGCAGCGCGACGACATCTACAGCGCGGTGCAGCATGCGCTCGGCGAGGCGCTCATCGATGGGCTGGTCGACATCGCCCGGCAGCAGCCCGAAGCCTGGCGGCGCATCCTGGCCCGGCACAACGAGGCGCTGCTTGGCGCCTCGCTCTGCGATGACCGGCTGTTCCAGCTGCTGCTCGAGCACGTGCGCGTGCCCAGCTCGCAGGGCGACATCCGCGCCAGTGAACTGCCGTCGCGTGGCGCGGTCCACGTGATCCTGGACAGTGGTGGCGGCTTCGAGGAAATGCTGTTCCGCGCGATGGGCGTGCCGGTGGCGCATGGCAACCGCTATGCCGTGGTGCCGTTCCTGCGGCGCTGGACCCAGGCCAAGGGCATGCGCCTGGTGGAGCTGGGCACCGAGCAGGGCAATCGCGCGCTGTTCCAGACCGACACGCTGCCCGAGGCCGAACTGGCGTGGCTGCAGACCCACCTGGGCGATGGCGAGCAGCTGCTGCCGGCGCACTTCAGCCCGGCTGAACTGCCGGTGGTGGTGGTGCCCGATCGCGAGGCCGAGCTGAAGCGCCGCCTCGAAGACGACGAGAACGACAAGCGCGTTTCAATGGCCGCGCTGCGCCTGGCGCGGCAGTTCACTGCCCGCATCGTCGCACGTGCACCCTCGCGCCTGTATCTCAACCTGGACAACCCGGCCGTGCAGGCGCTGCTGGCGGCCATGCGCGCCGGCAATCCCCAGGCCGAGGCCGCCGCGCGGCTGCTGCGCTCGCTGAAGGTGATCGTCAGCGCGCAGGGACGTGCGCAGGACGGCGGCGCTGCCAGCAGTGATCTCAACCGCGCGTTCGGCGACATCGCCGAGGCCCTGCAGCAGATGCTGCAGCCGCGCTGACATTTCGATTTTCTTTACGCATTACAGGACGGCACGACCGCATGGATATCTGGAACTGGGTGGAAAAACTGCAGGACGATCTGGGTGAGGCAGGGCAGGCGCAGAGCGCGCAGCTGCTCACCCGGCTGACCGACGAGGTCTGCGAGCTGCGCATCGATCGCGTGGATGCGCTGTTGCCCGAAGCGCGTGCGCTCGGCAAGACGCTTGGAAATCCATGGCTGGACGTGTTCGTGGGCCACTGGGAGATGCGCAACCGGGTCGGCAACCGGCTGGAGGGCGAGTCGGCGCTGGGTGATGCGGTGGCGTTGTTCGAACGCGCGCACCGCGCCGACACGGTGGAGTGCCCACAGTCGGTGTGCGTGACCCAGGACCTGGCCGCGTGTTACGGCAACATCGATGGCCCGGGCTGGGTGCCCGAACGCATCGAGGTGTGCGAAGAAACCCTGGGGCGGATCGACCCGAGCTGGGCCTGCTTCCAGTGCCTGAGTTGCGAGAAGGCCGACGCGCTGCTGGATGATGGAAATCCCCAGGGCGCACTGGACTACCTGGACGTACAGGCCGGTACCGTGCTGGCGCATGGCGGCAAGGTCTACGACAGCTTCCCCGAAATGCGCATCAAGATCCTGCTGGCCAGCGGCCGTGCCGCCGAGGCCCTGGCCTTGATCGACGCGCGCCAGGCCGAGGTGGAGGCCGAGGGCGACTATGAGCCGGCCAACTGCACCGTGCCACGTCGGCTGTCGCGTGCCTGGGCGCTGGCGCAGCTGGGGCGCGATGAAGAGGCGCTGGAGGCCCTGGTGCCGTGGAACCAGGTGTCGCCGAATTACCGGCGCATGTGGGCGCACACGGCGGCGCTGCTGGTGCGCAGCGCGCCCGAACGCAACGGCTGGGACCTGGGGCGCCGGATGAGCGCCACCTTGGCGCATTACGCCCAGGTGGGCGCGCACCGTTTCGTGATCGAGATTGCCGGGTTGTGCGTGGACATGGCCCTGCAGCGTGGCGCGGTGTGGACCGCGCAACGCCACCTGGCGCTGGCCCGCCAACACCTGGATGGCCTGCGCCAGGACCTGGGCGCCCGCGATGCCGTGGCGGCGATGGCCGCGCGCATCGAGGCCGCCCCCGCTGTGGCCGCCCTGCCCGTGCCCGCCGAGGCCCTGTTGGACTGGCTGGTCGGGGAGGGGGCGCAGAACGAAGGGCGCGACCCCGAGCGCGAGGCGCAGTGGTTGCTGCAGGCCGTGGCGGCGCGGCCCGATGATGCGGCCGTGCTGGACGTGGCCGCCTCGGCGCTTGCGGCCTGCGGTGCCGAGGAGGAGGCGCTGGGCCTGCTGTGGGCGTTCGTGCAGCGCCACCCGCACGAAGATGCCTCCCCGGCGTATTCGTTGATGCGGCTGCTGGTGCAGCGTGGCGACCTGGGCGAGCTGGAACGGCTGGTGCAGCACTACCAGGCGCAGGTGCCGGTGTTCGCGCTGTGGTGCCAGGCACAGATCGCGCAGAAGCAGTCCGACTGGGCCGCGCTGGAGCAGGCCTGCTCGGCGCTGCTGGCGCTGTCGCCCGGTTCGCACGGCGCGCGCAATCTGCTGGCGATGGCCCTGATGGCGATGCAGCGCTTCCCGGACGCCGCCGCGCAGTACCGCCACCTCACCGAGGTCCTGGAGGAACCGCGCAGCGCACACTGGGACCATATGACGGCAGCCAGCGCGGCTCGTGACTGGGCTGCCGTGCGGACATCCGCCGCCGCGGTCGGCATGGAACTGGACAGCACCGAAGGCCCCGTCGAAGAGAACTTCGGCTGGGTGATCATCCGCTGCATGGACGGTGGCGACCCGATCGAGTACTACGCGCGCCGGACCGGCCCGGTCACCGCGCGCATCGTCGAGAACGCGCCAGCCAACCGGCGCCAGCGCGTGGACGACTGGGTGGTGTTCGACGCCGAACTGGTGCATCCGGCACCGGAAGATGAAGAAGAACGCCGTCGCTTCATGCCTACCTATGCCGAAGTCCATCTGCTGGAAAGCGGGGGACATGCGGCGAGCTGGCTGGTGGATGGCGTGCATCCGGGCGAGGAGGCCTGGGCGGCGTTCTCCGACGCGGTCAAGGACCGCGGCTGGAAGCTGTGGACCCACAGCGCGGACGACTACCAGCTTGCCGACACCCAGGCCGACGGCGCGCCGCTGCCGGGGGTGCTGTTCACCCTCGCCCAGCCTCAGGAAGCGCCCCCGCTGGCGCTGCACCGGTTCCTGCTTGAGGCCACCGCCGGCTGGCCGCATCGGATGTGCTGGCTGCGCCTGGCCGAAGCCTGCGGCCAGGACGAACAGCGGCACCTTGATGTGATCGCGCGTTACGGGCTGTAAGCGATGCAGCGGGCGCGCCGCGGCGGTTGATCAGCGCGCGCGCCCGAACACCAGTTCGATGACGAACTGGCTGCCGAAGAATGCCAGCAGCAGCAGCGCCATGGCGGTGAGGGTCCAATGCACCGCTTTGGCGCCGCGCCAGCCGTAGCGGCGGCGACCGATCAGCAGGGTGCCGAAGACGATCCACGACAGCACGCTGAGCACGGTCTTGTGCACCAGTTTCTGCGCGAGCAGGTCGTCCACGAACAGCACGCCGGTGAGCAGGGTCAGCGTGAGCAGGGCAAAGCCCACCGCGATCACGCGGAACAGCAGGGCTTCCAGGTCCGCCAGCGGCGGCAGGGCGCGCAGCCACGGGCGGAAATCGCGGCGGCGCAGGGCGCGTTCCTGCAGCCACAGCATGATCGCCAGCAACGCAGCCACGCTCAGGGTGGCGTAGGCCAGCAGCGCCATCCAGGCGTGGGTGGCCAGCTGCCAGCCCAGCGGCCGGCTGGGTGCATGCCCGTAGCCGTGGTAGACGCACAGCACCGCCGCGGCCATCGGGAACACCAGCACGCCCAGCGCGGCCATGCGCCCGCGCGCGGCCACCAGCGAGGTCAGCCAGGCCATGCCCAGCCCGACCAGGGACAGCGCCGCGAAGAAGTGCATGTCCGGCCCGCCGCTGGTGTGCAGGGCCACCAGTGCGTGGTAGCTGCCGTGCAGGACCATCGCCGGCACCGCCGGCCACAGCCAGGTGGGCGAGCGGTTGGCGTCATCGCGCACCACCGCGCGCACCAGCAGGGCGGTGGCGGCCAGGTACAGCAGGGTCGCGATGAGAACGATTGTCATCGTGTCAGTTTCGCATACCCCCGGGCCGTCGGGGGAGTGCAGCGGACCCGCTATACTGTGCGTCTCTTTGTCTTTCGTTCTGAACAGGTTGCCTCCATGTTCGAGTCCCTGACCCAGCGCCTCTCCGGCACCATCGAGCGGCTGCGTGGCCGCGGTCGCCTCACCGAGGAAAACATCCGCGAGGCCACCCGCGAAGTCCGCATCGCGCTGCTGGAAGCCGACGTCGCCCTGCCGGTCGTGCAGGCCCTGGTCGAGCGCATCAAGGTGCGCGCGGTCGGCCAGGAAGTGCTCAAGTCGCTGACCCCGGGCCAGGCGCTGATCAAGGTCGTGCGCGACGAGCTGACCGCCGTGATGGGCTCGGCCGCCTCCGACCTGAACCTCAATGTGCCGGCCCCGGCCATCATCCTGATGGCCGGCCTGCAGGGTGCGGGCAAGACCACCACGGTGGGCAAGCTGGCCAAGCACCTGAAGGAGAAGCGCAAGAAGAAGGTGATGGTGGTGTCGGCCGACGTCTACCGTCCGGCCGCGATCGAGCAGCTCAAGACCCTGGCCGACCAGGTGGGCGTGCTGTTCTTCCCGTCCAGCGCCGACCAGAAGCCGGAAGCCATCGTGCGCGCGGCCATCGACGATGCGCGCAAGTCATTCGTGGACGTGCTGCTGGTCGATACCGCCGGCCGCCTGGCCATCGACGAAGCGATGATGGCCGAGATCAAGGCCCTGCACGCGGCGGTGAACCCGGCGGAAACCCTGTTCGTCGTCGATGCCATGACCGGCCAGGATGCGGCCAATACCGCCAAGGCCTTCGGTGAAGCGCTGCCGCTGACCGGCGTGGTGCTGACCAAGACCGACGGTGACGCCCGTGGCGGTGCCGCGCTGAGCGTGCGCTACATCACCGGCAAGCCGATCAAGTTCGTCGGCGTCAGCGAAAAGCCCGACGGCCTGGACGTGTTCCATCCGGACCGTATCGCCAGCCGCATCCTGGACATGGGCGACGTGCTGTCGCTGGTGGAGCAGGTTGAGCAGCAGGTCGACAAGGACAAGGCGCAGAAGCTGGCCGAGAAGGTCGCCAAGGGCAAGAAGTTCGACCTGAACGACATGCGCGACCAGCTCGAGCAGATGCAGAACATGGGCGGCATCGGCGGCCTGATGGACAAGCTGCCGGGCCTGGGCCAGATCCCCGAGCACCTCAAGCAGCAGGTCAGCCAGGGCAAGGAAGTGCCGCGCATGATCGCCATCATCAATTCGATGACCAAGAAGGAACGCCGCAACCCGGGCCTGCTCAACGGCTCGCGCCGTGCCCGCATCGCGCGTGGTTCCGGCCTGACTCCGGCCGACGTCAACAAGCTGATGAAGCAGTATCAGCAGATGGAAAAGATGATGAGCAAGATGGCCGGCGGCGGCATGAAGGGCATGATGCGCAGCATGAAGGGCATGATGGGTGCCATGGGCGGCCGCGGCGGCATGCCGTTCCGCTGATCAAGGCGCCGGTCATCGGGCCGCCCGGCGTAGACTGTAAAGGTCGACCCCAAGGTGCGCCCCGCATGACCGACCCGCGAATCCTCGAACGCGCCGACAGTTTCTGTCGGCGTTTCTCGTTGCAGTCTCCCATTCTGCTCGCCCCCATGGCTGGCGCCTGTCCGGTGACGCTGTCGGCCGTGCTGGCCAACCACGGCAGCATGGGCGCGATGGGCGCGGTTCTCTCGCAGCCGCAGGACATCGTGGCGTGGATGGACGCCTTCCGCGCCCAGTCAACAGGCCCGGCGCAGGTCAATGTGTGGATCCCGGATGCTGCGCCCGCGCGCGATGCTGACGCCGAAGCCGCCACCCGGGCGTTTCTCGCGCAGTGGGGCCCGGAAGTGCCGGCAGATGCCGCCGACGCCGGCCCCGCCGATTTCGATGCGCAGTTCGATGCACTGATTGCCGCGAAGCCTGCGGTCGCCTCCACCATCATGGGCGTCTTCAGCGCCGCCCAGGTGCAGCGCCTGAAAGACGCCGGCATCGCCTGGTTCGCCTGCGCCACCACCTTGGCCGAAGCGCTGGCCGCCGAGGCTGCGGGTGCCGATGCGGTCGTGGCGCAGGGCTTCGAGGCCGGTGGCCATCGCGGCGCGTTTGATCCGGCGGCTGCCGAGCGCCAGCTGGTGGGCCTGTTCGCCTTGGTGCCGCGCCTGGCCGACCGCCTGCAGGTGCCGGTGATTGCCGCAGGCGGCATCGCCGACGGTCGCGGCATCGCCGCCGCGCTGGTGCTGGGTGCCAGCGCGGTGCAGATCGGCACCGCGTTCCTGCGCACGCCCGAGTGCGCGATCAACCCGGCCTGGTCGCAGGCGCTGGCGGCCGCCGAACCGGAAGACACCTGGCCGACCCGTGCCTTCAGCGGCCGGCTCGGCCGTGGCCTGGCGACGCCCTATGTGCGTGCAGCCGCCGCCCCGACCGCGCCGCCGCCGCGCCCGTACCCAGTGCAGCGCGGCCTGACCGCGCCGATGCGCGCCCAGGCCAACCGCGAACACCGCATCGACGCGATGCAGGCGTGGGCCGGGCAATCGGCCTGGATGGCGCCCGACAAGCCGGCGGCCGAAGTGCTGCAGGCGCTGTGGGCCGACGCGCGCGGGTTGCTGGGATGAGCGTGTACTGCAACGGCCACCGCGCCAGCGCCGACGATCTGGCCGGCGCGCTGGTCAACTACGGCCACTTCACCTCGCTGCAGGTGCGCGGCGGTGCGGTGCAGGGGCTCGACCTGCACCTGCGGCGCTTGCGCCAGGGCACCGAGGAACTGTTTGGCAGCACGCTGGACGGCACCCGGGTGCAGGCCTGGATGCAGGCGGCGCTGCAGGCCGAAGGCAGGGTAGATGCCTCGCTGCGGGTAACGGTGTTTTCGCGCGCGTTCGATTTCCGCCAGCCGCTGCAGGTCGTGCCGGTGGATGTGCTGGTGGCAGTGTCGGCGCCGGTGACGCTGCCGGCAACGGCACGCCGCGTGCGCAGCGTGGTGTACCAGCGCGAGCTGCCTCACCTCAAGCATGTAGGCACGTTCCCGTTGTTCGAGCATCGTCGGCAGGCGCTGCAGGCCGGGTACGACGATGCAGTATTCGTGGATGCGCAGGGTGCGATCAGCGAAGGCACCACCTGGAACATCGCGTTCGGGCGTGGCGGCGAACTGGTGTGGCCGCAGGCCCCAGCGTTGCGCGGAACGCAGGAGCGCCTGCTGCAGGCCGGGTGGGGCGGGGAACCGCAGCTGGCGCGGGTGCGGTTGGACGACCTGGCCGGGTTCGACGCGGCCATCGCCTGCAATGCGGCGGGGGTGTGGCCGATAACGAGTATCGATGGCCACCGATTCACTGGGTCGGAGGCGTTGGTACACGAGGCCATCGCGAGCATTGCCGGGCAGCCATGGGAGCCCCTGGCGTGAGGCGGCACGACCAACGGTCGTGCCCTACCTCGGGGAGATAGCAGGCGGTCCCCGGTGATGCCACCCGCAATGGTCGGTCGTCGGTAGCGCACTACCGTTGGTCGTGCGACGCCGCAACGCGGCGGCCGGGCCCCCGTTCAGCTTCAAATGCCCCGCTGGGCTTGGAATGCCCCGGACCGGCCGCTATAATCGCCGGCTTACCGCGCCATCCTGGCGACTGGGCAATAGAGGAAGCAACACCATGGTCAAGATCCGACTGACCCGCGGCGGCGCCAAGAAGCGTCCGTTCTACCACATCATCGTGACCGACTCGCGCAGCGCGCGTGACGGCCGCAACATCGAGCGCGTGGGTTACTACAACCCGGTTGCCCAGGGCGCCGAAGCCCGCATCGTGCTGGATATCCCGAAGGTCGACGCATGGGTTGCCAATGGCGCCCAGCTGACCGACAAGGTTCGCAACCTGTACAAGGAAGCGACCAAGGCCCAGGCCGCTGCGGCCTGATCCTGAAGGGCCGCGCCTGGCGCGGCCCGTCGGCATATACAGATGAAAGATACCGAGCGCCGCATCCTGCTGGGCAGGATTGTCGGCGCTTTTGGTGTGCGAGGCGAGATAAAGCTCGAGTCCTGGACCGAGCCGCGTACCGCCATCTTCAACTATCAGCCCTGGATCCTGCGCACGCCCGCCGGCCAGGAGAGCACCCTCAAGGGCGCGCGCGGACGTCAGTCCGGCAAGCACCTGGTTGCGGTGTTTCCCGATATCACCGACCGCGATGTGGTCGAGTCGATGTACGGAACCGAAGTCTATGTAGCACGCAGCGCACTGCCGCCGCCGAAGGCCGACGAGTATTACTGGGTTGACCTGGAAGGTCTGCAGGTGCGCACCGTGGATGGCGTCGAACTGGGGCGGGTATCGCACCTGTTCTCGACCGGCTCCAACGACGTGGTGGTGGTGCAGGGCGACCGTGAGCGGATGATTCCGTTCGTGCAGCCGGACTTCGTCAAATCGGTGGATTTCGAGGCCAACCTGGTCATCGTTGATTGGGACCCGGAGTTCTGACCGGTGCGCATTGACGTCATCACCTTGTTCCCGGAGTTCATGGCGCAGTCGGCCGCGCTGGGCGTGGTCGGCCGTGCGGCCGAACGCGGCCTGCTGGACCTGCATGGCTGGAATCCGCGTGACTACGCCGAGGGCAACTATCGCCGGGTGGACGACCGTCCGTTCGGCGGTGGCCCGGGCATGGTGATGCTGATCGAGCCGCTGCGCGCCTGCCTGGCCGCGGCCAAGGCGGCCGACCCGGCACCGGCCCCGGTCATTTACCTGAGCCCGCAGGGCAAGCCGCTGACCCAGGCCAAGGTCCGGGAACTGGCGGCATTGCCGCGCATGATCCTGCTGTGCGGGCGCTATGAGGGCGTGGATGAGCGCTTCCTGGCGGCCGAGGTCACCGAGGAAATCTCGATTGGCGATTACGTCCTGTCCGGCGGTGAGCTGGGCGCGGCGGTGATCGTGGATGCCGTGACCCGGCTGCAGGAAGGCGCCCTGAACGACGCCGAGTCTGCCGCCCAGGATAGTTTCGAAGGCCCGCAGGGGCTGCTGGACTGCCCGCATTTCAGCCAGCCGGCGCATCATGAATGGGGCGATGTCCCGGACGTGCTGCGCTCGGGCAACCACGCGGCCATTGCCCGCTGGCGCCGCCAGCAGTCGCTGCTGCGGACCTGGCTGCGGCGCCCGGACCTGCTTGACGAGGCCAGCCTGTCCAAGGCCGACCGGATCCTGCTGGACCAGGCGAGGGCCGAACTGCCGTAACGCCCGCTGGGGTGGTAACTGCCCCGAAGAATGGTTAGAATTGCGGATTCCCATCAGGCCTTTCACGCCTGACGGTGGAAACCCTACAAAAAACGTGCAGCACAGTCCGGTGACTGCATGAGCCTACGTTGTCGAAACGACACGCCCACCCGAACGAACACAATCGGTGCACCCATGAGCAAGCTGAACAAAACCATCCTCTCGGACTTCGAATCCGCCCAGATCACCCGCGAGCTGCCGAAGTTCAGCCAGGGCGACACCATTGTCGTGAACGTGAAGGTGAAGGAAGGCAACCGCGAGCGCGTCCAGGCGTACGAAGGCGTCGTGATCGGCACCAAGAACGCCGGCCTGAACTCCGCGTTCACCGTCCGCAAGATCTCGCACGGCTACGGCGTCGAGCGCGTCTTCCAGACCCACAGCGCCATCATCGACTCGGTCGAAGTGAAGCGTCGTGGTAAGGTCCGCGCCGGCAAGCTGTACTACCTGCGTGGCCTGGAAGGCAAGGCTGCCCGCATCAAGGAAGATCTGGCTGCTGCTGCGCAGGCCAAGGCCGCGCGCCTGGCTGCCAAGGCTGCCCAGTAATTCCGGCGTGGGGTACCGACCAAGGGTCGGTACCTACCCCACCAGACGGCCACCTTCGGGTGGCCGTTTGCGTTTCTGCGCCATCTACCCGCGTTCGACTGCGGCAATCGGCGGCGCAGGATCGGCGACCGGCGAGGGCGGCGATGCGGGAATTTCCGCGGGCGCCGCCACTTCCTGGCGATGCGCCGGCAACATGCGTGCCTTGCGCCAGCCGCCCCAGCGGTAATACGCCAGCGACATCAGCATCGCGCAGAACGAACTCACCGGGAAACTCCACCACACCGCATCGGCGCCCCAGCGATCCTGCAGCAGCTCGGCGAACGGCACCCGGATTCCCCACAACGAGGCGGCCAGGATCAGCAGCGGCGGAATCACCGCACCGGTGGAGCGCACCACGCCGGAGATCACGAAGTTCACGCCGAAGAACAGGAACGACCACACCGCGATGTGGTTGAGGTGGCGCGCCACGTCCAGCGCTTCGCTGCCGCTGGGCAGGAACAGCGCCAGCGAGTAACGGTCCAGCAGGATCAGCGGCAGGATCAACACGCCGGTCAGCAGGAAGTTGTACAGCACGCCGCTGCGCGCGGTGCCACGCACCCGCGACCAGTTGCCCGCGCCCACGTTCTGCGCGGCCATCGACGAACATGCCGCACCGATCGCCATCGCCGGCATCTGCACGTAGGTCCACAACTGCAGCGACGCACCATAGGCCGCCGCGGTATCGGTGCCGTAGCTGTTGACCATGGTCATCATCATGATCATCGACAGCGAGATCAGCACCATCTGCAGGCCCATCGGCACGCCCTTGACCACCAGTGCGCGCAGGATTTCCGTGTCGATCTTGAACAGCCGCATGTCCTTGCGCCCCAGCCACAACACATGGCGCTTGTTGCGCATGTACCAGAGCAGCCCGATCAGCGACAGCGTCTGCGCGATGAGCGTGGCCCACGCCGCGCCAGCGATGCCCAGCCTGGGGAACGGCCCGATGCCGAAAATCAGCAGCGGATTGAAGCCGATATCCAGCACCACCGACAGCAGCAGGAAGCGGAACGGCGTGCGCGAATCGCCGACGCCGCGCAGTGCCGAGCTGAGGAAAGCGAACGCGTACAGCGTGGGCATGGCCAGGAAGATGATGCGCAGGTAGGCCTCGGCCAGCGGCAGTGACGCGGCCGGCGTGCCCATCGCCGCCAGCAGCGGATGCGACAGCCACCAGCCGGCGATGGCGATCACCACCGACAGCCCGATGAAGAAGGTGGCACTGGTGCCCATTACCCGCCGCGCCTGGGGGATGTCCTTGGCGCCCATCGCCTGGCCGATCAGGATGGTGGCGGCCATGCCGATGCCGAACACCGAACCGATCAGGAAGAACATGATGTTGTTGGCGTTGGCGGTAGCCGTCAGCGCCGCCTCGCCCAGGAAGCGGCCCACCCACACCGCATTCACCGAGCCGTTCAACGACTGGGCGATGTTGCCCGCCAGGATCGGCAGGGCGAACAGGAACAGGTTGCGCCCGATCGGGCCGGTGGTCAGGTCAAGCGGCGCTTTGGCCATGGGCTCTGGAGATCAAGGCGGGACAGCGGCACACTAGCACCACGCCCATCAACGGGACATCGCGATGCGCACCTCCGCGTCTCACTGCATGATCGCCGCGACAGCTATACCCGGCACGGGACGGCGCCGGACCCGCCCGGCTGACCGGTTCATCCCCGCCGTGCTGGCGCTCTTGATTGCCGCCGCGCTGCCCGCATGTTCGTCTACGGACGACCGCCTGCGCGACGCGCAGGTACGGCCGATGGACCGACCGGAATGCCAGGTCGGCAGCCAGCGCCGCGATCTGGATGCGGGGGTACCCGTACTGATCGGTGGCACCGGGTGCCGGGGCAACCCGTCGGCGCCGCAACCGTTGAATCGACGACCGGCCGAGCCGGGGAGCTGAACCAACCGCATGACCGAAGCACAACCGTTGGTGGCCGCCTCCGTGCGGCTGGACGTGTGGCTCTGGGCCGCACGCTTCTTCAAGACCCGCAGCCTGGCCAAGCAGGCCGTGGAAACGGGCAAGGTGGACGTGGCCGGACAGCGCCCGAAATCCTCGCGCGCGGTACGCGTGGGCGAGCAGCTGCAGATCAGCCGCGGCGATGAGGTGTATGACGTGCAGGTGCGCGGCCTGAGCGACCTGCGCGGCCCGGCGCCGGTGGCGCAGCAGTTGTATGAAGAAAGCGAAGCATCCCGCGCGCGCAGGGCGGAGCAGCGTGCCCAGCGCGCGGCAATGAAGAACGGCTACCTCCCACCGGAGCATCGCCCCGACAAGCGCGCGCGGCGGCTGATCAAGGCATTGGGCGATCTCGACGCAATGTAGTGCGTGGGCGCGATGTAACAGGTAGCGCACGACCGTTGGTCGTGCGCCCCTAAAACCGCGTTAGCGGTGCAGGTCGTACCGGTCCAGCTCCATCACCCGCGCCCAGGCAGCCACGAAGTCGCTGACGAACTTCTTCTCGCCATCGGCGCTTGCATACACTTCGGCCACGGCGCGCAGCACCGAATTGGAGCCGAATACCAGGTCGGCACGGCTGCCGGTCCAGCGCTTGCCGCCACCGTTGCGATCGATGCCTTCATAGCCATCACCGCTGGCCTTCCACTGCGTACGCATGTCCAGCAGGTTGACGAAGAAGTCGTTGCTCAGCGTGCCCGGCCGTTCGGTCAGCACGCCCTGGGTGTTGCCATCCACGTTCGCACCCAGCACGCGCAGCCCGCCCACCAGCGCGGTCAGCTCCGGCCCGGTCAGGGTCAGCAGCTGCGCCTTGTCGATCAGCAGCGCCTCGGCCGGCACGCTGTAGCGGCCCTTCACGTAGTTGCGGAAACCATCGGCATACGGCTCCAGCACCGCGAACGATTCCACGTCGGTCTGGTCCTGGCTGGCATCGGTGCGGCCCGCGTTGAACGGCACGCTGACGTCATGGCCACCGGCCTTGGCCGCCTGCTCCACGCCGACATTGCCGGCGAGAACGATCAGATCGGCCAGTGATACCTGCGCGCCGCCATCGCCCTTGAAGCCAGCCTGGATCTTCTCCAGTGCAGCCAGCACCTTGGCCAGCTGCTGCGGCTGGTTCACCGCCCAGTCCTTCTGCGGGGCCAGTCGGATGCGCGCACCATTGGCGCCGCCGCGCTTGTCCGAACCACGGAACGTGGAGGCCGAGGCCCACGCGGTGGAGACCAGCTCGGCCACGCTCAACCCGGCAGCGGCGATCTGCTGCTTCAGGGCGGCTACGTCGGCCGCGCTGATCTGCGTCTTCGACGCTTCCGGCACCGGGTCCTGCCAGATGAAGGTTTCGGCCGGCACTTCCGGGCCCAGGTAGCGGGCGCGCGGACCCATGTCGCGGTGGGTCAGCTTGAACCACGCCCGCGCGAACGCATCGGCGAACAGCTGCGGATTCTCGAGGAAGCGGCGCGAGATCTTTTCGTAGGCCGGGTCCAGCCGCAGCGACAGGTCGGTGGTGAGCATGGTCGGGCGGTGCTTCTTCGACGGATCATGCGCGTCGGGAATCACTGCATCGGCATTTTTGGCCACCCATTGATGGGCGCCGGCCGGGCTCTTGGTCAGTTCCCATTCGTTGCCGAACAGGATCTCGAAGAAGTCGTGGCTCCACTGCGCCGGGGTGCGCGTCCAGGTCACTTCCAGGCCGCTGGTGATGGTGTCGCCGCCCTTGCCGCTGCCGAACTTGTTGGCCCAGCCCAGGCCCTGGTGTTCGAGACCGGCCGCTTCGGGTTCCACGTCCACGTTGTCGGCCGGGCCGGCGCCGTGGGTCTTGCCGAAGCTGTGGCCGCCGGCGATCAGCGCCACGGTTTCCTCGTCATCCATGGCCATGCGGCCGAAGGTGTCGCGGATGTCGATGGCGGCCTTGACCGGGTCCGGGTTGCCATCCGGGCCTTCGGGGTTCACGTAGATCAGGCCCATCTGCACGGCGGCCAGCGGGTTTTCCAGGTTGCGCGAATGGATGTCACCGTCGGCATCGTCATCGGACACCAGCACGCCATGGTCTTCGACCACACCTTCGGAGCCGTGCGCGTAGCGCACATCGCCGCCCAGCCAGGTGGTTTCGCGGCCCCAGTACACGTCCTGGTCCGGTTCCCAGGTATCGGGGCGGCCGCCGGCGAAGCCCAGCGTCTTGAAGCCCATCGATTCCAGTGCGACGTTGCCGGTGAGGATCAGCAGGTCGGCCCAGGAAATGGCCTGGCCGTACTTCTGCTTGATCGGCCACAGCAGGCGGCGTGCCTTGTCCAGGCTCACGTTGTCCGGCCAGCTGTTGAGCGGGGCGAAGCGCTGCTGGCCGCGGCCACCGCCGCCGCGGCCGTCACCGATGCGGTAGGTGCCGGCGCTGTGCCAGGCCATGCGCACGAACAGGCCGCCGTAGTGGCCGAAGTCGGCCGGCCACCAGTCCTGCGAATCGGTCATCAGCGCGGTGAGGTCGGCCTTGAGCGCGGCGTAGTCGAGCTGGGAGAACGCCTTGGCGTAATCGAAGTCGGCAGCCAGCGGGTGCGAGCGCGAGGAGTGCTGGTTGAGCAGGTCCACGCGGAGCTGGTTGGGCCACCAGTCGCGGTTGGTGGTGGCATCGCCGACAAGGGCGTGGTTGAACGGGCACTTCGCTTCGCTTTTCATGGGCAGTTACCTGTGGACTGGCGAATGTGGAATGGGCCCCGCGGAAGGACGCGAGGGCAGCCCAACTACCCTATGCGCCGGTCGGCGGTTGGTAAATTCAATTGATCTAACCGAAGTGATAGGTACGGACTATTGAAAGGTCGCCGGCCATGCAAGCCGGCGACCGACAGGCTGGTCAGCGCTTGCTGAGAATGCCCATGACATCGCTGAGGCCGAACTGGCCGTCGCCATCCTGGTCGAACGCGTTGAGCAGGCCGCCAATGCCGCCAGCAGCGGCCGGTGGCGCTTCGGCGCCGAGCGCCTGGCTGAGGTTGCTGGCGTTGCCCTGCTGGGCAAACCGCTGGGCCAGGAACGACATCACGATGGGCGCCAGGATCGCCAGCAGCTGGCCGGCGCGGCCGCTGTCGAGGCCGGTCTTGTTGCCCAGCACCTGGGCCGCCTGATCGGTCTGGCCGCCAAACACGTGGCCGAGGATGCCAGCGCCGTTGGTGGCGGCACCTCCGCCGCCGCCCCCGAGCACGGCCCCAAGGATTCCGCCGAGGTCGAAACCGCCGCCGCCGCTACCGCCGCCGAGATGATCTTTCTGGAGCGCATTGAGCAGCGACTGCGCGCCCTGCGGCTGGCTGGCGTTGCTGCCGAGCGCGCCCATCAACAGCGGCAGGGCGGCGCTGACCGCCTGGGTGGCCTGGTTCTGGTCCAGACCGAGCTGCTGGGAGACCTGTTGGACGCCAGTGCCCTGCAACTGCGAGAAAAGGGATGCGGTGAGCGAGTTCGTATTCACGATCGACTCCTTCGACCCGGGATGGGACCGGCGGAGCATAACGACCGTCGGTCGTGATGCTTCACACCAGCGCCTTCAACCGGTACAGCGCTTCCAGCGCCTGCTTCGGGGTCAGCTCATCCGGATCAATCGCGGCCAACGCCTCCTGCGCCTTGCTGGACGGCGCAGTGAACAGCCCGAACTGCTGCGGCGCGTCCAGCGCCTGCGGGGCCATGGTGGCGGCCACGGTCTCGCCACCACGCTGCTCCAGCTCGGCCAGCCGGCGCCGGGCCTGCGCCACGGTGGCGCGGGGCAGGCCGGCCAGTGCGGCCACCTGCAGGCCGAAGCTGCGGTTGGCCGGGCCGTCCTTCACCGCGTGCATGAACACCAGCGCCTCGCCGTGCTCCACCGCGTCCAGATGCACGTTGGCTATGCCACTGATGCCGCCTTGGTGCTGCTCGTCGGCCAGCGCGGTGAGCTCGAAGTAGTGGGTGGCAAACAGCGTGTAGCAGCGGTTCTCGTACGCGAGGTGGCGGGCCACCGCGTCGGCCAGCGCCAGGCCGTCATACGTGGAGGTGCCGCGCCCGATCTCATCCATCAACACCAGCGACTGCGCGGTGGCGTGGTGCAGGATGTAGCTGGTTTCGCTCATCTCGACCATGAAGGTCGATTGGCCACGTGCCAGGTCATCGCCGGCGCCGATGCGGGTCAGGATGCGGTCGATCGGGCCGATCACCGCGCGGCTGGCCGGCACGAAGCTGCCGATGTGGGCCAGCAGCACGATCAGCGCGTTCTGGCGCATGTAAGTGGATTTACCGCCCATGTTCGGGCCGGTGATGACCAGCATGCGGCGGTCGGCGTGCAGGTCCAGGTCATTGGGTTCGAACGGCTGCTCGCGCACCGCTTCCACCACCGGGTGGCGGCCACGCTCGATGCGCAGGCATGGGGCGGTTTCCAGCTCCGGGCGCGCCCAGTCCAGCGCCTGCGCGCGTTCGGCGAAGCCGGCCAGCACGTCAAGCTCGCTGAGCGCGGCGGCGCACTGCTTGAGCGGTTCCAGTTCGCCCGCCAGGGTATCGAGCAGCTGTTCGTACAGCAGCTTTTCGCGCGTCAGCGAGCGTTCGCGCGCCGACAGCACCTTGTCTTCGAACGACTTCAGTTCTTCGGTGATGTAACGCTCGGCATTGGTCAGGGTCTGGCGGCGGGTGTAATGCACCGGCGCCTTTTCGCTCTGGCCCTTGCTGATTTCGATGTAGTAGCCGTGCACGCGGTTGTAGCCGACCTTCAGCGTGGCGATGCCGCTGCTGGCGCGCTCGCGCTGTTCCAGGTCGATCAGGAACTGGTCGGCATGGGTGGACAGGCGGCGCAGTTCGTCGAGTTCGGCGTCATAGCCTTCCGCGATCACGCCGCCGTCGCTGAGCTTCATCGGCGGGGCAGTAGCGATGGCCGAGGCCAGCAGGTGCGCGCATTCGTCATGCGAGCCCAACGCCTCGCGCAGGGCCACCAGGCGCGGCGAATCCAGCGGTGCCAGCACCGCGCGCACCTCCGGCAGCAGGCCCAGGCCATCACGCAGGGTGGAGAAATCGCGCGGGCGCGCCGAACGCAGCGCCACGCGGGTAAGGATGCGCTCGAGGTCGCCCAGCGCACGGAAGGCTTCGCGCACGTCACTGTCGGCACCGCGGTCGATCAGCGTGGCCACCGCATCGTGGCGCTGCACCAGCACCTCGCGCAGGCGCAGCGGACGGTGCAGCCAGCGGCGCAGCAGGCGCCCACCCATGGGAGTGACCGTGGTGTCGAGCACACCCAGCAGTGTATTGCGGGTATCGCCGTCCACGCGCGTATCCAGCTCGAGATGGCGGCGGGTGGCCGCGTTCATCGCGATCGCCTCGCTCGCCGTTTCGGTGGAAATGGAGGTCAGGTGCGGCAGGCGCTGTTTCTGGGTTTCCTCGACATAACCAAGGAGGGCGCCGGCAGCGGCGGTGGCGCGCGGCTTGTCGTCGATGCCGAAGCCGGTCAGGTCGTGCAGCTTGAAGAAGGCCAGCAGCTGGCGGCGGCCGCTGTCGGCGTCGAACAGCCACGGCGCGCGGCGGCGGATGCCACTGCGATGCTTGAGGAATTCCGGCCAGTTCTCTTCATCGGGCACCAGCAGTTCGGCCGGCTCCAGGCGGGCCAGTTCGGCCTCCAGCGCGTCGTCGGAATCGACCTCGTTGACCAGGAAGCGGCCACCGGCCAGGTCGGCCCACGCCAGGCCGTAGCCGTGCTTGCCACGCGAGAGCGCCATCAGCAGGGTATCGCGGCGCTCATCCAGCAGCGCCTCGTCGGTGACGGTACCCGGGGTGACGATCCGCACCACCTTGCGCTCGACCAGGCCCTTGGCCAGCGCCGGGTCGCCGATCTGCTCGCAGATGGCCACCGATTCGCCCAGTGCCACCAGCCGCGCCAGGTAGCCCTCGTAGGCATGCACGGGCACCCCGGCCATCGGGATCGGCGCGCCGCCGGAGCTGCCGCGCTGGGTCAGGGTGATGTCCAGCAGCCGCGCCGCCTTGCGGGCGTCGTCGTAGAACAGCTCGTAGAAGTCGCCCATGCGGAAGAACAGCAGCAGGTCTGGGTATTCGGACTTGGCGGCAAAGAACTGCTTCATCAGCGGGGTGTGTTCAGCGGGCTTCTGGGTCACGCGGGGTCCATCGGTGGCGGGGCCTTGGGCAGGCCGGACTCCACATTGTAGGGGAGGGTCGCACCTGCGGCTGCCGCCTGTGCCGAATTGGAGGTTGCGCCGACCTAAACGGTTAGCCGACTGAATGGTAGGGTCGGTCGCAAGACGACTGCCGATCGCGTGATCACGCCCGTTAACGCATGACCTTCGAACCGAGAGACGCTTCCGTTTGCGCCCCATGCGCCACCGGGCGTTTCTCGTCTACGTGCGGTCGTTCGGGAATCGACCCTACCCATCGGGGCCCTTCGGCCAGCGAGGCTCAGCGATCGGCCAGCAGGATGCGGGGATGGGCCGCGAAGATCTCCATGACGATCTGGAAGTAGGTCTTGCCTTCGCCGGCATCGAGGGCCTCGAGCTGAGCGGTGATCGCGCGTACGTTGAAACTGGCTTCTGCATCCAGCTTCGTCTGCAGCCACGCGCGGGTGGCTCCCTCGCCGAGCGCGTTGCGGGAATGTTCGATGTCCCGCCAGATCAATGTCGCGCCTTCGTGTCCGGCCAGCACCCCATAGCCGCCGTACAGCATGTCATCCAGTGCATCCAGGCTGTGCCCGAGCTGCCAATCTTCGCCGGCCATGAAGACCCGGTTGATCTCGGCATAGAAGCTTGGGATGTCATTTACCGCGCTGCCTTGCAGCACCAGTACCAGTGGATCGGTGGTGGTCATTCAGTCCTGTCCCTCTGTATCTGGTCAACCCGACTCTAGCAGTGGCATCCCATCCGTCGAATCGCGGCGGCGTCGGGCATGTATATGGGAATTGCCAACGGTTATTTAAATGCGGCGATGCGACATGAAAGAGTGGACTTCTATTCACGAACCACTTCGGAGGCCGTTCTCCCATGTCCATCGCACGCTGCACGACGCCGTTCAAGGTAATCGGCACCACCGCATTGTCCGCCATGCTGCTGCTGGCCCCGCTGGCCCCGCTGGCTTCCTCGGCCGAGGACCAGTCCTCGCCGCTGCGCACTTACCTGGCGGCCAAGCGCGAGGCCATCCAGGACCAGTCGGCCAAACCCGGTACGCCCACGGCGATCCACGCCAAAGTCACCGCCGAAAGCCGCTCCGGCGTACGCCGCCTGCGCATCGGGCCGACCGGGGAATTCCAGTACATCAGCGACAGCGGCCGCAACTACGCCGGCTACAACCTAGGCGCCGGCTCCTGGGATTCGCTGGTAGGCACGCTGGCCAGCTCGGTGGCCGATGAGTACGTCGTGCAGGCGGCCGTGCAGGGCGTGCCGCTGGATGGTCTGGACGTGGTGTTCACCAGCATTCCCGAGCGCAAGAGCGAGACGCTGGCCTACCCCAACAACCTGTCCTATGTGGCCTACATCGATTCACCGGCCACCGACGCCCAGTTGCAGGCGCTCAAGCGCGCGGTGCATGAGAACTCCTCGGCTATCGACCTGGTTACCCGTCCGCAACAGGTCAGCCATGCTGACGTGGAATACATCCACAGTGCGGCAGAGCGCGATCCAAAGCTGCCGCCGGGCCTGCGTGACTTCATCACCGAGGAGAAGCGGCCGGCGGTGCTGGCCCGACAGGTGAAGCCGGGCGCCGGCAAGGCCAGGCCGGCCGAGCCGGAAACCCTGGTCGCCCGCGCCCACGTCGAACCGCGTACCGGCCTGCGCCGCGTCTTCTTGGGCAAGGATGGCTACCACCAGCAACTGCACGACAGCGCGCCGGGACTGCTCGGCTATGGCCTGGCCCCGACGGTGGAGGAACACCTGCTCGGCGTGACCGGTACCTGCCTGACCCACATCTTCGAAGTGCAGGCGGCCTCGCGCAACGTGCTGCTGGATTCGCTGGAGCTGACCGTGGATGGCCAGGTGAGCCCGCGCTTCGGCAGCAACGTGCGTTCGCCGGCGCGGTACAGCGACATCCGTTACAAGGTGCGGATTGAATCGCCGGCGTCGGAACAGGAGATCGATGCGCTGCGCCAGTCGGTCGAGGCAACGTGCCCGCTGTACAACCTGGTGAAGGACGAGCAGAAGCTGGAAGGCAGCATCGTGCGAGGCGCATATGCGGACGCTACGCGCTAAGCGCAGTCATCTGGCGCTTGCCCTGTGCACGCTGCTTGCACCGACCGGGGCAGCGGAGGCCGCCGAGCCCGCAGAGGCCGCTGAAGAAGCAGCTGCGACGGGATCGCCGTCACAGGGTTCCAACGCGCGCACGCTGGACAAGGTCTCCGTGCTCGGCTCGCAGATTGCCGGCGGCGGTGCGCAGGCGGCACTACCGGTGGTCGCTGTGGACCGCGAGCAGATAGACGCCACCCTTGCCACCAACGGCAACGAGCTGTTCCGCAGCCTGCAGCAGTTTGGCGACGTGGCCATTACGGAGAAAGGCACCACCAACGCTGGCCGGAACTCCAACGTCGCACGCGGTGACGTGGGCTCCATCAACCTGCGCAACCTGGGCTCGAAGTACACGCTGCTGCTGGTCAATGGCCGCCGCACCGTGCAGCACCCGATCAGCAACAGCGGCGATGACACCACCTACAACGCCAACGCCATTCCGGTCTTCGGGCTGGAACGGGTCAACCTGCTGCTGGATGGCGCGGCTTCCATCTACGGTTCCGATGCCGTGGCCGGCGTAGTCGACCTGGTGATGCCGAGCAACCTGGCAGATGGCGGCGGCGTTCGCCTGAACTACGGCAAGGTGGCCGATGGGCACCGCGAGGAGGTATCGCTGGACGGGTACTTCGGCAGCGATTTCAGCGAAGGGCGCGGCAACCTTTCGGTGCTCTATGGCTTCTCCAGGCGGACCTCGCAGCTCAATTCCGATGCCTGGTTCACCGCCACCGACGGCCGCCGCCCGCTGGGCGATGGCACCAGCGTGCCCGACCCGAACGGGACCACCGGCTTCAGCACCCGAACGCCGTGGGGGCATTTCGATACCTATACCGGCAGCCGGCGCACCGGCAGCTGGTACGTCAATCCAACCACGGGTGCGTTGACGTCGGGCACGGTGCCCACGCGCTACCACTACGATTCGGCGGCCGAGCCGGGCATCACCACGTCACCGGCCATCCGCAAGGGCAACGTGTTTGCCACGGGACGCTTCGACGTCAATGACAGCGTGCAGCTGTTCGGTGAGCTGGGCTATTACCGTGCCACTTCCGAATCCTGGGTGAGCAGCGAGTCGGGCTTTGGCGGTGATGGCTTCCTGCTGCATATCCGCCCGGATGCGTACTGGGTTCCGCAAGCGCTGCGCGGTGCCGATGCGATCCGGCTGCTCAACTACCAGTTCGCCGATTCGGGCATCCGCCGGGTAAAGGTGGACAACGACCAGTCGCGGGTACTGCTGGGCGTGCGTGGCTGGACCGAGGGCGGCTGGAACTGGGAAACCGCGTTGCTGTACTCACGCGCGCGCAGTACCGATACGCAGCAGGGCGGGCTGACCGATGCCTTCATCGAAGCGGTGAACCGCACCGACGCCGGTGCCTACAACCCCTTCAGCGGCGGCGACCCCGCCAGCATCCGGGTGGGCGATGCCACGCCGTACGACACCTCGTCATTCATCGGTGAAGCGACCCGCGAAGGCACCACGGAACTGGCGCTGTGGGACTTCAAGGTGAACCGCTCCGACCTGCTGACCTGGTATGCGGGCGACATCGGCATGGCAGCGGGGGTGGAGTACCGGTATGAAAGCCGCCGGGATGACCGCGACGAGAACATCGATGGCAGCAACCCCTATACCGACTGGTACACCGGTACGGTCGCGGCCAGCAATTTCTTCACCCACAGCCCGCGGCCGGATGTGCGCGGCAGCCGCAACGTCAAATCGGCGCTGATCGAATTCGCGGTGCCGCTGGTGTCGCCGGCACAGGGCATCCCGCTGGTGCAGTCGCTCGACCTGCAGCTTGCCGGCCGCTGGGAGGATTACAGCGACGCCGGCAAGGTCGGCAAGCCGAAACTGGCAGCGGCCTGGAAGGTGGTGGACAGCCTGCTGCTACGTGGCTCGGTAAGCGGCGGCTTCCGTGCACCGGGACTGGAGCTGGTGAACTCGCCGCCGACCTATGGCTTTGGCTTCAACAACGACGCGGTCCGCTGCCATGCGCTGGTCACCAAGGGTGCGCAGCCCGATTACACCGCCTGCTTGAATGCCTTCAGCAGCGGTTCGTCGGTGAAGCCGTCAGTGAGCTCCGTGACTTCGTACGGCGACGACGTCGAACCGGAAACCACCCGCCAATCCTCGTGGGGCGTGGTGTTCGAGCCGCAGTTCCTGCCCGAACGACTGGGCGCTGTCAGCCTGAGCGTGGATGCCTGGCGGGTGAAGGTGGAGAACCCCATCAGCACCATGGGTGAGGAACTGCTGTACGACGCGTACCTGCGCGTGGTGGAAGGCAGCAGCAACCCGAACGTGGTGCGGGCGGCGGTGACGGCAGAGGATATCGCGCAGTTCGAAGGCTCCGGCCTGGCGCCGGCTGGCGTGGTGACGCACATCTACAACCGCTACCAGAATCGTCGGCCGCTCACCGCGTCGGGCGTGGACTACAACGTCGGCTGGCGCCTGCCCGAAACGTCGTGGGGCAACTTCTCGCTGCTGATCAGTGCCAGCCAGCTCAAGGAGTACACCCAGCAGAAACCTGCCGAAATACAGCAGGTGGCAGCGGCCATCGCCAGCGGGCAGCTGGACATCCTCGTGCCCGACCTGGGGGCGGCCAACGAAGTAGGCATCAACGGCGCGAAGCCGGAATGGCGGGCCAGTGCCACCTTGATCTGGAACCTGCAGGACTGGACGGTGCGCCTGCGCGATGACTACATCGACAGCGTGACCGCCGGTGCTTACGCCGACCGCACGCCGTTCGTGGTCGGCTCCACGCAACGCTGGGCGCTGTCGGTAAAGAAGGAGTTCACCCGAGGGCGGTTGAGTGGCACCGCAGTGGAAGTGGGGGCGCGAAACCTGTTTGACAAAGAGCCGCCGCTGAGCGCCACCGGCAACTACCTGAGCGCGCTCCACGAATCCTATGGACGCTACCTCCACCTCGGTATTTCGAAGAACTGGTGAACATCATGAAGACGCATGCAGTCGTTTCGCTGTTCGTGGTCACCCTGCTCGCAACCGCGTGCAGTCCGCAGGACCGGGCCACAGGGGTGCCATCCGCATCCGCGGCCGCAGCCGCGGCGCTGGATTTCCAGGACCAGCACACGCAGTGGGTCCGTGAACGCAGTGCGGACCTGAGCAAGCCGGATGGCTGGACCAGCCTGATCGGACTGCACTGGATCGAAGCAGGCAAGCGCAGCGTGGGTGGGGGCGAGGACAATGCGATCCGCCTGTCCATTGCGCCGGATCGACTGGGCGAGGTGGAGCAGCGCGCCGATGGCCTGTACTTCCAGGTCGCCGAAGGCGTACCCATTACGGTTGACGGCAAGCCGGTACAGGGCGAAGTCCGCCTGGATCCGGAAGGGACTGGCGGTGGAACCAAGCTGGCCTATGACGAAGGCAGGGGCCAGATCACCGCGATCAAGCGCGGTCAGCGCCTTGCCCTGCGCGTGCGCCATGCGGACGCGCAGGCACGGCGGGACTTCGCAGGCCTGGATTTCTTCCCCGCCGATGAAGCTTGGCGCGTGCAGGCGCGATTCGTTCCGCACCCGGCCGGCAGGACGCTTCCCATCGTCAACGTGCTCGGCGAGGTCGCCGACAATCCCAACCCGGGCTATGTGGTGTTCGAGAAAGATGGGCATGAGTGGCGGCTGGAAGCACTGGGCGATCCGGCCAAAGGCTTGAACCTGATGTTCCAGGACCAGACCACCGGCAGGCTCACCTACGGGGTGGGGCGCTACCTGCGCACCGACCCGGTTGCCGCGGACGGCACGGTGGTGGTGGACTTCAACCGCGCGCACAACCCGCCCTGCGCGTACACGGAGTTCGCCACGTGCCCGCTGCCCCCGCCGGAAAACCGCCTGGCGCTGCAGGATGGCAACGGCGAACGCACGCGGCTGGCGGTGCTGGCCGGGGAGAAGAAGTATGCAGGGGGCAACCACTGATCCTCCCCGACGATGCGGCAATGGCTGCCGGCTGAACAGCCCGTGCGGCGTTGACGCTACATCCACGGCTTTTCACAAGGGGTTCCCGGCACCGCGCAGACACTGGCGCTACGTCATGAAGCGAGGAGCCAACCATGAATCTCTCTACCCGAAACGTGCTGTGTGCAGCCGCCCTGATGGCATCGGTGTTCAGCGCCAGCGCCCAGACCTACGGGCCGAAGGATGAAGGGCGCCGCTTCAACGATGGCACCAAGGTGGTCTGCAAGAACGTCGAAGTGCAGCGCAACAGCCGTGACCCGAACCGCATTGCCGGTACCGCCACCGGTGCGGTGGTAGGTGGCCTGCTGGGCAACCAGGTGGGCGGCGGCAGCGGCAAGAAGATCGCCACCGTGGCGGGCGCCGTAGCCGGCGGCGCGGCCGGTCGCCAGATCCAGGGCAACTCGCAGAGCAAGAACGGCGACCGCGTGGTGGAGCGCCAGTGCTATCGCCGCTGACGCGGGAGTAATGTAGGTGTCAGCATCACAAAAAGGGCTGGCCAAGTGCCAGCCCTTTTCCATGTCCGCGTGTCACCGCTGACGGATGGAGGGAAACGAGCACGCAGGGGTCTTCACGCGCGCTGAACGCCGCAGGATGCATTTTTTCACCCGCAAATCGGGGGATTTGATCAAGGGCGGTATTCCCGTCGGCTGGCGCTACGCAAGTGCTGGCTGGGGCATACGCTCGTTGGGGAGTCCTTCCTATGCGCATTCTGCCTTGGTTGCTCTGCTGCGCTGCCCTGCTGGCGCTCCCATGCCTTGCATCCGCCGACTCAATGCCGCAAGGCTATCGGGAAGGCTGTGACCGAACGAACACGGCGAACTACAGCGGGTACATGTCGCCCGGATGGAATACCAGCTCGCCCAAGGCGATGATTTTCGCCTCGGACAGCCAGTATCCACGCACGCTGGACAACCCTCATGACCCAGCAGGCGCTGCGGCCGCCTTGCGCAAGGTGGTGGCCGACATCGCCGACTACCGGCGGCGCGTCAGCGGACCGGTGCCGCTGGTGGTGAATGGCGACATCACCGAGCACGCCCATGGCGACCAGCGCGCCTTCGTCCAAGGCCTGTTTCCGCAGCTCGCCGGCGGATCGGGAGAGGCCTTGATCCTGCCCGGCCTGGGCAACCACGACTACGGCAACAATGTCGATGATTGCGCCAACAACGGCTGCGCGCGCGACGCCATCTGCGATCACATTCACTGGGTGGACGAGATAGGGCCGGTAACCGAGGACTATCACTATGCCAAGCCCGTACATGAGGGCAGCTATTCGTACATGGTGTACGTGGGTTCGGTGGCACTGATCCAGTTGAATGACTCTCCCTTCTATGAGCGTGAGTTTGAATCCGGCACCGGTCTTCCCTTGGATCCCAAGATCAAGTTCAGGATCACCAGCTCGTTACGCTGGCTTGAAGGCGCGTTGCGCAAGGCCCGACAAGACAACAAGCATGTTTTCCTCAACCTGCACAAACGCAGCGCGTGGCCCAGCGGCGATACCGCGCGCTTCAAGCACCTCATCCAGTCCTATGGAGTACAGGCGGCGTTTGCCGGCCACTACCACAATGATCTGGGTTTCGCTCCTGGAACGTCGGGGAACTTTGGGTCGGTTCCCGTGTTCCAGAGCGGAGCCCTGTTCAATGAAACCTACCTGGTCGTGGAGATGGATTACGCCGGCGGGTTGTTCCTGGTGTACAGCATCCACTCCGGCCAAGGGCACGCGAACAAGCGGTTGGTCGGCGAGTACCCGCTGAAGGAGCCGCCTCCGCTGCCGTCAATCGACTTTTCCGACGCGGCACTGGTGCTCTATGAGGGGAATGATGCAACCCAGGAGGTGGTATGTAGACGATCGATTCCCTACAGCGCGTTCAACCTCGGCGGGAATTCGGGCTGCATCAACGACGAAGCGCGCTCGCTGCGCATTCTCAAGGCGAAGAAGGGGACCATGATCCGTCTATTCGGCGGGTATAACCACGTTCGCGGGGAAGGGTACGCTTTCATCTACATCACCAGCGACATCACGCTGCCGCAGACCGTCGGCCGTTTCGATACCTCTGCCTCCGGTAATGGTTGGCGGCTGGTGAAGTTCGGCGGCGATACGCTTGATGGAAAGGTATCAAGCATGTCCATGCTGCCGGATTTCAATGCCGGGAACAGCGAGATTACGCTGTTCGAGGGAAACAACCTGACCCAGCACTCCATCTGCACCAAGCCGATCGCGCACAATGTGCGATTCAACATGGGATCCGGTGACGGCGAGGGATGCATCAACGACGAGGCGCGATCGGGTGCATGGTTCAAGGTGAAGGCTGGCATGGAGGTCTGCTATTACGGTGCTTGGGGTCAAAGTCACAGCGAGGGTCACACTTGCATCAACGCCTACCGGGACCTGCCTTTGATCATCATCGGCTCGTTCGACCACAACTACACGGCACCCGATGGCAGTTACAGCATCCGCAGCTACGGGGACGTGGATGGAAAGATATCCAGCATGTGGGCGGAGAACCTGTTTCCCTATCCGCCAACCAATATCGTTCCGGGGTGCGGTCTGACCAGGACGACGCCCTTTAAATCCTATATCCGGGAGGGGTGGAACAGCCGCTCTCCGCGGTGGCTGGTGATCGCGAGCGACACGGAGTACGCCAGTACGCGGCAAGGCGGCGTTCACCCTCAAAACTGGAACCCCGGCGCCGCGTTCGACGATCCCGCGCTCGATGCCCTCCAGACGGTGTTCGCGGACATCGCAGCATTCCGGAAGTCGAAGGCCATTGATGGCCCAGTGCCGCTGGCCATCAACGGTGACAATACCGACGGCGGTCTGGACTTCGAGCGTTACTCCATGCAGCGACTGTACTCGGCACTGGCAGGAGCAAACGGTGAGCCACTCTTTCTTCCTGGGCTGGGTAACCGCGACTACAACGACAACGCAGGCAACTGCTTGGCGGAAGGTGAGAACTTCTGCGTGCGGGACAGCGTCTGCGATTCCCTGCAGTGGGTGAGCGAAATCAAGCCGATTACCCAGGACTACCACCATGGTGAACACGAGAACGACGGGTCGCTCAAGCTTCATGACGGGAGCTACTCCTACATGGTCTACATCGGCGATGTGGCCATGATCCAGCTGAATGAGTCACCGCTGTATGAGCGCGACATCCTGTCGTACTCCGGCGACCAGACGTATGCCACCCGATTCAAGGTGCGTAACGCCCTGCGTTGGCTGGAGGGTGCGCTGCGCGCGGCACGCCAGGCCGACAAGCGGATATTCCTCAACGTGCATCGGCGTGACGGGTGGCCGCAGGGAGACCTACCCCGCTTCAAGCGGCTTATCGAGTCTTATGGCGTACAGGCGGCGTTCGCCGGACATCGCCACAGCGAACTTGGGGCGGTGGATGCGGAAGCGACATTTGGCACAGTCAGGGTGTTCCAGAGTGGCGCACTCGCCAACCAGAGCTATCTCATCGTAGAAATGCTGTATGGCACGAAGACGTTCAACGTGTTCAAAGTCACCCCCGGTGCGGGCCATGCCAGGCGTGAGCTGGTGGGCCAGTACCCGTTGAATCCGGAGCCGACACTTCCTTCCGTCGATTTCACCGACAGCGAGATGGTGGGGTATGAGGGGAACGATGCGACCCAGGATGAGCTGTGCAGGGTTCCTATTCCGTTCTCGCCGTTCAATCTGCAGGGCGCCTATGGATGTGACAACGATGAAATCCGTTCGCTGCGCATCCTGAAGGCGCCGAAGGGTACAGCGATTACCCTGTATGGGGCGTGGGACCATCAGCCCTCCGAAGGGCATGCGACGATAACGGCTACCAGAGATATCTTGCTGCCGGTCACTGTGCGCGGGTTCGACAGAGACATCACTTCCCCGGATTTCACGGTAAGAAAGGTCGGGTCGACGCTGCTGGACGGAAAGGTCTCCAGTATTGCCATGGGCGACGAGGATGGCGACTACACCGAGCCCCGCGTGGTGTTCTACGAAGAAAACGACGGGTCAGGGAGCGTGGTGTGCGATGTCATCCTTCCCTTCGAGGCGTTCAACATGCCAGGTCCCCGGGGTTGCGAGAACGACGAGATACGTTCGATGCGGATCATGAAAGCGAAGAAGGGAACCATGATCCGCACCTTCGGCAACTGGGACCACCAAAGGGACCAGGGCTACAACTTCACAACCGTGCTCAAGGACATCGCTTCTCCCGTGCTGGTCGGCAGCTTCGACCGCAGCATTTCGACGGAAAGTGTGCGATCGAAAAAGTTCGGCTCCGATGTGCTCGACGGAAAGATATCCAGCATGGCCATGCATCTGGACAATTACATCGAGCTGTTCTCTTCCAACAACCAGTCCGACCTGGCATGCACCCATCAGGTCATGCATGACCTGAAGTTCAACATGGGTGAAGGCAAGGGCGCGGCGTGCCCCAACGACACGGCCAGGTCCGCCATCTGGCACCGCCCGCTTGCCGGGATGGAGGTCTGTTATTACGGGGCGCAGGGGCAGAGTCACAGCCTCGGCCACACCTGCATCCGCGTGCTCAAGGCCGGTGTGGGCGAAATCAGAATCGACAGCTTCGACACCGCGGTCACCGGACCTGACGGCGCGTACACCATCAAGGTGTACGGCGCCGCCATTGACGGAAGGGTGTCGAGCATGTGGGCGGAGGATATGACGCGGCGGCAGGTGCCGCACCCTGAGCAGCCGTGAAGGCTCAGCGCGTTGGCGGGTATCCCGCGATCGTCCGCGCTCCGGTGATGATCATGCGCAGCATCTGCGCGGTCTGTTCGATCATTTCCGGGTCGCGCTCGGGGGGCTGGTCCAGCGCGGTGCCGCCCATGGCGAACACCAGCCGGGTGATCGCCTTGGCCACCAGGTGCGGCTCGTGCAGCAGCGCGCCGTTGTCAGCATGCGCCAGCCGGATCAGGTCCACGCAGAGCTCTTCTTCGAAGTAGTTCAGTTCGCGCTCGACGGCCTGCTTGAAGGCATCCGAACCGGCGCTGCCTTCGCGCAGCAATACGTGCAGCAGGCGGTCGTCGGCGCGCAGCTGTTCAAAAAACGTTTCCACCGACAGGCGAATGACACTGCGATCCGACGATGCCGCGCGCTGCCGCGACTCACCAATGATGGTGCGCAGCGAACGGCCGGCCAGGTCGATCAGGGCCACCGTCAGTTCATCCATGTCGCGGAACTGACGATAGAAGGAATTCGGGGCGATCCCGGCTTCGCGGGCAACCTCGCGCAGACTCAGGGTCGACACGCTGCGGTGCGGGCCGATCAGGGTCAGGGCGGCGGCCAGCAGATCCTCACGTGAAATCGAGGCTTTGCGGGCCGGCAGGGCGTCGTCGTGGACGGTCAGGTGCGAATCGGGCGGGGTCATCCAGAGGCCAGACGGTCAAGTCCCTGAATCATAGCCGGTCTGGGCAATATACAACTGTATACACAGCTGTATGCTCGCCCGTATAGTGGCGGCATGAGCGCACTTCCTCGTCCTGCCGCCCGCCGTTCCTCCCTCTCGCCCCGCCACTGGGTGTCCGAGGAGCTTTTCGACTTCTGGGCCGGCCGGGTGCATCCGCTATGGACCCTGCGCCGGGCGCGGGCACGGCTGGTGTCCCGCAATGCGGCCAGCGCCGACGCGGTCACTCTGGTCCTGCGCCCGAACCGCCATTTCCGCGGGGTGTCCCCGGGCCAGCACGTGAACCTGGGCGTGGAAGTGGACGGCCGCCGGCTGTCGCGCAGCTACAGCCCGACCCTGCTGGATGACGGCTGCCTGGCGATCACCGTGAAAAAGGTCGCGGGCGGCAAGGTCAGCCAGCACCTGGCGCAGCATGCGCAGGTGGGCGAGGTGTTCGAGCTGGGCCAGGCTTTCGGTGAGATGACCCTGGCGGCGACGCCTGCGGCGCGGGTGCTGCTGCTCGCTGCGGGCAGCGGCATCACCCCGATGCGCGCGCTGGTACGCCAGATGGAGACCGCCGGCATGCCGGTGCAGGTGGACCTGGTGTACTGGGCGCAGCAGCGCGAGGCCGTGTGCTTTGCCGACGAGCTGGCCGATATCGCCGCCCGCCATCCCGGTTTCCGCGTGCACCTTGCGCTGACCCGCGATCAGACTGCGCCGGCCGCTCGCGTGGGCGACTACGATTTCAGCGCGCTGGGCGATCTTTCCAGCGCGCAGGTGATGGCCTGCGGACCGGGCGGTTTCGTCGAGGCCGCCAACACGCGGCTGCAGGGGCAGGTCGCCTCGCTGCAATCCGAAGCCTTCACCCCGCCGGTGCTGCCTGATGCAGAAACCGGCACGGTGCGCGTGGAGCTGCGCCGCAGTGGCCGCACCCTGGAACTGCCGCGCGGTACGTCGCTGCTGCAGGCGCTGGAAGCCGAAGGGCTGCGCCCGGCCAGCGGCTGCCGCATGGGCATCTGCAATACCTGTGTGTGCGGCAAGGCCAGTGGCGTGACCCGCCACACCCTGACCGGCGAGTACGCGGCCGAACCGGCCACGCAAGTGAAGCTGTGCGTGAACAGCGCCAGCACCGACCTGATCCTGGAGCTCTGAGCATGCTTGCCGTGCATAACCGCGTGTTGTCCGCCGCCGAACTCGACGCGTTCGGCAACGAACTGGACGCCCTGCGTGCCCGTCATCTGGCGACGCTGGGTGACGCCGATGCGCGCTACATCCGCCGCGTGGTCGCGGGCGTGCGCTGGACCGGCGTGGCCGGCCGCGCGCTGTTGTTCCTGGGCGCATTCGTGCACAGCGTGCTGATTCCGGCCTGGATTGCCGGCGTGGTGTTGCTGGCGCTGTCCAAGATCCTGGAAAACATGGAGCTGGCCCACAACGTCATCCATGGCCAGTACGACTGGATGGGCGACCCGCAGCTGCAGGGCAGCACCTACGAGTGGGACATCGTCGGCACCGCCGACAACTGGCGCAAGACCCACAACTTCCGCCACCACACCTACACCAACGTACGCGGGCTGGACGATGACATCGGCTACGGCCTGCTGCGGATCTTCCCCGAACAGCGCTGGCGCCCGTTCTACCTGACCCAGCCAGTGGTGGCGGTGGTGTTCGCGCTGCTGTTCGAATGGGGCATCGCCATCCAGGACCTGCGCCTGGGCCGTTGGTTTGCCGGCAAGATCACCTTCCGCCAGCTGCTGGCACAGGCGCGCCCGGTGGGGCGCAAGATGGGCAAGCAGATGTTCAAGGACTACCTGCTGTTCCCGGCGCTGGCCGGCCCGTTCTTCCTGCCGGTGCTGCTGGGCAACGTGGTGGCCAATGTGATCCGCAATGTGTGGACCTATGTGGTGATCTTCTGCGGGCATTTCACTGCCGATGCGGAGACCTTCCCGAAGGAATGCGTGCGCGATGAAAGCCGTGGCCACTGGTACCTGCGCCAGCTGCGCGGTTCGTCGAACATTGCCGGCGGCAAGGCGATGAACGTAATGACCGGCAACCTCAGCCACCAGATCGAGCACCATTTCTTCCCCGATGTGCCGGCCAACCGTTACGCCGCCATCGCGGTGGAGGTGAAGGAGATCTGCGCGCGTTATGGCCAGCACTACAACACCGGTTCGCTGCCGAAGCAGTTCGGCCAGGTGATGTGGCGGATCGTGCGCCACGCCTTCCCCAGCCGCCCGGTGCGGGTGAAGCCGCTGGTTACCGCCGAACAGGGCGCATGACGGCACACGTGCTGGAAGACGAATCGCCGGTCAGTCCTCCAGGCCCATCTTTCCTTCGGCCAGCGGCACCCGTGAGCCATCCAGCAGGCCACGGCTGACCGCACCGTCTTCGATGAACAGCAGTTCGCCGTTCTCCCCGTTCTTGATGCTGCTGTCGATGGCGATGATGCGACCGCCATGGAAGCTGCTCACGTGCGGCATCGAGGTATGCCCGACCACGATGCGCTTGAGCTCGAGGTCCTTGAGCAGGGCATCGACCTGGTCGGTAGCCATCTGCCCGTCAAAGTAGCCACGGAACCAGATCGGACTGGTCTTGCCGTCGAACAGGCGTGCCGTGTCCGGTGCGGCCTTGACCTGGTCTTTGGGCAGGCCGACCGAAGCCTGGTACAGGGTGTTGGTGGCGTCCAGCCCGCGTACCAGGTCCAGGTTCTGCGGCGCGATGCCGCCGTGCAGGAACAGCGTATCGCCGATCAGCAGCATCACCGGGCGGGTCCGCAGCCACTGGCCGATCACCGAGTCGGCGCTGTACAGTGCCGGGTAGCTGCGGCCCAGCAGCTGGGCGCTCTTGAGGTATTTGGGGTTCACGTAGCGCAGGTCGTCGTACAGCACCATGGTTTCATGGTTGCCCAGCACGAAGTGCACCGCGCCACCGGCCGCAGCGGCCTGCTGCTGCAGGCTGTACAGCAGCCAGAAGGCCTCGGTCACCTGCGGGCCACGATCAAATACATCGCCGGCCACCACCAGGGTGGCGGTGCCCAGTGACCAGTGGTCGTCGTCATCGATGACATGATGGGCGCGCAGCAGCTTCACCAGCAGGCCGTACTGACCGTGGATGTCTGACACCGCCACGATGCGCGGCGTGGCCGGGTACTGCGCGGTGCTGGCCCGCTGAGGCGCAGCCACCGTCAACGGATGCGGGTAGCCGCATTCGGGCAGCACCACGGTGCCGGCACCGCGCGCCGGCAGGTCACGCTCGACCACGTGGTCATTGCACACCCACTGCGCCTGGTGGCCCTTGCTGGTCATGAACACGTAGGGGCCGTCGGCATCCACATGTTCGGCCGGCGCGGGAACCTCCCGGGCGGCGGCAAGCAGGGGAACCAGGACAAGCCCCGCCAGGATCAGGCGGGCGGCGGCGGAACGGGCACGAAGCGGCATCGGAAACTTCCAGCGGAACGGGGCAGGCGGCGATACGCCGCCCACCCGATCCTAACCGCCGCCACACCCCTCAGCTATGCCCCATTGGTCAGCCCACCATGCGCAATGTGGCCGCGACGACCAACGGTCGTCGCCTACCGCGCCGCATGGAGCCATGCCCTGCGTGACTGCCCCTCAGAAACTGGCCCGCAGATTGAACAAGACCCGGCGCGGCTCGCCCCAGTAGCCCGAATTGAAGAACCCGACATTCCGGTAATACACCTTGTCGAACAGGTTGGTCACGGTCACCCCCACGCTCACGTTGTCGGTGATCCGGTACCGCCCCATCAGGTCGAACAGAACATACCCGCCCTGGCGCATCTTGCCGGTGGCGGTGATCGGGGCCCCGGCAACGGTGTAGCGCCCGGTCGGGATCGGCTGCATCTGGTAGATCTCGCTCTGCACTGTGAACCCACCGCCGACCATCCACCTGCCGTGGCGCCAGGTCGTGTTGAAGCGTGCCAGTTGCACGGGGCTGGTGCTGGCGAAGCGGCTGCCGTCCGGGTTGGTGCTGTAGGCGTAGGTGTAGCCGCCGGTCATGCTCCAGGTGTCGGTGATCGAACCGGACAGTTCGAATTCGGCGCCGTTGGTTTCGATACCCTTGCTGGCGATGTAGGGCACGCTGCCGTCGGGCAGCACGATGTCGGCGCCGGCCGGGTCGCGCGTGGCCACGTTGTCCTGCTTCATGTAGAAGCCGTTGAGCGAGCCGTACAGGCGGCCGCCGAAGAACTCGCCCTTGAAGCCATATTCGTAGTTGCTGCCGGTCACCGGATCCAGCAGCTGGTTGTTGATGTCGCGCAGCGCGGTGGCCTGGAACACATCGGAATAGCTGGCGAACGCGGAGATGTTCGCGCTGAGGTCGTAGATGGCACCCAGGTACGGGGTCGGCTCGTGCGCGGTGGTGCGCGCGCTGCGGCCGGTGAACACACCGTTGACGTCGAAATTGTCGGTGCTGCTCTTGTAGTCCGAATAGCGCACGCCGGCGATGACCTTGAGCGGGTCGATCGGGTTCAGGCGCACCGCGGCGTAGTAGCCGGTTTCAGTGGTGGTGGTGGTGTTGGAGGGAATGCCGTAGTTGAAGGTGGTCGGCTTGCCGATGTTGCCGTCCCAGCTGTAGATGCTGGGGAAGGCGGCCACGTTGTACGGGCGCGAGCTGATGCCGGCACGGATCGTGTCCAGGTCGCGGTCGTAATGGTTCACGCCCACCACCAGTTCGTGCTGGCGCCCGAACAGCTGGAACGGGCCCGATGCATACAGGTCGAAGGCATCTTCGCGGGTTTCGGACACCGAATAGGTATCGGCGATGCGCAGGCCCAGGCCGGTGACCGGGTCGGCCCAGTTGCCGGTATTGGAGCCGGCCAGCAGCAGGCTGTCGGTGTCGGTGTTGCGGCGGTTGTAGGCCAGGCGACCGCTCCAGCCGGCCCCGAACTGCTGCTCGAGGGTGAGGAAATAGTTGGTGCTTTCGCGGTTCCATTCGTTCCAGCGTGCTGCGGCGCTGTAGGAGCGCGGCATCTTCGCGGTGCTGCCATCGCGGAAGAACAGCGGCGAGGCGCTCCAGGCGCCGCCGTCGGATTCGGTCTTGAGGTAATCGATGCCGGCGCGCAGGCGGGTGCTGTCGGTGAGGTCGGCTTCGATCACGCCGTACAGGCTGGGCGATTTGTCATGCTGGAAACGCACCCAGCTTTCCTTGTCGGTGTAAGCGCCGACGAAGCGGCCGCGCACACGGCCGTTGGCGGTCAGCGGGCCGGAGACATCCACTTCGCCGCGCTGGTAGTCCCACGAGCCGGCGCTGAGGCTGGTACTGGCCTGGAAGGTGTCGGTCGGGCGCTTGCGCACCATGTTGACCGTGGCCGAGGGATTGCCCGAGCCGGTTACCAGGCCGCTGGCGCCGCGCACGATTTCAATGCGCTCGTAGATCGAGGTGTCGCTGAGGATCGAGTTGCCGCCGGCACCGGTGGTGTAGTTGGTCGGCACGCCATCGAACATGAAGTTGTTGATCGCAAAGCCACGCGCGTTGAACAGGGTGCGGTTGCTGTCATACGACTGCACGGTCACGCCCGGGGTCTGCTGCAGTACTTCGGCGATGGTGATGAGGTTGAAATCTTCGATGCGCTGGCGGGTGAACACCGTGAGCGACTGCGGGGTTTCGCGCAGGGTCAACGGCAGCTTGGTGGCGGTGTTGGTGCCATACACCTGGTAGCCCTCGGTGCGCTGGGTGACCATCACCTTGTCCAGCTCGGTGGTCTTCGGGGTGTCCCCGTCCGGCGTGGCGACGGATTGGGCCTGCGCCAGCAAGGGTGCCGTAGCGGCCAGCGCCAGACACAGGGCAAGGGTGTTCCGGCGCGGGGCGCCAGCGGTGCGGAAGCGGGACATGGGAAAGCCTCGGTAGCAGCGAAGATCAGGAATCGGGCGCGCGCGGTGCGGCGGAGCGTGGCGAGGGTCGCGCCGTGGGCGCGGTCCGGTAGCTGAGCCAGAGCAGGGGCAGGGCGGCACCGGCGGCGAGGATGCCGCAGCCGGCGATGACGCCGTAGGCAATGCCCCAGGCGCTGATGCTGCAGGCCACGGCGGCGCTCAGCGCGACCCAGCCGAGCAGCCGCAGCCGGCGGCGGCGCGCCGGCGCAGGGGCGGGACCGAAGACATCCCGATGGTGGCGTTCCATGGCCAGCGACAGGCACGAAAAGCCAAACAGCGACAGCAGCAGGGCAAGCGCGGTCATGCGCTGGGCCCGGTCGCGGTGGCCGCGCTGGCGCGTGGCGCACGCACACGACGCTGCGCCGGCACATGCCGGTTGACCTTGCGCGCGGCCCACAACAGGCCTGCACCGATCAGCAGCAGGCCGACATCGATGCCGCCCTTGGCCAGGTCGCCTGTGGCGAAGGCCGTGAACATGCCGCCGTGCCAGGCCGCCAGGTTGAACACCGGCAGCAGCACGGCGAGCACGCCTGCACAGGCGAGCTGTTCCACCCACGCGCGGCGCGGCAGGCGCAGCGTGGCATGCACCAGGCACACCGCCCACGCGGCGAAGAACACGCTGATTTCAGCCTTGGAGCGTTGCTCCAGTGCGGCCGGCAGCAGCCGGTTGCTCCACAGGAACGCGAGCATCGCCACCGGCAGGCCGGCCACGAAGCCGATGTTCAGGCGTTCCACGATGCGGAAACCCAGATGCGGGCGGGCGGGATCGGGCAGCTGTTCGCGCCGCTTCACCGTCCACAGCACCAGCCCGGTGGCCACCATCAGCGTGCCGGCCACGCCGGACAGGAAGAACAGCCAGCGCATCGCGGTGGGGGCGAAACGGCCGGCGTGCATGCCGATCATGCCGTCGCGGGTGTACACGGTGGCCGAGCGTCGCGGGGCCTCACCCAGCAGCGTGCCGCGGGCATCGAAGCGCAGCGGTTCGCCGCTGTCGGCAATGCGGTCGCCACTGTCGCGGCGCAGGGTGATGCGCATCGCCGCATCGCCGGGCTGGTCAACCACCACGGAGGCGGCATGGCCATCGCCCCACTGCCGCGCGGCCACCGGCAACAGGGCCGCCAGCGTCGGTGGCGTGGCGGCCTGGCCCAGCGGCTCGACCTTGGCCTCGCGCGGGAACAGCTCGGCGAAGAACGCATCGCGCCCGCCGAAGTTGGCATCCACCGCCCACGGCATGTACACGGTCATCAGCGTGATCAACCCGGTGTAGGTGATCATCAGGTGGAACGGCAGCGACAGCACCGCCAGGGCGTTGTGCCCGTCCAGCCAGCTGCGCTGGCCCTTGCCGCGGCGCAGGGTGAAGAAGTCGGCGAAGATCTTCTTGTGGGTGATCACGCCGCTGACGATGGCTACCAGCATGAACATGGTGCAGAAGCACACGAACCAGCGCGCCCAGATCACCGGCACGTAGTGCAGGTCGAAGTGCAGGCGGTAGAAGAAATCGCCGCCGCGCGTTTCGCGCGCCTGCACCGGGGTGCCGTTGGCATCCAGCGTGGCCTGCCACGGGTTGGGCTGGCCGCGTTTGGGTTCCGGTGCATCCTTGGGCTGCCAGCGCACTGCGGTGGCGTTGCTGCGGCTGCCGGGCAGTTCGATGGACCAGCGCGTGGCGTCTGGCGCGGTGCGCGCCAGGAAGGCCTGCGCCTGTTCCAGCGCGATCGCGGTAGTGGCCGGCAGGGTCAGTTCCGGCTGCATCCAGCGGGTCAGTTCCACCCGCCAGTAGCTGGCGGTGCCGGCGATGAAGATCAGGTACAGCACCCAGCCGACCACCAGGCCGGACCAGGTGTGCAGCACCGCCTGCGACTGGCGGAAGCCCTGGCTCATGCCGCGCTCCCGGCCAGCAGGGTGGACAGGGCCACGCCGACGGCGGCTGCCAGTGCCAGCCCCACCGCCGCACGTGCGACGCTGCGCGCCGCATAGGCCCAGATCGCCGCGAGGGTGTAGATCACGAACGAGGCCATGGTCGCGGCCAGTGCGGCGTCCGCCAGGCTGCCGGGCAGCAGGCGCGCCAGCGCGGCAGCCCAGGTGGCCGCAACCGCGTAGCCGCCGAGCAGGGCCAGCCCGCCGCGCGCCCAGAGCACGCCGTTGCCCGCCTTGCGCGGCGACGCGCGGCGCGGGGTGGCACCGGCCGGTACGGTCGGGGAGGAGGAGGGCGGTTGCGAACGGGACACGGCGGCGGGGAGCTGCAAAGCAATTGAGAATCAATAGTATTTGACGTCGGCGACCCTGTCGAATCCCTCTATCGAGGGATGCGCCGTGCCGAGCCTTGTGCTGCAGCGGTTTCCCGGCCCATCCCATGCCCAGGCCGCGCGTCCTGCAATGTTATAAACACCGTAATAGTCTCCCCGGCGGCTGCCGCAGTAGGCTTTGCCCATTGCACAGGAGCTGTTGCCATGGGTCACGACCACGATCACCTGCCGAGCGAGATCCGCCACGAGAAGCCGTTGTGGTGGGCGCTGGGGCTGACCACCACCTTCCTCATCGTCGAGGTGGTGGGCGCGTTCTGGACCAACAGCCTCGCGCTGTTGTCCGATGCGGCGCACATGGCCACCGACACGCTGGCACTGATGATCGCGCTGGTGGCGGTGCGGCTGAGCCGGCGCCCGCCGGATGCACGGCGCACCTACGGGTATGCGCGGCTGGAAGCGCTGGGCGCGATGATCAACGGCGGCATGCTGTTCGTGGTGGCCGCCTACATCCTGTGGGAGGCGGTGGCGCGGTTCCGCCAGCCGCAGGAAATCGCGTCGACCGGCATGTTGGTGATCGCGGCCTTCGGGCTGGTGATCAATCTGATTTCGATGCGTCTGCTGCGCGCGGGCAGCGGTGAGAGCCTCAACGTGAAGGGCGCCTACCTGGAAGTGTGGGCGGACATGCTGGGTTCGGTGGCGGTGATCATCGGCGCGCTGCTGATCCGCTGGACCGGGTGGAAGCCGATCGATCCGATCCTGGCGGTGCTGATCGGGCTGTGGGTGCTGCCGCGCACGTGGGTGCTGATGCGCGAGGCGATCAACGTGTTGTTGGAAGGCGTGCCCAAAGGCATCCAGGTGGAGGCGGTGCGCGCGCGGTTGTGCGCGCACGCGGGCGTGCAGGACGTGCACGATCTGCATGTGTGGGCGCTGGCCTCGAGCACGCCGGCGCTGACGGCGCATGTGGTGGTCGCCGAAGGGGTGGATGCGGACGGGCTGCGCCGCCGGCTGGGCACGGCGCTCCACGAGGAGTTCGGCATCGATCATGTGACGCTGCAGATCGAGGCGGACCATTGCGGGGATGATTGCGGCGATAGCACGCCGGCGGGGAAGGCGGGGCACGGCGATCATGACCATGACCATGCGGGGCACGCGCATGGGCGGACGCATGAGCCACGCCGCAGCGGCCCGGACGCGCAGGGCCATCACGGCCATCCACATCCCTGAACCGGCGGCTGCCGCTACAATGGGCGTCTGCCTCGCCATCCCCTCGGAGAAACCGCAGTGACCCGGAAACTCGTACTGTTGCGCCACGGCCAGAGCCAGTGGAACCTGGACAACCGCTTCACCGGTTGGGTGGACGTGGAACTGACCGAGCAGGGGCGCCGCGAGGCCGCCGCCGCCGGCCGCCTGATGCGCGAAGAGGGGCTGCAGTTCGATGTGGCGCACACGTCGGTGCTGAAGCGCGCGATCCACACGCTGCAGGGCGCACTGGCCGAGCTGGACCAGGACTGGCTGCCGGTGAGCAAGAGCTGGCGCCTCAACGAGCGTCACTACGGTGGGCTGCAGGGCCTGGACAAGGCCGAGACGGCGGCCAAGCACGGCGAGGACCAGGTCAAGATCTGGCGCCGTTCGTACGACATCCCGCCCCCGGCGATGGACCGCGAGGATCCGGGCCACCCGATCCACGACCGTCGCTACTCGACGCTGGACCGCAATGCGCTGCCGGGCACGGAGTCGCTGGCGACCACGCTGGACCGCGTGCTGCCGTACTGGTTCGACGCGATCGCGCCGCAGCTGAAGGACGGCAAGACGGTGCTGGTCACCGCGCACGGCAATTCGCTGCGCGCGCTGTACAAGTACCTCAACAACGTCTCGCAGGAAGCCATCCTGGAGCTCAACATCCCGACCGGCATTCCGTTGCTGTTCGAGCTCAACGAAGACCTGACCGTGCAGTCGTTCCGCTACCTGGGCGACCCGGAAGCAGCCCGCAAGGCCGCTGAGGCCGTGGCGAACCAGGGCAAAGCACGGTAAATAGCCACCGTTGGTGGATTTCCCTGCGCTCCGTGCGTGCGGACCAACGGTCCGCACCTACCGGGCGGGGGCAGGCAGGTATCGACCGTTGGTCGATACAGCCTGTGACCTTTGGCCGGTCCCGAACCCGCTCACCCGCGCTACGCTGCCTGATTGCCCGCATTGCGGGTGATGCTTCCCTGTAGCCGGAGAGTCGAATGAAGTTTTCCAAGCTGGTCCCGCTGGGCCTGACCGTTGCCATCGCCGCGTCGCTGGCGGCCTGTGGCAAGACCGATACCGCGCCGGCTGCCGCCGTGGCCGATGCCAAGCCGGCGTTCGATCTGTCGCAGATCAAGACGCCGCTGATCTCGCTCAACAGCGCTGACCTGGATCCGGCCATCGCCGCGTGTACCGACCTCAACGGGTTCGTCAACAGCAGCTGGCTCAAGGCCAACCCGGTGCCGAACGACCAGACCACCTGGGGCAGCTTCGAGATCCTGCGCGAGCGCTCGCTGGAAGTGCAGCACGCGCTGGTGCAGCAGGCGGCCGCCAGCCAGGCCAAGGCCGGCTCGGTGGAAGCCAAGATCGGTGATATCTGGAAGACCGGCTCGGATGAAGCCAAGATCGAAGCGGCCGGCATCGCCCCGCTGCAGCCGCAGCTGGACAAGATCGCCGCGCTGAACGACACCGCCGCCATTACCCAGTACCTGCGCGACAGCCAGGCGCAGGGCCAGGGCGTGCTGTTCTCGCTGTCGGCCAACGCCGACTACAAGGACTCGGCCAACGTCATCGTCTATGTCGGCCAGGGTGGCCTGGGCCTGCCGGAAAAGGGCTACTACTTCGACGAATCGCAGGCCAAAATCCGCGAGGCCTATGTGGCCTACATCGCGCAGGCACTGACCCTGTCCGGGGTGGACGCCGCGCAGGCCAAGACCCAGGCGCAGGCGGTGATGGAGTTCGAAACCCGCTTGGCCAAGGCCTCGCTGTCGCGCATCGAACTGCGTGACCCGGCCAAGCGCTACAACCCGGTCAGCGCCGCTGAAGCGGACAAGCTGACTCCGAACTTCAGCTGGACTGCATTGTTCGACACCCTGAAGGTGCCGGCCGCACAGAAATTCTCGCTGGCCCAGCCGGGCTTCTTCGGCGAAGTGGACAAGATGCTCACCGAGGTGCCGGCCTCGACCTGGCAGGCCTATCTGCGCTTCCACACCGTCGATGACGCCGCGCCTTACCTGAGCAGCGCGTTCGAAAAGGCCAACTTCGACTTCTACGGCACCACCCTGCGTGGCCAGAAGGAAATGCAGCCGCGCTGGAAGCGCGTGCTGGAGTCGGTCAACACCTCCATCGGCGAAGGCCTTGGCCAGCTGTACGTGGACGCGGTGTTCCCGGCCGAGTCCAAGGAACAGATGCAGCACCTGGTGGAAAACCTCTCGGTGGCACTGAAGGCGCGCCTGGAGAAGCTGGAGTGGATGGGCGAAGACACCCGCAAGAAGGCGCTGGAGAAGTGGGCCAGCTTCACCCCGAAGATCGGTTACCCGGACAAGTGGCGCGACTGGTCGGGCTTTGAGACCAACGCCGACAGCTACCTGGGCAACATGCAGGCCGCGCGCGCGTTCAACTACCGCTACATGCTCAACAAGATCGGCAAGCCGGTCGACAAGACCGAGTGGGGCATGACCCCGCAGACCGTCAATGCCTATTACAACGCGACCAAGAACGAGATCGTGTTCCCGGCCGCGATCCTGCAGGCGCCGTTCTTCGACGCCAAGGCCGATCCGGCGCTGAACTACGGCGGCATCGGTGCGGTGATCGGCCATGAAATGATGCACGGCTACGATGATTCGGGCAGCCAGTTCGCTGCCAACGGCAACTTCGACAACTGGTGGACCGACAGCGACCGCAAGGCCTTCACGGGTCGCACCGACCAGCTGGTGGCGCAGTTCGATGGCTATGAATCGCTGCCGGGCGTGAACGTGAAGGGCAAGCTGACCCTGGGCGAGAACATCGGCGACCTGGGCGGCCTGACCGTGGCCTACGACGCGCTGCAGATGGCGCTGAAGGAGAATCCCAAGGCCAATGTCGCCGTGGATGGGCACAGCCAGGACCAGCGCTTCTTCATGAACTGGGCCACCGTGTGGCGCCGCAACTTCACCGACGGCGAACTGCGCGTGCGCCTGAACACCGACCCGCATGCGCCGGCGAACTTCCGTGCCAACGGCGCGCCGTCGAACATGCCGGCGTTCGCGCAGGCGTTCGAGTGCAAGCCGGGCGATGCGATGGTGCGTGCCGACGACAAGCGCGTGGTGATCTGGTAAGCGAAGGGGCCCGGCAATGCCGGGCCCTTTTTTTGTACAAGCGGCGTCTGAGGTAGAACGGACGGTAGAGCGGACGGTAGAGCGGACTGTTAGTCCGCTGCTGTCCGCGCTCGGGTCCGGTCCGCGTAGCCGACTAACAGTCGGCTCTACCGTCGCGGGCGGTCAGCCCGGCGTCAGCGTGGTCAACAATGCCTTGGCCGCGTTGAAGCGGTCTTCGGGCAACGGCAGCGGCACCTTGATGCGCAGCTTGTCGGGGCCATCCATGGTGTACAGCTTCGGCTGCTTCTGGATCATCTGGATGACCGCCATCGGGTCGATGGACGGCTTGGCCTCGAACACGATGCGGCCGCCGTTCTCGCCCAGTTCCAGCTTGCGGATGCCCAGTGCGTTGCACTGCAGCTTCAGCTCGGCCACCGCGAACAGGTGCTTGGCCGCGTCCGGCAGCAGCCCGAAACGGTCGATCATCTCCACCTGCAGTTCGCGCAGCTCGCCACTGTCACGCGCGCTGCTGATGCGCTTGTACAGGGTCAGGCGGGTGTGCACGTCGGGCAGGTAGTCGTCCGGGATCAGCGCCGGCACGTGCAGCTCCACCTCGGCACCGCGCACTTCCTCGCCCGAATCCAGGTCGGGCAATTTGCCCAGCCGGATGCTGCGCACCGCGCGCTCAAGCAGTTCGGTGTACAGGCTGAAGCCCACTTCGGCCATCTGCCCGCTCTGGTCTTCGCCCAGCAGTTCGCCGGCGCCGCGGATCTCAAGATCGTGCGTGGCCAGGGTAAAGCCGGCGCCAAGTTCGTCCATGGAGGCGATGGCTTCCAGGCGCTTTTCGGCATCGGGCGTCATCGAGCGCTTGTCCGGCACCACCAGATAGGCGTAGGCGCGGTGGTGCGAACGGCCGACGCGGCCACGCAGCTGGTGCAGCTGGGCCAGGCCGAACCGGTCGGCGCGGTTGATGATGATGGTGTTGGCGTTGGGGATGTCGATGCCCGATTCGATGATCGTGGTCGACAGCAGCACGTTGTAGCGTTGCTTCTGGAAATCCAGCATCACCCGCTCGAGTTCGCGTTCGGGCATCTGCCCGTGGGCGATGCCGATGCGTGCCTCGGGCACCAGCTCGGCCAGGTCGCGCTGCATGCGGCCGATGCTTTCCACGTCGTTGTGCAGGAAATAGAGCTGTCCGCCACGGGCCAGTTCGCGCTGGAAGGCTTCGCGCAGCAGCGCGTTGTCCCAGACGGTGATGAAGGTCTGCACCGCCAGCCGGTTCGGCGGCGGGGTGGCGATGATCGACAGGTCGCGCAGGCCGGCCATGGCCATGTTGAGCGTGCGCGGAATCGGCGTGGCGGTCAGGGTCAGCAGGTGTACGTTGGCCCGCATCGCCTTCAGTGCTTCCTTCTGGCGCACGCCGAAGCGCTGTTCTTCGTCCACCACCACCAGGCCCAGGTCCTTGAACTTCACGTCCGGCTGCAGCAGGCGGTGGGTGCCGATGATGACGTCGATTGTGCCGGCCGCCACCTTTTCCAGCTCGGCCTTGATCTCCTTGGTGCTCTTGAAGCGCGACAGCACTTCCACCCGGAGCGGCCAATCGGCGAAGCGGTCGCGGAAATTGCGGTAGTGCTGTTCGGCCAGCAGCGTGGTCGGCACCAGCACGGCGACCTGCTTGCCGGCGCTGGCGGCGGCGAACGCGGCGCGCACGGCCACTTCGGTCTTGCCGAAGCCGACGTCGCCGCAGACCACGCGGTCCATCGGCTGGCTGCTGGCCAGGTCGCGCAGGGTCGCATCGATCGCGGCGAGCTGGTCGGCGGTTTCCTCGAACGGGAAGCCGGCCGCGAACGGCTCGTACATCGCGCGGTCCACGTGCAGCGCCAGGCCGGCGCGCGCGCGGCGGCGGGCCTGGATCTCCAGCAGTTCGGCGGCCACGTCACGGACCTTCTCGGCCGCGCGGCGCTTGGCCTTGCTCCACTGTTCGCCACCGAGCGAGTGCAGCGGCGCGGTCTCCGGCGAGGCGCCGGAGTAGCGGCTGATCAGGTGCAGCTGGGCCACCGGCACGTACAGCCGGTCGCCCTTGGCGTATTCGATCTCCAGGAACTCGCCCGGCATGCCGCCGGCGTCGAGCACGATCAGCCCGCGGTAGCGGCCTACGCCGTGGTCTTCATGGACGATCGGCGCGCCTTCGGTGAGCTCGCCCAGGTCGCGGATGATCGCTTCCGGCTCGCGCCCGACCCGACGGCTGCGCCGGGTGGTGCCGGCGCGCTCGGGAAACAGCTGGCGCTCGGTCAGTACCGCCAGCGGCGGTACATCAAGCGCGAAGCCGTCTTCCAGCGGCGCCACCGTGATGGCGAAGCGCTGGCCCGGATCGGCCAGGAAGGTCGGCAGGTCGGCCACCACCGGCGGCTTCAGTTCGGCCGACAGCAGCACTTCCAGCAACGCTTCGCGGCGGCCCGGCGAATCGGCGGCGATCAGCACCCGACCCGGGTAGTGGCCCAGGAACGATTTCAGCGCTTCACCGGCCGGCGCATCGCGCGCGGCCACCGGCAGCGGCGGCAGCGGCTGGTCACCCAGCGGCGTGGCTTCGTCGATGCGTGGGTGGTCGGCGCTCCAGACCTCGATGCGCGGCAGGGTGTTCAAACGCGCGCTCAGGCCTTCCGGGCTGAGGTACAGCTCGGTGGGTGCCAGCAACGGGCGCTCCACATCGTGCCGGCGCTGCTCATAGCGGTTCTGGGTCTGCGCCCAGAACGAAGCCGCCGCCTCGCCCACGCCCGGCGCGATCACCGGCAGCGCGTTCGGCTGCAGGTAATCGAACAGCGTAGCGGTCGCGTCGAAGAACAGCGGCAGGTAGTACTCCACGCCAGCCGGTGCCAGCCCGGACTTGAGATCCTGGTACAGCGCACTGCGCCGGGTATCCACGTCGAAGCGCTCGCGCAGGGTGGCCAGCACCCGCGACACGCTCAGTTCGTCCAACGGCACTTCGCGGCCGGGCAGCATGCGCACCGCGTCGACCTTGTCCAGCGATCGCTGGCTTTCCGGGTCGAAGGCGCGGATCGAATCGATGTCCTCATCCAACAGTTCGATCCGCAACGGCGCTTCCGCGCCCATCGGGAACACGTCGAGCAGGCCACCGCGCACGGCGAAATCGCCCGGGTCCATCACCTGCGGCACGTTGCGGTAGGCGGCCGCTTCAAGCCGGCGCTTTTCCGCATCCAGATCCAGGCGCTGGCCGACCTTCAGGTCGAAACTGCCGCCGATGATGTACTTGAGCGGGGCCAGCTGCTGCAGCAGGGTCTGCACCGGCACCACCACGATGCCACGGCGCAGCGTCGGCAACTGGTGCAGTGCGGCCAGGCGCTGCGAAATGATGTCCGGATGGGGGCTGAAGGCATCGTAGGGCAGCGTTTCCCAATCCGGGAAGGCCACCACCGGCAGGTCCGACGCGGCGCCCAGCAGGGTGCGCAGGTCGGACTCGATCTGGTTGGCGCCGTGATTGTCGCGCGCGATGACCAGCAACGGCCCGTCATGGGTTTCCGCAGCGCGTGCGATGTACCACGCCAGCGCCGTGGGCGAGGCGGGAGCGCGCCACCAGGCGCGGAGCTGCCCGGAACGGGGCAGCGGCGGTGTGGGAGTTGAGGTGCGTGACATGAGCGGTCGATTTTAGCAGACCGCCACGTGATGACCTCTTATTGGCCCGGATCGAGTTCCAGCACCATGCGCACCAGGCCGGGCGTGCCCTGCGGATGCGGCACGGCCTTGAAGCCCAGCGAGGCGGCCAGCTGCTTCATCGGTTCGTTTGCTTCCAGCACGTCGCCGTACAGGTGATCCAGGTATTTGCCCTTGCCCCACTTGACCAGCTTGCGCATCAACTGCCGGCCGAGGCCCTGGCCGATGAGGAACCGGCTGATGAGGATCGAGTATTCGGCATCCTTCGTGCCCGGGATGATCGACGCGCGTGCCAGCGCACCGACCACCGCAACGCCTGCCTGCTCGTTTTCGGCGGCGACCAGAACGATCTCGTTCTTGACGTTGGGATGGGTGAGTCGATACGCCGCCTCCGAAGAAAGCTCATCGACCGACTGCGTCAGCCGGTCGCGGACTTCTGCGGGCCCGAACAGACTGAACGCTCCCTTCAGGGGTTCGTCGTCTTCGGGACGAATCGGGCGGATCAGCAGCTCATGGCCGCTGGGCGCTTTGAAAACTTCGTGCCAGGGCGGCATGCGGTTACGGGTAGCCATACCGGTGATTCCTTGGTGGTCTTCGGATTCTCGCATCCCCGGGGGCGCGTTCCGTGAACGAAACACTCACGCCGTTCAGCGGGCGGTCGTGGCGTTACTCGGCCTGCTTGAGCCACTGCAGGCGGGTACTGGCGCCGGCTTCGCCCAGATACTGCTTCAGCGCAGGCATGGCCGGGGCCAGCACCTGGTCGAACTGCCAGGGCGGGTTGAGCAACAGCATGCCACTGCCATTGAGCCGAAGGGGAGAGTCATCGGGCCGAACCAGTAGTTCTACTGTAAGCACCGACTTCACCGGCAGGGCGCAGGCCTTGCGCAGGAAGTGCAGGATGGTGCGGCGCTGCTTGATCGGGAACCAGATGGCGAAGCTGGCCTGCGGCCAGCGCGCCAGGATCTCGCTCACCGAGGCGAGGATGCGCTGGTATTCGGCATCCTGGCCTTCGTAGGGCGGGTCGATCAGGACCAGGCCACGGCCGATCTTCACGCCGTTGGCCTTGGGCGGCAGCAGTGCCTTGTTCTGGGCGTAACCATCGGCGTGCAGCACCGCCACCCGGCTGTCGTGCGCGAACAGCGCCTTGAGCGAGGCCGCTTCGGCATCCTGCAGCTCGCACACGGCCATGCGGTCCTGCTCGCGCAGGGTCTGCGCGCTGAGCAGGGGCGAGCCGGGGTAGCTGATCATCGCCCCGACCGGGTTGTCGGCCTGCACCGCCTTGAGGTAACGCTCGACCACGGCCGGCAGCTTGGGCTGGGCCATCAGCCGCATCACCCCGTCCTCGGCCTCCAGGGTCTTGCGGCTTTCCTCGCTGGCCAGCAGGTAGCGGCCAGCGCCGCCGTGGGTGTCCAGCACGAAGAACGGGCTGTCCTTGCGCTTGAAGGTGTCGAGCAGGGCAAGCTGGACGATGTGCTTGAGCACATCGGCGTGGTTGCCGGCATGGAAGGCGTGGCGGTAATTCATCGGCGCAGTGTACGGGGCGGCGGCCCCAGCGGCTATGCTGCGCGCATGAACCGCCCCCTGCACAACGTCCTGGTCGTCGAAGACGAAGCCGCCATCGCCGATACCGTGCTCTACGCGCTGCGCAGCGAGGGCTACGGGGCCCGGCACTGCCTGCTCGGCGGGCAGGCGCTGCAGCTGCTGCGCCAGGAGCCGGTGGACGTGGTGGTGCTGGACGTGGGCCTGCCGGACATGAGCGGCTTCGAGGTGTGCCGCACGCTGCGCACCTTCAGCGACGTGCCGGTGATCTTCCTGACCGCCCGCAATGACGAATTCGACCGGGTGCTGGGTCTGGAGCTGGGCGCCGACGACTACGTGGCCAAGCCGTTCTCGCCGCGCGAGCTGGTGGCGCGGGTGCGGGCGCGGTTGCGCCGCGCGGTGGCACCGGGCCCTGCGGAGGCGGCCGGCTGGCAGCAGCACGGCCGCTTCGCGATCGACCGCGAAGGCCGCCGTATCCGCTTCGGCGGGCAGCTGCTGGACCTGACCCGCTACGAATACGCGCTGATGGCCGCACTGCTGCAGCGCCCCGGCGCGATCCTCAGCCGCGCCCAGCTGATGGACCGCGGCTGGGATACCGATGCCGACAGCGCCGACCGCACCGTGGACACCCACGTAAAGACCCTGCGCGCCAAGCTGCGCACCGCCGGGGCCGAGTCCGACCCGATCCGCACCCATCGCGGCGTGGGTTACGCGCTGGAGGTGTAGCGTGAGGCTCGGGCTGAAACTGTTCCTGGGCTTCTTCCTGATCGTGGGCATCGCCGCATTCTTCGTGATGCGCGTGTTCGTCAACGAAGTAAAGCCTGGGGTGCGCCAGGCGATGGAGTCGACCCTGGTCGATGCGGCCAACGTGCTGGCGGAAATGGCCGCGGCCGACCTCAAGGCCGGGCATATCCGCAATGGCCCGTTCGTGGCCAGCCTGGCACGCGCACAGCGCCGCGATCCCAAGGCGATGGTGTGGCGCTTTCCCAAGCGCAGCCTCGATTACCGCGTAACCATCACCGATGCGCGCGGCTTCGTGGTGTACGACTCCACCGGGCAGGACATCGGCCGCGACAATTCGCGCTGGAACGATGTCTACCGCACCCTGCGCGGCGAATACGGCGCGCGCTCCAGCCCGGAGAAACCAGGTGATGAAGTGCATTCGGTAATGCACGTGGCCGCGCCGATCCATGATCCGGCCGACCCGGGCAAACTGATCGGCGTGCTCAGCCTGGCCCAGCCCAACCGCAGCATCGACCCGTTCATCGCCGCCAGCCAGCGCGCCATTCTGCAGCGCGGCGCGTGGCTGATCGGATTGTCGGCACTGATCGGGCTGTTGATGACGGCCTGGCTGATGCACGGCGTGAACCGGCTCAACCGCTATGCCAAGGCGGTCAGCGCCGGCGAACCGGTGCCGCCGCCCAGGCCGCGCCGCGACGAGATCGGCGACCTGGGCCAGGCGCTGGAAACCATGCGCCGCAAGCTGGAAGGCAAGGCGTACGTGGAGCAGTACGTGCAGTCGCTGACCCATGAGATGAAGAGCCCGCTGGCGGCGATCCGCGGCGCGGCCGAACTGCTGCAGGAGCCGCTGCCCGATGCTGACCGGGTGCATTTCGCACGCAGCATCCAGGGCCAGGAACAGCGCTTGACCGAAACCATCGACAAGCTGCTGGCGCTGGCCGAAGTGGAACAGCACGGCTGGCTGCAGAAGCGCGAACGCATCGCGCTTGCGCCGCTGCTGCAGGCCGCTGGCGATGCCGTGGCGATGCGGGCGCAGGCGGCCGACGTCGCGGTGGACATTGAAGTTGCCGAAGGCCTGGAGATCCAGGGCGACGCCTACCTGCTGCGGCAGGCCCTGAACAACCTGCTGGAGAACGCGCTGGCGTTTTCCAGCCCGGGCAGCCGGATCCAGCTGGGCGCTTCGCGCGAAGGCGATGGCGTGGTGCTGCGGGTGGCCGACCGTGGCAGCGGGGTGCCGGAATACGCACTGGAGCGGGTGTTCGAGCGTTTCTACTCGCTGGCGCGGCCGGCCACCGGCCAGCGCAGTTCCGGCCTGGGCCTGTCGTTCGTACAGGAAGTGGCGCGCCTTCACGGCGGCCGCGCGAGCCTGCGCAACCGCGACGGCGGCGGCGCCCTCGCGTCACTTCACATTCGCTTCAAATAGACCACAAACCCCGCACACCGGCAGCGCTGAAGCTGGCACCCTTCCCAACCGAGGACGGGTGATGAAATCCCTGAAGATGTTGTTGCGGTTCGCCATCGTGGGCGGGCTGATCCTGTTGCTGCTGATCCCGCTGATGATGATCAAGGGCGTGATCAGCGAACGCGAGGCATACCGCGACCAGGCCTACCTGCGCGTGGCGCAGAGCCGGGCCGGCGCGCAGACCCTGACCGGGCCGATCCGGGTGGTGCCGTGGACCGATACCCGCCAGGTCGAAGTGGTCGACGCGGCCGGTACCAAGAAGATCGAAACCCAGGTGGAGCAGAGCTACTGGCTGCAGATGCCGTCCAAGCTGGTCGTCGATGGCGGCATGCTGCCCGACGAACGCCGGGTTGGCCTGTTCCGCGTGCCGGTCTACACCTGGAAGGCCAAGGTCAGCGCCGAGTTCAGCGATGACGACTACCCGGTGAAGGCGGGGCGCGTGTACGGCACACCGTACCTGGCGGTGGGCATTGCCGACGTGCGCGGCCTGGTCGGCTCGCCCGATCTGAAGGTGGATGGCGAGGCGCTCACGCTGCAGCCGGGCATCGGTGATGTCACCGGCATCGGCAAGGGCCTGCACGTACCGCTGCAGGGCTTCGCCGACAGTACCGGCGGCATGCTCAAGTCCAGCACGGTGGACCTGTCGCTGGTGCTCGATGGCACCCGTTCGCTGGCGGTGGTGCCGGTCGGGGATGACAGCCGCATCGCGATCCGCTCGCCGTGGCCGCACCCGCTGTTCGGTGGCAGCTTCCTGCCCAATGAGCGCAAGGTGGGCGAGAAGGGCTTCGACGCCGAGTGGGCGGTATCCTCGCTGGCATCGGAGGCCCAGCGCCAGCTGCGCGACAACCGCGATGTGGAACCGGAAACGGTAAGCGTGGAGCTGGTCAACCCGGTCGACATCTATACCCAGGCCGACCGCGCCAGCAAGTACGGCATCCTCTTCATCGTGCTGACGTTCGTGGGCTTCATCCTGTTCGAGCTGATCAAGCGCCTGCGCATCCACCCGCTGCAGTACCTGATGGTGGGTCTGGCGCTGGCGATCTTCTTCCTGCTGCTGCTGAGCCTGTCCGAGCACATTCCGTTCTGGGTGGCGTATGTGGTGTCGGCGGTGGCGTGCATTGGATTGCAGGCGGTGTACCTGTCAGGCGTGCTGCGCAGCTGGGTGCGGGGCATGGGCTTCGCCGGGATGCTCACGGTGCTGTACGGCGCGCTGTACGGGTTGCTGGTGTCGGAGAACAATGCGTTGCTGATGGGCTCGCTGCTGCTGTTCGCGGTGCTGGCCACGGCGATGTGGATCACCCGTCGGATCGACTGGTACGAACTGGGCGCGGGCCTCAAGTAGGCGGCGCTGACGTTATTCGCCATCCTGCACGACGCTTCCGGCTTCGTGTGGGACCACCGGACGCTGCTGGGACAAGGGCCGGCTGGTAACCGCAGTGGATCGCGCTAGGTTCCAGCCCCTCGTCACCTCATCACACGTCCATGGCGAACCTTACGTTGTCCCCGGTGGGCCGTGCTGGCGGCGCACCGGCCAGTCCGTCGTCCCCGCCATCGTCGCGGCATCGGCCCGCTGTCGCACCGCTGTCGGTCCGCAACACGCCGGCGTGCGCACCGACGCGCAGACTGTGGCTGGACGGCATACCGCGCGGCGAGCTGGACGCGCTCGCCGCTGCCTTGCGACAGGGGCCGCTGGATGCCCATTTTTTCCTGACCCTGCAGCCGCACTTCCACCGCACCGCGCTGGCCGCGCCGATGGCGCAGGGGCTGGTGGACGATGCGCTGGACCGGCTGCTGCCCGTGGCGCTTCCGCCCGCGCAGCGGGCCGCCTGGCGCAGCAGCCTGATGGCATTGCTGACCCTGCCACGGGTGGACTGGGAAGTGCAGTGCGCACCGTTGCGGGCGCTGCTCACACACGCGGTTGCTCGCCGCAATACGCTGCTGCAGGCGATGCGCGATGCCCTGTACCGCCCGCTGGACCAGTCGCGACGCGACTGGAACGCAGCACTTGATGCCGAGCGCGCCCTCGGCATGGCAGACGCCCGCGAGGTTGCGCAGCACATGTGCAGCATGTCGCCATCCCGTCAGCGTGACGCGGTGCGCCAGCAGCTGTGCGACTGGATGCCGACACTGACCCCGGCGCAGGTCGACCGCGCGGTGGCACAGGCCGCTGCGGCCGCCGCGCTCAATGGCGCCTGCATCGATGCACGCAGCGCGCTGCCGTCGCTGTTCGACAGCGTCGACGATGCGTGCGTACCGTTGATCGGCGATGCCCAGCGCGCCCGGATACTGGAGACGCTGGATCAGCTGGCCGGCGGCGCGCCAGACCCCTTGCTGGCTACCCAGGGTGGCCGCGGGGACCGGCTGGGCCAGTGGCTGTTGTCGGTCGCCGAGCGTGCAGCCCTGGCCGCCACGACGCGCCACAGCCTGCGAAGCGCATTGGGCGATGCGGTGCTGTTCATTGCCGGGCTCGCGCCCGGGATCAAGGCGCTGCGTTGGGGTACGGCGGACGCTGTGTTGCCAACAGGGAGTGCTGCGCCCATCCCAGTCATTGCCAGTGCGCCGCCCGCGGTGGCGTCGGGCGCAGCGCGGCAGGGCGGCCGCAGCATGCTGGCGCTGGCCGCAAGCCTCGTCGGCGGCGGGCTGGGCGTGGCGGCGCTGGGCTGGCGCTGGGCATCCGGCGACACGCAGGCCAGTGCGCCCACGGCGGAAGTGCAACCGGAACGGAAGCCTGGGCCGGAATCGGACGCTACGCGGGTGGACGAGCGCACGCAGCAGGTAGTGCGGCTTCTGGACACTGTGATCGACCGCGACGGCGACGGATCGATCTGGGACGTGCTGTGGCAACGCGTGCACGAGAGCGCAGGAGGCGATGCGACGTCGCTGCGCTACACCGTGGCCACCCTGCTGGCGTCCAACGGGATCGCACGCGAGGTCATTGATGCGTTGGGCGGACCTCCGCCTGCGGAGGGCAGGGCACGTGTGCGCCGTGCGCTTCACCCCCTCCCCGTGCCACGCAGCGGCGGTGAAGGGCTGGATGCCATCGAGCGCACCCGGCTCGACGCGGCCACCCGCCTGCTGGTCGACGTGGCGCAGCAGGCGCCGCCGCCGGGCGCCGCCGCGCTCGCGCCACCGGCCGGGGTGGACCTGGCGGTGACGCGCTCGCGGATGCTGACCTGGGTGCAGTCGATGGGTCGCAACGCCAGCGAGCAGCACCAGCGCCTGACCGCGGCGTGGCGCCACGTGGTGGCCTCCGAGCGGGCGCTGACCCTGTCCGCCGCCGCGCTGCCGAATCTCGACGCCGATCTCGCGCGTCAGGTCGCCGCCGACCTGCTCAACGTTACCGGCCAGCGGATCGATCCCACCACGATCTACCTCAACACCTTCCAGGACAGCCAGCAATGGCGCGCCTGGGAAGCCGACCAGCTGCGCCCGCCCGGCGCGCTGTTCCGCAACCAGCATCGGCTGCTCCCGCCCGACCGGCGGGTACGCAGCGGACTGGTCAGCACCCACACCCTGGTGAAGGCGGCACTGCTGCCGGTCGACCCCGACACGGGTCATGCAGGGCTCTACTACCGCTGCGTACCGGGAACCTACTTCCCGGTGCAGGAGTGCCGCGAGCTGACCCTGGAGCAGTTCAAGAGGGTGCAGGGGCGCGATTACCTGGGCGCCTTCCGCCGCCGGTACGACGCGTGCCTTGAACAGGCCTGGCATGCCCGCCCGACGCCGGGTTCGGAAGGGTTCGTCTCGGGCATCGGCCGGCGTCTCGCCGGCACGGCGGTGCTGTTGAATGCAGCGGGCCAGCTCGGCGACGACGCGGCCGCAGCGGTCAAGGTATTGACCGACTTCCCGTCGCGTTTCGATCTTGCCGAAGCGGCCAACGGCCGCGCGCTGGCCCTGCCGGGCTGGCAGATCGACGTGCATGCACTGGCGGCCAACGACCGTGGCCATGCGGTACCGCTGCACGGCGTGCTGCTGGTCACCGCGCAACCGGCGGCGTCGCTGCAGGCGCCGATCACGCTGGTGATCAGCAGCACCCGGATTCCGTTGATCGAGGCATTCAACAGCAGTGACGCCGCGCTGCAGCAGCTTGCCAACGAGGTGCGCCACCAGTTGCCGGTGCGGGTGGCCGTCAACGAGCACGCGCGCTGGCAGCAGGGCGCGCTGCCGGTGGTGAAGGCCTATGGGATCGACGGCGACTTCCGCTGGGCCTTGTTCATGCAGGCGCTGGAGCTGCGGCATGCGCAGCTGCGCGCCGCCGGCCTGTCATCGCCTTCGCGCATCCGCGAGGCCTTCAATGCGCTCGATTCGGCGCTGGCCCTGCCGTACCTGCCGGTTCCCGTGCCGGTGTTGGCCGCGGCAGGCGAGCTGGCCGCGCTGGACATGGACGGTCTGAACGCGCGCAGCGCGGCGCACTGGACGGCGCGCTTTCCGGCCGGCACACCGGGTGCGCTGCGCAATGCCGGCATGGACGGCGCGCGCTGGCTGCACGCGCTGAGTGCCGGCCGCAGCCTGGTAGAGCACGCCTATCCCCTGCTGGTGCCGTTCGTGCAACAGCGCCTGGATGACGAAATCATGCGCCGTTACCGCACCGCGTTCGACAGCAGCTGTTGTTACATCGTGTCCTTCAGGGACGGGTATCCAAGCCACCAGACGCCAAGCGGGTGGGTCCACAACCGGGCGCAGAAGCAGGCGGCGGCCAGCTTCGCCGACTGTGCCATGACCCGCGCGGCCGGTTTCGAGGATACGCCCGCGCGCCTGCTGGGCCTGTACACCAGCAGCGACAGCGCGGCGTTCGACGAGAACAGCGAGGTAGTGGGACTGGACGCATCGCAGCTGCTCTCGATGGCGCGCGAGCTGGATGTGCAGGGCGACTACCTGCGCGCGCTGGATCAGTTCTGGCAGGCGCACGCGCCGGCCGTGTTGACCACGCTGCGCGGCGGCTACCTGTACGGCTGCGCGCAACAGCATGCCGACGGATCGTTGTCCGCACGCGGCATGCAGCTGGCCCTCGGTGTGTTCGGCACGATGACCGCGGCCGAGTCGCAGGATCCCGCCTACCGACCGGTTGCCCGTGCCGGTGTGCGCACCGGCTGGCTGCAGGTCCATGGCATCGCCTCGACCGTGCTGCACGTTGGCGACGAGGTGGGGCCGGAGGTACTGCTGTACTTCCCCAACGACCGCAATCGCTTCCACGAGTTTGCCAGCGAGGCCGACATGATGGGTTGGATCGAGCGCGCCGCAGCCACCGACGCCGGGCGGCAATGGCTGGAGACCGCATTCGACCTGGCCGACCTGCAGGACGGCTGGATGTCCAACGGCGTGCATACCGCGCTCGGTGCCGGCACCCAGGCGATCTTCGGACACGGGGGTGCGGTGGTGCCGATCAGCGGCGAGGCGTCGCAGGCACTGCTCGCGCGGCTGCGGCAACGCGCGCGCCGCGATGCGCAGACGCTGATGACCTCGGAGTGGGAGGCTTTCCGGCGCCGGTGGATGCCGCGTCTGGAGCGCTGTGAGCAGGCAATGGGGCTGGTCGCGTTGGTGCTGCCGGAAACGCTGCCCGTGGTGGCGGTACTGTCGGCGCTGCAGCTTGGGGTGGGCGTGGAGCAGACGATCGACGGCGATACGCCCGGGCAACGCCGTGCTGGCCTTGGCACGGCAGCAGGCGGTGCCCTTGGGCTGGCGTTGTCGGCGCCGCTGGGTACGGCGCGGCTGGCGGCGGTGGCCGCGCGCGATGGTTCACGACTGCAACCGGCGATACAGACGCCGGCGTGGGAGCAGGTGGATGATCCACTGGCGCAGCTGGCCGAGCGCTACGCCCGGCCGGTGGCGCTGTCCGGATCGCGCGCCGCCGACAATGGCGTCCACGACTACCTTGGCCGGCGATACATCAGCCAGGGCGGGCACGCCTACGAGGTGGCCTTCGACCGTGCCCATGGCACCTGGCGGCTGCAGAATCCGCAGCCGGGCAGCTTCTACCACCAGCCGGTACGGCTGAATGGCGACGGGGCGTGGGAACCCCACAGCGATGTCGGCCTGCGCGGCGGCGCACCGATCAGCCGATCCAGCAAGCGCAGGCAGTCGGTGGAACGCAGCTATCGCGGTTCCCTGAATTCCCTGGTCGAACGCACCCACTCCCATTCGGTGGACAGCAGCTCGCAGGATTTCCAGTGGGGCGTGAATCACTGGGAGCGGGTGATGACGCCGGAACAGGCGCGCGACAGCGCCTCACTGGAGCAGATGAAGGAGCTGTTCGTGTCGGGCCATCTCGACCCGGTGCAGCAGGGCGCACTGTCGGTGATCATCGAGCGGCTGGACAATACATTGCGTGCCGAGCGCTACACCGTGGTCAACGAGGTGGTGCACGACTCGGTCTACATCGCCGGCGGCCAGTTCATCCAGGCCTCCCAGGGCCTGCTGGCCGAAGGCAACGGACTGTCCGCGGCGGGCATGTGCACCGGGCTGTCGCGGATCATGGCCACGGCGATGGGGCAGGGCGAAGAGCTGCACGTGCTGGAGCACCTGCGCCAGGCGATCCGCGAGCCCGAAAGCCGGCATGCGGTCGCGCTGCGTGCGCTGATCCGCGACGCGCAGGGCGCGGCCCTGCAGCCCGGTTCAATGTCAGCGGCATCGTTGATCCACGTCGATGCACTGGCGGATTTCCTTGCCAACACCGCGCGCAGCAGCCATTTCGTCTTCAGCGGCACGCAGCACAGCATGGCCTGCGGCGTGAACGTGCTGGACAACGGGCGGCGCGAATACCTGCTCTACGATCCCAACTTCGGGCTGATGGTGTTCAAGAAACTCTCGCGCTTCAACCAGTGGGTGAACAACCTGTTCGGGTCGCGCTATTTCAGCCGGCTGTCGTCGCGGACCCTGGGCGACGCCAACGCCGAGACGCTGGCTGAAATGTACGGGGCGATCCCGACCCCGGGCAGCCAGCGGATGCAGTTCCACCTGCGCCAGATCCACCCGGCACGGATGCAGGAACAGGCTGCCGCGCGCGGCTGGACCGCGCTGTACGAGCACGTCGGGCCGGCGGGTGGGGGAACGTGAACGCCCCGGCCCCCAATGCTGGCCGGGGCAGGTAAAATCGTCCCGATTCCCGTTCTCCCGAGCCCCCCATGACCTGCCGCACCCGTTTCGCCCCTAGTCCCACCGGCTACCTGCACATCGGCGGCGCCCGCACGGCGCTGTACTGCTGGCTGGAGGCGCGCCACCGTGGCGGGGAATTCGTGCTGCGCATCGAGGATACCGACCGTGAACGCAGCACCCAGGGCGCCATCGACGCGATCCTGGAAGCGATGGAGTGGCTGGGCCTGAACTACGACGAAGGCCCGATCTACCAGACCCAGCGCGTGGCCCGCTACAAGGAAGTGGCCGAGCAGCTGATTGCCGACGGCAAGGCCTATTACGCCTACGAGACCCGCGAGGAGCTCGATGCGATGCGTGAGGCGGCCATGGCCAAGCAGGAAAAGCCGCGCTACAACGGCGCTGCGCGTGAGTTGAACCTGCCTTACCGCGACGATCCGAACCGGGTGATCCGCTTCAAGAACCCGCTGGAAGGCACCGTCGTGTTCGACGACCTGATCAAGGGCCGCATCGAGATCGCCAACAGCGAGCTGGATGACATGGTGATCTTCCGTCCGGACGGCTTCCCCACCTACAACTTCGCGGTGGTGGTGGACGACTGGGACATGCGCATCTCCGAGGTCATCCGCGGCGACGACCACATCAACAACACCCCGCGCCAGATCAACCTGTACGAGGGCATCGGCGCCCCGGTGCCGAAGTTCGGTCACATGCCGATGATCCTGGACGAGCAGGGCGCCAAGCTGTCCAAGCGCACCGGTGCGGCCGACGTGATGCAGTACAAGGACGCCGGCTACCTGCCCGACGCGCTGCTGAGTTACCTGGCCCGGCTGGGCTGGTCGCATGGCGACCAGGAGCTGTTCAGCCGCCAGGAGCTGATCGACCTGTTCGACGTGACCAACTGCAATTCCAAGGCATCGCGCCTGGACATGGCCAAGCTGGGCTGGGTCAACCAGCACTTCCTGAAGACTGAAAACCCGGCCGACATCGCCCCGCACCTGGTCTACCAGCTGAACAAGCTGGGCCTGGACCTGGGCGCCGGCCCGGCGCCGGCCGACGTGGTGGTGGCGCTGCGCGACCGCGTGCAGACCCTGAAGGAAATGGCGGAGAAGGCCGTGGTCTGGTACCAGCCGCTGGTCGAATACGACGAGGCGGCGGTGGCCAAGCACTTCAAGCCGGGCGCGGAACTGGCGCTGGGCAAGGCCCGCGAGCTGCTGGCTGCGGCCAGCGAGTGGACCGCGGAAAGCGTGTCGGTGGCGCTGCACGATACCGCCACCGCGCTGGAGATCGGCATGGGCAAGGTCGCCCAGCCGCTGCGCGTGGCCATCACCGGCACCCAGGTCAGCCCGGACATTTCCCAGACCGTGTTCCTGGCCGGGCGTGAAGAGGCCTTGAAACGCATCGACGTCGCACTCACTAAAGTACCGACGGCCTGACCACAGGAGACCGCATGTCCGCCAAGACCGCTTGTACCGCCCCACACCATCACGTTCACGACGCTTCGGACTTCGTGAAGGTGGTGGAGCGCGTGTGCACGGAGCGCGGACTGCGGCTGACGCCGATCCGCGCCAACGTGCTGCGGTTGATTGCCGAGGCCGGCAAGCCGGTCAAGGCGTATGAGCTGCTGGAGTGGGTGCGCAGCGGCAAGGGCGTGGGCGCCGATGCCCCGCCCACCGTGTACCGCGCGCTCGATTTCCTGATGGCGAATGGTTTCGTGCACAAGCTGGAATCGGTGAATGCCTTCGTGGCCTGCCACCACCCCAGCAGCGCGCAGCACTCGGTGCCGTTCCTGATCTGCAACAGCTGCCACAGCGCGGTGGAACTGGAAGACCGCGACATCGTCAGCCAGCTGGAAAAACGCGCCAAGGAGCTGGGCTTCCAGCCGCAGGCGCAGACCCTGGAAGTGCACGGCCTGTGCGCCCGCTGCGCAGGATGACGCACCCGCCTGCGGGTTGATCGGCAGTACGGCGCCGGTCGCGCCGGTAATGTGAAGACGCTGCGCTGACGGTAGGGTCGGTTTCCGAACGACCACCGATAAAGGTGCAGGGTCCGGTAACGCATGACCTGCAACGAAGGCGCGGCTCCGGCCCGGGGTCATGCGTCCAAGTGCCGATCAACGGGGTCGGCGGTCGTTCGGGAACCGCCCCTACCTTCTGGGCTCGGCGGCGGTATCGACTCTTACGACCACCGACATGCCCGGACGCAGGCGTGGAGCAAGCGCCTGATCCGGGTCGATCGCGATCCGCACCGGCAGACGCTGCACCACCTTGGTGAAATTGCCGCTGGCGTTGTCCGGGCGCAACACGCTGAATTCCGAGCCCGTGGCCGGCGCGATCTGCTCGATGTGGCCGCTCAACCGTTCCCCGTCAAAGGCATCCACCGCGAAAGTGGCCGGTTGGCCGATGCGCATCTTCCAGGTCTGGCCTTCCTTGAAATTGGCCACCACCCACAGCGTGTCCGGCACCAGGAACAGCAGCTGCGAACCGGCGGTGACGTACTGGCCCAGGCGCACCGACGCTTCACTGACCTGTCCGTCGCGCGGGGCGTGGATGACCGTGTTGGCCAGATCGATCCGCGCGAGCTCGAGCTGCGCCTTGGCCGTTTCCACGCCGGCTTCCAGGCCTTTGCGCGCTACCTGGGTGGAGGTCAGTGTCTCTTCGGCAATGCGGATCTGCGCCTGCGACTGCTGCACCGAGGATTGCGCGGCCTGCGCGCTGGTGCGGAACTTGTCGCGGTCGTTCAGCGCCACCAGCTGCTGGTCGGCCAGTTCTTCATAGCGCTTGAGTTCGGTGCGCGAGCGGGCCAGTTCCGATTGGCCGGCCGACAGTGCCGCCTGGGCCGCGCCGATCTGCGCGCGGTTCTGTGCCTGCGCCTGGTCGGAGTTGGCCAAGGCGGCCACCGCGCTGTCCAGGTTCGCCTGCGCCTGCGCCACCTTTTCCTTGTAGATGCGGTCGTCGATGCGCAGCAGCGGTTCACCCTGCCTGACGTGCTGGAAGTCCTTTACCAGCACGTCGGTGACATAGCCGTTGACCTGCGGCGCCAGCACGGTGATCTGGCCGCGCACATAGGCGTTGTCGGTGCTTACCCAGCTGCTGTTGAACGGCCACAATGACCAGGCGCGCAGGATCAGCGCGATGCCGATCAACGCCACCACGATCATCACCGCGACGCTGCCCCGGCTGGGCTTGAGGTACTTCGGTGCACTGCTTGGCGCTGCGGCGGCGGCAGGCGCTGCCGGTGCGGTTACCGGTGCGGCATCGGTGGGTACCGGCGGGTTGACCTCATCAGGATTGTCATCGCGCGGAGGCGTCGTGGACATGGAAGGACCTATTGCAGGGAAACGGGGTGGGGATGGCGTTTGCGCCACTGCTTGAGCACGGCGGTGCGCAACGACAACAACAGCAGCCAGCCCAGGAAGATCAAGGCAACCCGGCCGCTCAACGAGAACACGTCATTGAAGCCGCGCACGTTGGCCTCACGCCGGGTGATCTGTGCCAGCTGGGCGGTGCCTTGGGCACTGCGCTGCACCGGATCGGTGAGCAGCGGCGCATAGATCTGCTGCTGCAGTTTCAGGCGCTGGGCGACCACGCCATCGCTGGGGTCGAGCTGGCTGACAAAGGCGCTGGAGTAGACCTGCTCACGATGCAGCTGGAACGTGCCCAGCACCGCCGAACCGCCCAGCCCGCCCAGGGTCTGGGTGATCGACAGCGTGACCAGGAACGTGATCATGTGGTCGGTGCCCTGTTTCAGCGCCTGGGTGATACCCATCATGATCAAGGGGCCCATGAACATGCCCGCGCCCATCGAGGCCAGGAACTGGCTGAGGAAGAAATCGTGCGGCCGGTCCTGGCTGGTGCGGCTCTGGTCCAGCAGCGCGGCGGTGCCCAGCAGCAGGATCGCCATCAGCAGCTGCGCGACGATGCGTTTGGGCCCGAAGGTCAGTGAGCTGGTGGCAATGCCCGTAATCACCCCGGCCAGGATCACCGCGAACAGCGGCCGCATCTGGTCCGGGCCCATGCCCAGCTGGCGCATCAGGCCGATCACCCCATAGGACTGCTCGGTGGTGAGGAAGCGGATCAGGAAGGCGCCGAAGATGAAGTGCAGGGTTGCCGGGCTGGCCAGCCAGCGGGTCTGCAGCAGCGGGTTGCGCCGGTAGTGTTCCACCACCACGCCGGTGGTGCCCAGCGCGACCGAGGCGACCAGTGCCCAGCCCAGCCACGGCGTGTCGAACCACCATCGCAGGTAGCCCTGGGCCAGCACCACCACCAACAGCGCCACCGCTGGTGCGAACAGTGCGAAGCTCAGGAAATCCATCGGCTCGAACACCTTGATCTGTGCACCGGGCGGCAGCTTCAGCATCACCACCGCGGCGAATGCGCACAGCGCCAGGCCGGCTTCGAACAGGTACAGGTTGTGCCACTGGCCGGTATCCACCAGGCCAGGCGACACCAGCCAGGCGATTGGCAACGCCATCTGCGAAATGCCCACGCCGATCACCAGCAGGTTGCCGGTATAGCGTCGCGGCAGCGACTGCAGCATGTACAGCGTGCCCAACGTGCTGCACGCCGCGCCAGCAAAACCGCTGGCCGCGCGCATCATCAAGGTGGTTTCAAAACTGCCCACGAACAGGTGCAGCACTGCCAGCGCGGCATACAGCCCCAGGCCGATCTCGGCGAACAGGCGGATGCCGTACTGCTGGCGGAACTTGAAGGCCAGCAGGTTGGCAGTGACATTGACCATCGCATAGGCGGCCACCAGCCAACTTCCCTGGGTCGGGGTCAGCCCGAGCTGGCCCTGCAGGAACGGCAGGTTGGCGGTGACCAGCGCGTTGCCCAGCCCGCCGGTAATGCCCACCAGCAGCGCGACCAGCGCATAGGCGACACGGCGGTGCGGCGGATGCCACGGCATCGACGCCGAACCCGGGAGAGTCGGCTTTTCGTGTTCCTCCCAATCGGGAATGGGCTTGAGGTACTCGGGCATCAGCGACTCCCGTCGACCTGTCCGCCCAGCCCTCCGCGCAGCAGTTGCAGAGCGCGCCCGGCCAGCCGCGCGCGCTCCTCGCGGGTCTTGCCGCGTAGTGCGGCGCCCAGCATGCTGGAAATCAGCGAAATATCGGCCGCCTGCAGGTCCGGGCGGCACAGGCCGGCATCGATCGCGCGCTGGATCGGCGCCTTGAGCAGGGCGTGCACGGTCTGCCGCGCCGCCTTGATCGTGGGTTCGTCTGGATCCACCGCGCGCCAGTAGTCGGCCAGCGCGGGCGACTGCACGATTCGCGAGGCCATGCCCTGCAGCACCTCGAACAAGGCATCGTCGCGATCGCCCAGGGTCTCCACCTGGCGCGCGATGCGGGCCACGGTGCGGTCCAGCAGTGCTTCGATCAACGCGGTTCGGTCGGGGAAGTTGCGGTACAGGGTGGCGCGGCCGACCTGGGCCTTTTCGACCACCAGGTCCAGCGGTGCGGTCACGCCATGCTGGCCGAACACGCTGTCGGCGGCATCGAGGATCAGGGCGCGGCGGGCAGCCGCATCGGCACGTTGACTTTGCATGGGCTATTTTCGGACAGGAATGTCCGCAATGGAAGCCGGGCAGGCGATTCCGGTATGAGGCCGCTCTGCTTGGTCAACGAGGCGTGAAGTCAGCGCGCTGCCAAAAAAAACGGGGGCCCTGAGGCCCCCGAAGGTCAGACAGTGACCCCAGCGGGGATCAGAAGTACGCGCGGATGCCGAACGCCACGCCACGGCCCGGCAGCGGCGAGTAATCGCGCAGCAGCGAGGTGTGTGCACGCGCCTCGCGGTTGGTCAGGTTGTTGCCGTCCAGGAACACCTCGTAGCTGTTGCTGTCCGAGCGGTCCCAGCGGTAGGCGAAGTGCGCGTCGACCAGGGTGTAGCCCGCGCTCTCGGCTTCGTTCTGCGCGGTGTCCTTCTGGCTGCTGTAACGCACTGCACCCACCGAGGCGCGCCAGCCATCACGCGACCAGCGCAGGTCGGCGCCGACGCGTGCCGGGGAGATGCGCGGCAGGTAGCCGCTGTTGGCCAGGTCCACGGTGTAGTTGTGGTCGTGGTCACCGTGCGGCACGGCGATGTCGACACTGCGGCTGCCGCTGCCATCCAGTTCGGCCTTGACGTAGTCACCGAACACGCGCAGGTCCCAGTCGCCGCTGTTGCCTTCGAACAGGTGCACCAGCGCTTCGGCCTCGGCGCCCTTGAAGGTGGCGTCCTGCTGGGTCCACAGGCGCACCGGCAGGCTTTCGACCACGCCGGTGTCGGCCAGGTAGATGAAGTCCTTGAACTTCGTCTGGTAGATCGATGCGGAGAAATCGAGGCGGTCGCTGTGGGTGTGGATGCCGAGCTCCATGCGCTGGCCGCGTTCGGTCTTCAGGTTGGCATCGCCGATTTCCAGCGAACGGGTGGCGATGTGCGCGCCGGCGGCGTACAGCTCTTCGTTGGTCGGCGCGCGTTCGGAGCCATCCACGCCAAAGCGCAGGTCGACGGCGTCGTTGAGCTTCCAGATGCCGGCCGCCGAGAGGTTGGTGGCATCGAAGGTGCGCGCGCGGTAGTCGCCGGTCGGGTCCAGCTTGACCTGGTCGTGGCGGCCGCCCAGTTCCAGCTTGAACGGGCCGAACTGCTTTTCCTGCAGCACGAACAGACCCACGTTGCGGGTGCCGGTATCGGGCACGAAGGCTTCTTCGCCCTTGGCGCCGAAATCGCTGTTGCCGAACTGCAGCCCGAACGCGCCGTCCCAGCCGCCGATCTGCTGCTGCACGGCTTCCAGGCGGGCTTCGACGCCGCGGTTGGTGAAGCGGGTGGACGGCGTGCCAGCTTCCAGCTCGACGTGTTCGTAGTCGGTGTAGGCGGTGCGCAGGTTGATGTTCTTCAGGAACGACACGGGGTTGTAGATGCCGCCCTTGGCCTCGAAGCGGTTCTGCACCATGTCGATGCGCACGTCGTGCTCGTCGCCTTCTTCTTCCTCGTCGCCATGGTCGTGGTCATGATCATGGTCGTCGTCGGCATGCACGTGGGCGCCGTTGGGAATGCCGTAGTTGGTGCGGTAGGTGCTGGCCGAGGCGCCGAAATAGCCGCCTTCGCCCAGCCAGGTCGCGCCGACGCCGCCGGCGCGGGTACGGATGGAGCTGTTGTCCAGGGTGCCGCGGCGCGGTTCGTCGGTGTCGCCCTCTTCGTGGTCGTGGCCGCTGTGGTCTTCCAGGCCGTCGATCACCGCGTAGCCGGGAATGCGGTAGTCATCGCCGTTGCGGACCAGGCCATCGACATGCAGCACCCAGTTGCCGTTCACGCCATCGAGCCGGAACATGCCACTGCGTTCGTCGTTGACCGAGTTGCCGCGTACTTCGGCGCGGCCGCTGAGCGGGCGGTCGGGCAGGTCGCGGGCGATGCGGCCATCCACCACGTTGACTGCGCCGCCAATGGCGCCACTGCCGAACAGCAGGGTGGCCGGGCCCTTGAGCACTTCGATCTGGTCGGCCAGGAATGGCTCGATGCTGGTGGCGTGGTCGGCGCTGACGGTGGAGGCATCCATGTTGCCCATGCCGTTGGAGAGCACGGCCACGCGCGGGCCTTCCTGGCCACGGATGATCGGGCGACCGACGCCGGGCCCGAAGAAGGTGCTCTGCACGCCGGGCAGCTTGGCCACGGTGTCGCCGAGCGTGCCGGCCTTCTGTTCGTCCAGGCGCTCGCCGGCGAGCACGTCCACGGGGCGCGCCAGCGATTCGGCATCGCCCTGCAGCGGGCTGGCGGTGACCTTCACTGCGGACAGTTCGGTCAGGTGGTGGTCACGCTCGGCGGTATCGTCGGCGGCGAAGGCCAGGGTGGGGAGCAGCGCAGCGGCAAGCGCCAGGGACAGGGCGTGCGGCGTGAGAGAGCGGGAAGAGCGCATGGGCAGAGGGTCCGTCGGTCGAATTGTTACAATGTATCAATAGTGGGGCGCGCCAATCCCGTCAAATCGGGAGGGTGGAACCGGGTAAGGCAGGGGGAGGGAGTGCGCGTCGGGATTGATGTTATATTATTCCATAACGCTTCGCCGACCCTGCTGGAAGTCATGCCCCTGTTCCCCCGCCTCCGTCATCTGTTGGATCGCTTTGGTGCCACCGGCTCGCTGCTATGTGCGGTGCACTGCGCCGTGCTGCCTGTTCTGCTGGCGGCGGCGCCGTCATTGGGGTTGTCGGTGTGGCTGGGCGACGGGGTGGAACTGGCGTTGGTCAGCTTCGTGACCCTGCTGGGGCTGTTCAGCCTGGTGTGGGGCTATCGCCGCCACGGGGCGCTGCGCGCGCTGGGGTTCCTGGTGCCGGGCCTGACCGCGCTGTGGGCGGGGTTGCTGTACGGGCCGTTGCACCATTCGGCGGTGCCGCATGCGGTGGTGATGACACTGGGCGGGGTGCTGGTGGGTGTTGCGCACCTGGTCAACCTGCGCCTGAACCACGGGCACGTCCATGATGCGAGCTGTGCGCACTGAGGTGCTGTGGTAGGCTTTCCGATCGTGCGCGGGGGCGTCTGCAAGGACGGGCCCGCCGAACCCGTGTCAGCACGGGGTAATCAGATTTCAGACTAAGGAGTTGACGACATGGGTAAGGGTGACCGCAAGACCGCCAAGGGCAAGCGCTACAACGCCAGCTACGGCAATTCGCGTTCGCACGCGGTGAGCAAGGTGGCCGTGGGCGCAGCTGCGCCGGTCGCCAAGAAGACCGTGGCCAAGGCCCCGGCAAAGAAGGCAGTGGCCAAGAAGGCTGTTGCCAAGGCCGGCTGATCGCTCAGCCAGGTCCGACGAAAAAACGCGGCGCTTGCGCCGCGTTTTTTTTGGTTTCGAGCAATGTGATTGCGGACAATCCGATAGTGCCGGGCCCTGCCCGGCAGCTTCATGCATTTTGGCGAACAGCCGGTGGGCCTTGCGTGGCCTGAGCTGGGCCGGCGGGTGCGGGTTTGCGGGACACGCCGTAAACCTGAGGTGGTCTAATCCGGCTGGACACTCGATAGGATCAATCCAAGCATCGAGGTGACCCGTGGCAAGACAGATAACC
>NZ_JBNBBE010000003.1:0-161915 GCF_050031795.1 Stenotrophomonas sp. SrG
TGCCAGGATCAACCAGGCCTGCAGCGCATTGTGCGGATCGGCGCGCTCCTCCAATGCGTGGGCGGCGGCCAGCAGCGGCGCGGGGGTACCGGCAAGATCCCGCAGCGCCAGCCCCACTTCCGCCTCCGCCACCACACAGCGCGCCCGGGCCAGCACCTCATCGGCGCCAAAGCCGCGGTGGGCCAGCCGCAGCAGTTCCCGGGCCCGCTGCAGCTCGCCCAGCTGGGCCATGGCCACACCGCGCAGCGCCAGTGCCGGCGGGTCGCTGCGCAGGGCCACGTGGCCCAGTGCGGTCAGTACGTCGCCAGCGGCAAGGGCGCGCGCGGCGGCGGCGAGCAGGGAGTCCATGCGCGCAGGCTAGCGCAGGCAGTCTCCCAGTGCCTCGAACACGGTTTTTCCCGTAGCGGGCAGCCGCTGGAACAAAGGCTGCGGTCCGTCCAGTGCCGCCAGCAATGCCGCTACGGTGGTGCCGCCGCCGGTCGGGAAGTGGCACAGCCAGGTGGGCTGCTGCCGCTCCAGGGTGCCGGTCGCCGGGTCCACCCGCAGCTCGCTTGCGGCGAAGGCCCAGCCGCAGACATTGACCCTGCCCGTGGCCCGTTCGACCGAGCAGCGCAGTTTCAGCGGCTGGTAATCGGTGTACTCGCCTTCGCAGAAGGTATCGGGGCAGACATCGTCGAAGCCGGCTTCAAGACGATGGCGCAGGTCGCGGAAGGCGGACCAGTTCGCCTGCGGCGTGGGGTAATCGACCAGATCGACGTGCAGGGGCGCAGCGGGCGGCGGACTGGCGGCGGCCGGGCCGGCAACGGCCAGCGCCAGCAGGATCAACGCGGCCAGGGCGTTGGAGGGGTGGCGGGAAGGCAGTGGAAGGGTCATGGGCGTACTCCGTGAAGGGACCTCCACCGTGCGCCTGCCCAGGTCCGGGCGGGATCAGCCGGGTGCGCTGGTGGCGGTCGGCGATCGCCACTGCGGCGGGTCGGATAGTCCCCACCCTGCACGTTGGCCGGCAAAGGCATAAAATGGGAGGTCTTATCGCGCCATCCCCCCTCTCGGAGCACACCATGGGTCTGGAACTCGTCTCGCCCGGCAAGAACCCGCCGGAAGAAATCAACGTCATCATCGAGATCCCGAAGGACTCGGAGCCGGTCAAGTACGAAGTGGACAAGGAAACCGGCGCGATCTTCGTCGACCGCATCCTCTCCACCCCGATGCGCTACCCCTGCAACTACGGCTACGTGCCGAGCACCCTGTGCGGCGACGGCGATCCGGCCGACGTGCTGGTCGTGCTGCCGCTGCCGCTGGTTCCGGGTTCGGTGGTGCGCTGCCGTCCGGTGGGCGTGCTGAAGATGAGCGACGAAGCCGGCGGCGACGAAAAGATCCTGGCGGTGCCGATCTCCAAGGTGTTCAGCGGCTACGCGCACGTGGAAGACATCGAGCAGGTGTCCAAGCACTGGCTGGAGCGCATCGGCCACTTCTTCGAGCACTACAAGGACCTGGAGAAGGGCAAGTGGGTCAAGCTGGATGGCTGGGGCGGCGCCGCCGAAGCCAAGCAGATTCTGGTTGAAGCGCACCAGCGCTACCTGTCCAGCAACAGCTGAGGCTGAATGACCCTGCTCCGGCGCTGGTCGCCGGAGCGATGGGCATCACGTTTTTACAATGCGGCGCATCACTGTTTGCGCCGGATTGGGTACATTGCGACTTCTACACCGTCCACGGTGGGGTTCACCGTGGTCACCCAGGGGATTGTGTCGTGCGTATTCTGCTAGTTGGGGACGAAGCCAGCCTGTCGGCTGAGCTGATGGATTTCATTGCCGATCTTGGGGAAGAGTGGCAGCCGTTGCGGGCACCCGATGGCCAGACGGCCATGAACATGGTGGCGTCCACGCCGGTGGATGCGGTGATCGCCTGCCCCGCCCTGCCCGATCTCAACGCGACCACGCTGCTGGGCCAGATCCGGACGCTGCGTCCGGAGACGATCCGCATCGCGCTGGTCGACGCGGCCCAGGGCAACCGCCCGCCGCCGGCACGCCTGATCGGCGTTGCCCACCGTTTCCTGCCGCTGCCGCTGGCACCGGAAGTGCTGCTTGAAGCGCTCACCAGCCTGGAAGAGCTGCGCGAACTGCTCGACAGCGCGCGCCTGCGCAGCGCCATCGGCCGCATCGAGAAGCTGCCCTCGCCGCCGCACCTGTACCTGAGCCTGACCCAGGCGCTGGAGCATGACGACGACACCGACACGGCCGATGTCTCCAAGCTGGTGTCGGCCGATCCGGCGATCGCGGCCAAGGTGCTGCAGCTGTCCAACTCCGCCTTCTTCAACAGCGGCCGCACCATTTCCGACCTGCGCACCGCCGTGACCCGGCTGGGCCTGTCGACCCTGCGCGACCTGGTGCTGGCCAGCGAGGTGTTCTCGGCTTCGCCGCTGTCCAGCGGTGAACGCAACGCGCTGCAGCAGCGCGCGCTGCTCGCTTCGCGGCTGGCCGCCAAGCTGCTGCCCGATTCCAGCGCTGAACTGGGCGCGACCGCCGCACTGCTGGCCGATATCGGCCTGCTGCTGCCCGGCGTGCGCAACGAGCGCAGTGAGCCGGCCGACGACGCCGACCCGCGCCCGGGCCACAGCGAAGCCGGTGCCTACCTGCTGGGGCTGTGGGGCCTGCCGATGCCGATCATCGAGGCGGTGGCCTTCCACCTGCAGCCGCAGCGCTCCAACACGCGCAGCTTCTGGGTGACCGGTGCGGTGCACGTGGCGCTGGCGCTGGTCAACGGCGACCCGGTGGACGAGGACTACCTGCAGCGCGCGGGCGTGCTGGCCAAGCTGCCGCAGTGGCGCGATCACGCCAATGGGTTGATGGGACTCGCTACGGCGGACGCATAAGGCGCAACGACCAACGGTCGTTGCCTACCGGCGATGGTTTGAGAAACGATGATGGCGTGCCTCGGCACGCCATTTTTTTTGCGCCATGCAAGCGGTGGATCACGACCGTGGGTCGTGATCAAGAAAAAGGGCGGCCCTTGCGGGCCGCCCTCTCTTTATTGCACCAGGGGTTCGATGGATCAGAACTTCTGGGTGTACTTCATGTACAGGAAGCGGCCGATATCGAAACCGCCGTAGTAGGCGAAGCTCGAGTTCTGCTGCGAGTACATCAGCGGACCCTTGTGGTCGAACACGTTGTTCGCGCCCAGGGCGATGGTGGCATCCCACGGTGCCTTCCAGCTGACCTGCAGGTCGTGGAAGGTGTTGGAGCCGGTCTTGCGCAGCGGAGCGGTTTCGCCGTAAGCGATGCGGTCCGGATCGGTGCAGCCGATCGCGATGCACGGCTCGTTGAGGCCCGAGTAGTAGCGCGCGGTGTAGTTCACACCGAAGCTGCCCAGCGACCAGTTGACGCCCAGGTTCGAGCGCACGCGGAACAGCGCATCCTGACCGACGCGGCCGATCATGATGTCGTCGCCAGCGGCGTTCTGTGCGGCTTCGTCGTACTTGGACAGGTAGCTGGTCTGCCAGTCAATGGCGAACTGACCGATGGCCAGCTCCGGCAGGCGGTACTTGATGCCCAGGTCGTAACCTTCGGTGTCCATCTTGCCGAGGTTGGCGGTGCCGTAGGTGATCGCGCTGATGTGGCCATCGGCCGCACGGGTCACGCTGCCGCAACGGCTGGAATCACCCAGCACGTAGCAATCACGCAGGATGCGATCGACGGAGTCGTCGATGATCATGTTGCTGATTTCGTAGCGGTACCAATCCAGCGAGACGTCCAGGCCCTGCACCCAACGCGGGCTCCAGACCAGACCGACGGTCTTGCTCTTGGAGGTTTCCGGGGCCAGGTTCGGGTTGGCACCCGAGATGAACTGGTCACCCGACTGGCACGGCGTGGTCGAGCACGGGACGTTGCCCTGGCCCAGCTGCACGTAGTCGGCCGGAGCGCCACCAGCAAGGCAGGCGGCATTGCCGGCCACGCTGCCCGACACGCCAACGGCGCACGGATCGGTGTAACGCTCGAAGCTCGAGCTCAGGCCACCGTACAGGTCGGCGATGGTCGGAGCGCGGAAGCCCTCGGCGTAGGTGCCGCGGACCAGCAGCTCGTCGATCGGACGCCAGGTCAGGCCGAACTTGCTGTTGGTGGTGCCGCCGAAGTTGCTGTAGTCCGAATAACGGCTCGCAAGGTTCAGGGTCAGTTCCTTGGCGAACGCCATGTCGGCCAGGATCGGCACGTTCAGTTCGAGGTAGACCTCGTTCAGATCGTACTCACCCTGGGTCGGCTTCTGGCCCAGGCCGGTGGACATGCCCGACTGTGCGAAGGCGTCCGGCACGTAGCTGCCTTCTTCCTTGCGGTGCTCCACGCCCACGGCGAAGCCGAGGTCGCCGGCCGGCAGGGTCACGATGGAACCCGACAGATTGGCGGTGAAGCTGGTGGTCTTGGTCACGCCACGGGTGGTGTAGGTCGGGAACAGGAAGTCCTGCAGCTCCGGATCCGCCAGCGAACCCTGGCCTGCAACGCCGTACGGCAGCAGCGGGTTCCACGGACGGCAGTCGCCCAGTGCGATCGGGTTGGCAGCGGTACCGCACTGTGCCACGCCCTGCGCGTTGATGAAGGACGCACCCAGGGCCTGCTCGGAAGCAATCAGGCTCATGTCGCCGCGCTGGGTCTTGATCGACTCGTTGCGGTTCCACAGCGCGCCGACGTCCCAATCGAAGGACTTGCCGGCCAGCTCGAAGTAACCGCTGATGGTCGGGGCGAAGCGCAGGGTCTTCAGCTGGCTGTCGGTGGTGCGCGGCACTTCCCACAGGCGGCGACGGAAGTCGACGTTCTGGCCAACCGGGTTGAAGGCGCTTTCAGCGGTCAGCGGGGTGCCGAACGAGGACGACTGGTACGGGTAGCCGGCGATCTGCTGGAACGTGTTGCGCTCGTTGTAGAGCACATCGGTGTTCAGGCTGATGGTGTCGGTGAAGTCGTAGGTGCCGTTGACGTACAGCGACTTGCGCTCGATACCGGTCAGCAGGCTCATCTGCTCGTTGGAGTTGGCGTACTCCTCGGCGGTCAGCGTGTGGTAGTCGTTCGGGTTGTTCGGGTTGCCACCCTGGTTCAGGGTCTGCCACACGGCGGTCTTGGAATCGGCGCAGTTGACCTGCAGCGGGTTGCACCAGCTGCCGTACTGGCTGATCGGGCTGCCATCGGCGGCCACCGAGTTCGGACCACGGCCGCCATCACGGCTGTACCAACGGTCCTTGGCCCACACCGGATCCTGCTTGGAGTATTCGGCCGACAGGGTCAGGCTGCCGCGTTCGCCGGTAGCACCCAGGGTCATCGAGTACTGCTGGTTCTCGCCGTCGCCCTGGTCGTACTGACCGAAGTAGACGTTGACTTCACCGCCGTCGAAGTTCTTGCGGGTGATCACGTTGACCACGCCGGCAATGGCGTCGGAACCGTAGATCGAGGAGGCGCCGTCCTTCAGGACTTCAATGCGCTCAACGGCCGACATCGGGATCTGGCTCAGATCCTGGTAGCCGCCGGTGGTGGCGCCGAGGCGCTTGCCGTTCATCAGCACCAGGGTGCGCTGGGCGCCCAGGTTGCGGATGTCGACGTAGTAACCGCCCACGTTCTCGCCCGAAGACAGGGAGTCCGAACGCGAGATGGCCGGCGAGCCGGCCGAGGTCAGGTTGTTCAGCACGTCTGCGACGTTCGAGAAGCCCTGCTTTTCCAGGGTTTCACGGGTCATCGTCAGGATCGGCTGCTGGGTCTCCATGTTGGCGCCGCGAATACGCGAGCCGGTGACCGAGATGCGATCCAGGTCAGTGGTGCCGGAGGCTGCTTCCTGTGCCGAAGCGAAGCTCGGCACGAGCGCCAGCGCAATGCCGGCCGGCAGAAGACCCAGCCGCACTGCGGGAGTACGAAAATTCATCAATCTCTCCAAGGTACGTTAGTAGCGTGTTAAACCGCCTCGGAAAGTTACGATTGCGTTACCGTTAATTATTTGCGCGATGCCACCGGACTCTTTGCCGACTTTGGCGAAAGCGATCCACCGGTCTGCCGGAAGCCCGATGCCGATTGGCCATAACGGGCGCGGAACGCACGCGCGAAGCTGCAGCAGTTGTCGAAGCCGCTGGCGGCGGCCACTTCGCCGATCATCATGTCGGTGTCGCGCAGCAGGTCTGCGGCGCGCTCCAGGCGCAGGCGCGCCGACAGCGACTGCGGGCTCTCTTCGTAAAGGCTCTGGAACGTCTTGGACAGGTACCAGCTGGAGAAGTTGGTCAACTCGGCCAGTTCGCCGATGCGCACCACCCGGTGGCTGTTGCCTTCCAGGTACAGGCGCGCGCGCTGCATGCGGCCGAACACCTGGCGCTTGCGGATGCGCGAGCGGCCCGGGCAGCGCTGCACGCCGGTGGCCATGCCACGCTGCATCGAGGCCAGGTGCAGCAGCACCGGGCGCAGGGCCTGCGCGGGCTGGCCGCTGGCCAGCGCATCGCGCCACAGGCGCAGCGCCACCCGCACTTCACTGCGGCTCATGCTGCCGCGGCCGGCGTACAGGCTGCAGTCGGCCAGTTCGCCCAGCGCGCGCAGGGCTTCCGGGGCCAGGCTCAGGCCGATGCACAGGCCATCGCGGCCGGCCTGGATCATCGGCTTGGATTCCTTCTCGAACGCGATCCACTCGCGCTGGCGCAGGCGGAAGCGGCCTTCCTTTGATTCGACCCACGCGCTGCCACGCAGCTGCATCCACACGGTGAAGGTGGTGCCAGCCGTCTGCAGGCTGCCCAGCCGGGCCACGCCCAGGCAGGTGGGCAGCGGACCGTCATCGACGATCTTGTCCAGGGAGAGCGATTGGCCGCGATCGGCGAGGGAAAGCTGACGCATGACGTACACCGGGGTTTGCCGTTACGGGGCAACCGTTTTGCCAAGTCAGGCGGTCTGCGTCAGGACGTTTCGACGAGATTGATGCGAATTCGTCACGACGCCGTTACGAAAGAAGTACGACGACTACTTTCCTTTCCAGAACAACAGGTTGGGCACCGACGAGAACACCGGGCGGGGCGGTTCGGGCAGCGTCATCACTCCGATGTCGGCGCCGTCGGCGACCGCCAGGGCCAGGTACAGCGCGCTGCCATCGGGCTGCGCGCTGAAGCCGTTGCCGGCGCTGAGCCGATCGGCGTCCAGGCAGTACTCCGCCCCCTGCGATGGGCTGTTGATCCGTGCGAACACGGTGGAGCAGTCGGCCCGGCTGGACAGGTAATCCAGGCTGCCATCGCGGGCCACCGCCCAGGTGCGATAGCGCCAACGCGACGGCCGGTCCTCGCTGACCTGCTGGATGCTGGCCGGATCCAGGCGCAGATCGGCCGACCACAGCCCGCCCGCGGCCAGCCGGGTGAACAGCACGCGCTGGTGGGCCGCATCCAGCCGCGCCTGGGACACCCCATCGACGTGGCCCAGCAGTTTCCAGGGCGTGGCGCGCCGATCGAACAGCGAAAGGCGCATGCGCTCGTCGTGATCGCGTTCCACGACCAGCACGTGGTCGTTGTCACCGGCGTACAAGGCCTGCAGGGGCTGCGCCACCGGCACCGGCAGCGCCACGATCTGTTCGTCGCGCGGCGACACCTCGTAGATCACCGGCCGCGCCTGGGCATCACGGCCCGATACGAGCAGACGGGTGCTGTCGGGCGACCAGTCGGCGGATTGCCGGGTTTCAGGACGCAGGCCTTCCACCGGCCGCAGCGATTCGGGGCGCGACAGGTCCGCCCACCACAGGCCGTAATTGCCGGAACGATCGGAGGTGAACACCAGCTGCCGGCCATCGGGCGCCAGCATCGGCTGGCCATCGCGGCCATTGGAGGGGAACAGGCGTTCGGGCGTGCCGGGACGGCCGTCCTTCACCGGCACGCGGAACAGGCCGAACTGCGCCTTGCGGTGCACGAAGGCCAGCATGTTATTGCTGCGCGACAACGCCGGCGACTGCGCGTCGTCCAGGCCCACATCGCGCAGCGTGCGCGTTTCAGTATCCAGTTCGTACAGGCGTGCTTCGCTGTCCACGCGGCGCCCGAACACGATGTGCCGGCTGTCGCCCCGCCAGGCCCAACCTCGGATCTCGGCCGAATCGTTGGTCAGCTGCTCGGGCACGCCGCCAGTGGCCGGCAGCCGCCAGAGGTCGCCGATCTGCGGGTTGCGCACGAACACGATCCAGCGGGCGTCCGGCGAGAAGCGCGGGGCGTAGTCGAAGCTGTCGTCGGCAACCTGGTAGTCCACCGGGGTCCAGGCACCGCTGGCGATGTCCAGCACGCGGATGCCGCGATGGGCATGGCGGCCGGACAGCGAGCCGAACACCAGGCCACGCCCGTTGGGCGTCCAGTCGAAGCTGAGCAGCTCGGTGCCGTCGCAGCGCGTGACGTGGCGGATCGCACCCCCGGTCGCACTGGCGATCAGTACTTCGCAGCTGCCCTCCGGCCCGAACCGCGCAAACGCGATATCGCGGCCGTTCGGCGACCAGTTCGGGAAGCGGTCGGAATGGCCCGCAGGCGTATCGGTCAGCAGGCGCGCGGGCGCGTTGCCGGAGGTCTGCACCTTGATCGCACTGCCGCCGCCAGTCGCGTCGTCGGCCTCGTAAGCCACCTGCGATCCATCCGGCGATACGGTCGGGTAGGTCTCGAAGCCGGCCGTGGCGGTAATCAAACGATATGGGCGCTGCGGGCTGCCGACCACGCGGCTGCCGTCTTCCAGCACGCCACTGCCTTCAGGCCCGCGCGGCGGGCGCTGCAGCAGCAGTGCGGCCATCACCAGCAGGGCGATGAACATGCCCAGGCCGATGGCCAGGAACACATAGCGCCGGTTGCGCCGCCAGCGGCTGCGTGGGCGCGGCGCCGGGGTTGCCGCGGCGAACACGGCGGCCAGCGCATCGCGTTCGTCTTCGTTGGGCGCGGCATCGACGTCCGGGCCGGGCTCGACCACGACCGACACAGGTTGCAGCAGCCGGTAACCCGTCTTGGCGATGGTTTCGATATAGGCGGTGCCGCCGTCGTCGTCGCGCGAGAACGCCTTGCGCAGCTGGGTGATGGCCTGGGTCAGCACATCGTTGGTGGGCAGCGTGTCCGGCCAGACCTCGGCGAACAGTTCCTCGCGGGTCACCACCGCACCGGGCACGCGCATGAGCACCTTGAGCACACCCAGCGCCTTGGGCGTGAGCCGGCGCGGACGACGCGCGCCCTCCACCACCACCTCACGCGACGACAGCGTGATGGTGCAATCGCCGATCCTCAGGCGGTCGGCAGCGGGTGTCTCACTATCCAGGCTGATCATTCCGGCGCTACGTAATACAACTGAACAACAGGAACGCAGCATTCATCGAATCAACCACAGATCGAACGAACCGCCAGATTCCGCACACGTCATCAGTGCAAAGGGCAAAGACACTGAAGCGCGCGAATACTAGCCTATGCCGGTTAACTGCGCCTGTGCGCGCAGAGGACATCAGGCCTCTCTCGCCGACGAATCCACATAAACTGCTTCAACATTCGCGCCGCTTGGCGCGAATTTTTTATCTGCGATTCAGCAACTTTTTAACGTTGATTCAGTAATTTTTTATCGACGATTCAGTTTCGGGCATTGCGGATCATGGTCAATCCGACCAGTCGCGACACCACCAACGCTACGTACATCACGCCTGCGAACTGTTCCAGCATCACCAGTGCGCGTGCTTGTGGATGCACTGGCACCACGTCGCTCAGGCCCACCCCGGACAACAAACTGAAGCTGAGATAAAGCAGCTCCATCCAGGTGCGCAGTTCGCTCTCGCTGGTGGCCACGAAGCTGCCCGGGAACCACTGCTGGCAGACGGCGAACGCGAAGGCGAACGCCCAGGCCAGCAGGGTGAAGGTGGCGCCCGCGGCGAACAGCTCGTCACGGGTCACCTTGTGGTCCTGCAGCATGTACGCGATCAGGCTGCCGGCCGTATAGAAATACAGCAGGCATTCCAGCAGTTGCGCGGTGGTGACCAGCGCCGGCCGCCCCAGCAGTGCCCCGGACAGGGAGAACACCACCGAGGGAATGGCCAGCAGCAACGCCACCCACATGCCCAGCGGGCTGCGCCGCACCACCCACAACGCCAGGCCAAGCACCGCGATGCCGAACGCGCCGAACAGCGCCCGCCCGGCCCCGGACTCGTCCATGGCCGGGTAAAGCAGCACGCCCAGCAGCTGCACCCCCAGCAACCAGGCCGAAGGGTGCCGACGGGCAATGGCCAGCCATCGGGTGGTGCGCGCTATGGCCATCGTGGTGTCCCTGCCCCTGTGTCGATGGCCGAAGCTTAACGGCTGTCGCGCCCGGGCGGCATGACGGCCGCCCCGGCCGCGTAGTCACGCACGTCCTGGGTGATTTTCATCGAACAGAAGTGCGGGCCGCACATCGAGCAGAAATGGGCCTCCTTGTGGGCGTCCTTGGGCAAGGTTTCGTCATGGAACCCGCGCGCCTTCTCCGGATCCAGGCCCAGGTGGAACTGGTCTTCCCAGCGGAACTCGAAGCGCGCCCTGCTCAGCGCGTTGTCGCGCACCTGCGCACCTGGGTGGCCCTTGGCCAGGTCGGCGGCGTGGGCCGCGATGCGGTAAGCCATGATGCCGTCGCGCACGTCCTGGCGGTTGGGCAGGCCCAGGTGCTCCTTGGGGGTGACGTAACAGAGCATCGCGGTGCCGTACCAGCCGATCATCGCCGCGCCGATTGCGCTGGTGATGTGGTCGTAGCCCGGCGCGATGTCGGTGGTGAGCGGCCCCAGCGTGTAGAACGGCGCCTCGCCGCACTCACGCAGCTGCTTGTCCATGTTCTCCTTGATCAACTGCATCGGCACATGGCCGGGGCCTTCGATCATGGTCTGCACATCGTGCTTCCAGGCAATCTTCGTCAGCTCGCCCAACGCTTCCAGTTCGCCGAACTGCGCGGCATCGTTGGCGTCGGCGATGCAACCGGGGCGCAGGCCATCCCCCAGCGAGAAGGTCACGTCGTAGGCCTTCATGATCTCGCAGATGTCCTCGAAATGCGTGTAGAGGAAGTTCTCGCGCTGATGGGCCAGGCACCACTTGGCCATGATCGAGCCGCCGCGCGAGACGATGCCGGTCACCCGGCGCGCGGTGAGCGGCACGTGGCGCAGCAGCACGCCGGCATGGATGGTGAAGTAATCCACGCCCTGCTCGGCCTGCTCGATGAGCGTATCGCGGAAGATTTCCCAGCTCAGGTCTTCGGCACGGCCATCGACCTTTTCCAGCGCCTGGTAGATCGGCACCGTGCCGATCGCCACCGGCGAGTTGCGCAGGATCCATTCGCGGGTTTCATGGATGTGCTTGCCGGTGGACAGGTCCATCACGGTGTCACCGCCCCAGCGGATCGCCCACACCAGTTTCTCCACTTCCTCGGCGATGCCCGAGGACACCGCGCTGTTGCCGATGTTGGCGTTGATCTTGGTCAGGAAGTTGCGGCCGATGATCATCGGCTCGCTCTCGGGGTGGTTGATGTTGTTGGGCAGCACCGCCCGCCCGCGCGCGATTTCCTCGCGCACGAACTCCGGGGTGATCGAGGCGGGGATGGAGGCACCAAATGACTGGCCGGGGTGCTGCATCAGCAGCGCCTCGTCGCGGATGGCCTCGAGGCGCTGGTTCTCGCGGATCGCCACGAACTCCATTTCCGGAGTGATGATGCCGCGACGGGCATAGTGCATCTGGGTGACGTTGGCGCCGGCCACCGCGCGTCGCGGTCGCAGCCGTGACGGGAAGCGCACCGCGTCCAGCCGCGCATCGATTTCGCGCGAACGCCCGAACGCCGAGCTGGGCCGGTCCAGCAGTTCGGTGTCGCCACGCTCGGCGACCCAGCCGGCACGCAGGGTCGGCAAGCCGGTGGACAGGTCGATGCGGGCCTCGGGGTCGGTGTAAGGGCCGGAGGTGTCGTACACAGTCAGCGGGGCGTTGCCGCCACTCAGCGCAATCTCGCGCATCGGCACCTGCAGGTCGCAGCGCGAGCCGGGCACGTGGATCTTGCGTGAGCCGGGAATGGGTCGGGTGACCGACTCGGACAGCTGCTGGGCCTGTTGCTGCAGGGCGGAAGGGTGTGCGTTCATCGGGCATCGTCCTGGGTTGTCGGTGCGAGGGTTCGCACGGCGAGGGACGAAGCGGCGGCGCACGGCCGGCGCATGGCGCGCGGATCCCAGGCGGGGGGCTGGGCGGCGCGGTGCATCGGCTGTTGCGAAGCTTCCCTACGCCGGTATCAACCGGATCAGGTTCGAAGGGACTGTCTCAACCGAGGCCACATGGCCGCGGTACCCCCGCTTCGGGGCGGATTAGACCACACCTGCACCGGAAGTGTGAACAGCCATGTCATGCCGCCTTGGCTAGACTGCCGCGCATGGTATTTCGACTCTCCATCGCCCTGGTGGTACTGCTGGTGCTGGCCGCTGGGGTGGCACCCGACCCGTTCAACGAAATCGTGCGCGGCGGACTGGTGCATATCGTCCGCAGTGCCGGCTGGCTGTACCTGCTGGTGGTGTTCATCACGCTCTCGTTCCTGCTCTATCTCGCTTTCGGGCGGCTGGGCTCGCTGCGGATCGGCGGTGAAGATGCCGAACCGGATTTCTCCAACGCCAGCTGGATGTCGATGCTGTTCGCCGCCGGCATGGGCATCGGCCTGGTGTTCTGGGGCGCGGCCGAACCGGTCTCGCACTTCGTCACCCCACCCGAAGGCCTGCCCCCGCAGAGCATGGAAGCGGCACGCGCCTCGATGCGCTATGCGTTCTTCCACTGGGGCCTGCACCCGTGGGCGATCTACGCACTGATCGGGCTGGCGATGGCCTGGTTCCAGTTCAACCGCAACGGACGTGGATTGATCAGCGACCTGCTGCAGCCACTGATCGGCGCGCACCACCGGGGGTGGATCGGCACCGTGGTGAATGTTGCGGCGGTGGTGGCCACCGCGATCGGCGTGGCCACCACGCTGGGCTTTGGCACCATCCAGATCGCCGCCGGGCTGGACCGCGTGTTCGGCCTGCACGCCGGCGCGCCGCTGCAGCTGACCATCATCGCCGTCGCCTTCGTGCTGTACATGGCCTCTACCGCCAGCGGCGTGCACCGCGGCATCAAGTGGCTCTCCAACCTCAACCTCGGCCTGGCCGCGTTACTGCTGGCGCTGGTCCTGGTGCTGGGCCCCACTGCCTTCATCTTCGATACCTTCACCACCACCATCGGCGCCTACCTCAACCAGCTGGTGACCATGAGCCTGCGCATGTCGCCATTCTCGGGCAGCACCTGGGTGGCCGACTGGACGATCTTCTACTGGGCGTGGTGGATTGCCTGGGCACCGTTCGTGGGCTCGTTCATCGCCCGCGTCTCGCGCGGGCGCAGCATCCGCGAATTCGTGCTCGGCGTGGTGATCGCACCCAGCGTGCTGGGCTTCCTGTGGTTCTCGGTGTTCGGCGGCACCGCGCTGTGGTCGCAGATCTTCGGCCATGTGGACCTGGTGCAGGCACTGGGCACCGGCTACGAAACCGTGCTGTTCACCATGTTCGACAGCCTGCCGATGCCCACCGTGCTCTCGGTGATCGCACTGGTGCTGCTGATCATCTTCTTCGTCACCTCGGCAGACTCGGCGGTGCTGGTACTGGCCAGCATGTCCACCGACGAAGCCGGCGACCCGCCGCTGTCGCGGAAGATCACCTGGGGCGTGGCGATTGCCCTGATCGCCGCCGTGCTGTTGCTGGCCGGCGGCCTGGACGCGCTGCAGGGCATGATCACCATCGCCGCCCTGCCCTTCGCACTGCTGATGCTGGCCGTCATGTGGTCGCTGTACCGCGTCCTCGACATGGAATACGCCCTGCAGCGCCGACGCGCGTTGCGCGCGCGGCGGATGATGGATGCCTGGATCGAGCGAGAGATCGCCGCGCAGGAAGAGACGCGTGATGAGGCGTCGCGGGCGGATACGTAAGAGGTAAGAGCAGCGTTTCAGTTCATCCGTGCAGGGCGGCCGTCGGCCAGCCACGCTCCGGGACACGCCGTAAACCCATCCATGGGGGCTTGGCAAAAACATCCATGTTTTTGACAGTCCCTCCGGTGGCTACCCGCCGGCCGCCCCCGACAGATGGTCGCATGCGGATGCAAAAGGTAGCCACGCAGGGCGTGGCTCTACGCGGTGCGGTGCGCTGGTGGGTTCGGTTCCCGAACGAACGCACGGAACGCACCACCGTCCGGTAACGCACGGAAATGATCGGCACTGCCGTTGATCTTCCATGGCCACCAACACACCGTCGAGGGTCGGCGGGGGCGGGGGTACGGGGGCTTTGCGAAACATGGATGTTTCGCAAGAGCCCCCATGGATGGGTTCACGGCACCCCCCGTACCCCCGCACCCGCCGGCCCAGCTCAGGGCATGCGAGAACCAAAGGCTGTTCGCAAAGATGCATGAAGCAGCCACGCACCGCGTGGCTACACCGCACTGCTCAGTATCCGGCTGCCTGCCCATCCTTGCGGCTTTCCGAAGCACCGTAATACACCCCGGTTTCCGGGTCGCGCATGATCGCCTGGTACCCGCCGTACGGACCGTCAGCGAACGTCACGCGGTGCCCCTTGCGCATCAACGCGCGCACCGTTTCATACGGATAGCCGGTTTCCAGGTTCACCTCGCCGCCGTCGCTCATCGCCGTGGCCTGCCCGGTCGGTTCGGTCGAGCCTTCATGCTGGATGCGCGGCGCATCACCGGCTTCCTGCAGGTTCATGCCGAAATCCACCAGGTTCATCACGATCTGCGCGTGCCCCTGCGGCTGCATCGCACCGCCCATCACGCCAAAGCTCATCCACGGCTTGCCATCCTTGGTCACGAAGCCCGGAATGATGGTCTGGAACGGACGCTTGCCCGGCGCATAGCCATTGGGGTGGTCCTTGCGCAGCACGAACATCTCGCCGCGATCCTGCAGGATGAAACCCAGCCCCGGCGGCGCCATGCCGCTGCCCATGCCGCGGTAGTTGGACTGGATCAGCGATACCATCATCCCGTCCGCATCGGCCACCGTCATGTAGATCGTGTCGCCCTCTTCCAGCTGCTTCGGCGTGCCCGGCTGCACCTCGCGAAGCGCCTTGTCCATTGAAATCAGCTTGCGCCGCTCAGCCGCATATTCCTTCGACACCAGCTTGGCCACCGGCGCCGGCTGGAACGCCGGATCGGTGTAGAAGCGCGCGCGGTCCGCGAAGGCCAGCTTCTTGGCTTCCACGAACAGGTGCACATGCTCCGGCGAGCCGAACGGAATCTTCGAGAAGTCGTACCCCTCCAGCACGTTCAGGATCTGCAGCGCCGCGATACCCTGGCTGTTCGGCGGCAGCTCCCACACGTCATACCCCCGGTAGTTGCTGCTCACCGGCTCCACCCACTCGCCGTGGTGGCTGGCCATGTCGTCGTAGCTCAGGTAACCGCCATTGGCCTTGAAGTAGGTGCCGATCGTGCGCGCGATGTCGCCCTTGTAGAACGCATCGCGGCCGCCCTGCGCGATCTGCTCCAGCGTGTTGGCCAGGTTCGGGTTCTTCCACAGCTCACCCTTGCGCGGCGCATGCCCGTTGATCGTGAACTGCTCCTTGAAGCCTGGGTACTGCGACAGCTTCGGCACCGACCGGTCCCAGTAGTAGGCGATCACCTCCGCCACCGGGTGGCCCTCGCGCGCGTAGCGGATCGCCGGCGCCAGGTTGTCGGCCATCGGCTTGCGGCCGAAGCGGTCATGCAGCGCGAACCAGCCATCCACCGCGCCCGGCACCGACACCGGCAGTGGACCCGTGGCCGGGATGTCCTTCAGCCCCCGGCGCTGGAACTCGGCCAGGGTCAGCGACTTCGGCGAACGGCCCGAGCCGTTGTAGCCGTACAGCTTCTGCGTTTTCGGATCCCACACGATCGCGAACAGGTCCCCGCCCACCCCGTTTCCGGTGGGCTCCATCAGCCCCAGCGCGGCATTGGCGGCGATCGCCGCATCCACCGCCGAGCCACCGCCCTTCATCACATCCAGCGCGATCTGCGTGGCCAGCGGCTGCGAGGTGGCCGCCATCGCGTGCGGGGCGATCACTTCCGAGCGGGTGGCGAAGCCATGCCCGGTGACCCGGTCGGCGGCAGAAGACAGCATCGGCAGGGCGCACAGCAGCGCGGCAGCCAGGGCGGCACGGACAAGGGGTCGGGTCACGGAGGAGTTTCCTGGAGGGGTGGAAAGCGTTCGATGGTGGCGGTTGAGGCGTGCTGCGCACATCCGACAATGGTCATGCACGGGGCCATCCACGACAGCCTGATCCGCGCAGAAACCGGGCTTCAAAACTTGAATTGACGTTCACCGGAACGCTTTCACGCGCAACCATCCTTATGCGGCGGGGCTTTGCGCTGGATACAGCGGAAACCGTTGGAAATTGTCCAAACACGGTTGACAGCGGCAAAACCGCTGTGGTTTTCTCGATCACATGTTGCAGCGCCACACGCCCATTCGCGAATCCATCGAGCACGCCGGTCCCGGCGCGGCCTCCATCCGTTCGCTTCTTGTCCTCGTACTTATTACCCAACCAACAGGTGCGGGACGGACCGGCGTGTAAGTAGAACTGCCAGGTATCCATCAAAACCCGCACCCACCCTGGTGCGGGTTTTTTCGTTTCAGAACCCTCCGATTTTTTCCTCCAAAGGACCTCCCCCATGAGCACCAACGACCTGCCCCAGATCAAGATCGCTGTTGTCGGCTACGGCAGCCAGGGCCGCGCCCACGCATTGAACCTGCGTGAATCCGGTTTCGACGTGGTCATCGGCCTGCGTCCGGGCGGCCCGACCGAGGTCAAGGCACAGGCCGACGGTTTCACCGTCAAGGCACCGGCCGAGGCGGTCAAGGATGCGGACCTGGTCGCCGTGCTGACCCCGGACATGGTGCAGAAGAAACTCTACGAAGACGTGCTGGCGCCGAACATGAAACAGGGCGCGGTGCTGCTGTTCGCCCACGGCCTGAACGTGCACTTCAACATGATCGCCCCGCGCGAAGACCTGGACGTGGTGCTGGTTGCGCCCAAGGGCCCGGGCGCGCTGGTCCGCCGCGAATACGAAATCGGCCGCGGCGTGCCGTGCATCTGGGCGGTCTACCAGGACCGCAGCGGCAAGGCCGCCGAGTACGCCCTGGCCTATGCCGCCGGCCTGGGCGGCGCACGCGCCAACCTGATCCAGACCACCTTCAAGGAAGAAACCGAAACCGACCTGTTCGGTGAACAGGCCGTGTTGTGTGGCGGCGCCTCGGCACTGGTCCAGGCCGGGTTCGAAACGCTGGTGGAAGCCGGCTACCAGCCGGAAATCGCCTATTACGAAGTCCTGCACGAACTGAAGCTCATCGTGGACCTGTTCTACGAAGGCGGCATCACCCGCATGCTGGAATTCATCTCCGAAACCGCGCAGTACGGCGATTACGTGAGCGGCCCGCGGGTGATCGACGCCGGCACCAAGGAGCGCATGAAGGCGGTGCTGGCCGACATCCAGGACGGCACGTTCACCAAGAACTGGGTGGCCGAATACGAAGCGGGCCTGCCGAACTACAACAAGTTCAAGCAGGCCGACCTGGAACACCCGATCGAGAAGGTAGGCAAGGAACTGCGCGCCAAGATGGTCTGGTTGCAAAGTCAAGCCGCGTAACCGCGCGGCTCCCCCACCGCTTTCGCAAAGGTCACCGCATGAACACCTCCGCACACAGCACCGCGCCCCGCAACGGCGCACGCTGGTTGACGCAGGCCCTGGAAGCCGAGGGCGTCGATACGCTGTTCGGCTATCCGGGCGGCACCATCATGCCCTTCTACGACGCCCTGGTGGATTCAGGGCTGAAGCACATCCTGGTGCGCCACGAACAGGGCGCGGCCCTGGCGGCCAACGGCTATGCCCGCGCCAGCGGCCGCGTTGGCGTCTGCGTGGCCACCTCCGGCCCGGGCGCTTCCAACCTGGTCACCGGCATCGCCGATGCGATGCTGGATTCGGTGCCGATGGTCTGCATCACCGGCCAGGTCGCCACCCCGCTGCTGGGCACCGACGCGTTCCAGGAACTGGACGTGTTCGGGCTGACCCTGCCGATCGTCAAGCACAGCTGGCTGGTGCGTTCGGTCGACGACCTGCCGCGGATCGTCCGTGAGGCGTTCCGCATTGCGCGCGAAGGCCGCCCCGGCCCGGTGCTGATCGACCTGCCCAAGGATGTGCAGATCGCCGACGCCAGCCACCTGCCGGCGCACGTGCCGGAAACGGTCAACCCGCCGGTGGCCCCGGCCGACGCCGCGCTGGCCGATGCCATCGCCGCGATCCAGGCCGCCGAAAAGCCGGTGATCTACGCCGGCGGCGGTGTCGCACTGGGCGATGCGGTGGAGGACTTCCGTGCCTTCGTCGATGCCACCGCCATTCCCACCGTGCTGACCCTGCGCGGTCTGGGTGGGCTGCCGGCGCAGCACCCGCATTACCTGGGCATGCTGGGCATGCACGGCACCCGCGCAGCCAACATGGCCGTGCAGGAGAGCGACCTGCTGGTGGTGGTCGGTGCACGCTTCGACGACCGCGCTACCGGCAAGTTGAACGAGTTCGCCCCGTTCGCCCGCGTCATCCATATCGATGCCGACGCGTATGAGATTTCCAAGCTGCGTACCGCCGATGTGGCGGTGCCGGGCAATGTCGGCACCGCGCTGCGCGCACTGACGGCGGCCCTGCCGCGCGCCGCCGCATCGCAGGAGGCATGGCGCAAGCGCTGCGCCGGGCACCGCGAGCGCTTCGCCGCGCGCTACGACGCGCCGGGCGCGCACATCTATGCCCCGGCGCTGCTGAAGCGCCTGAGCGAAGTGGCGCCGGCCGACGCGATCATTGCCTGCGATGTCGGCCAGCACCAGATGTGGGTGGCGCAGCATTGTCGGTTCAACCACCCGCGCAACCACCTGACCAGCGGTGCGCTGGGGACCATGGGCTTCGGCCTGCCGGCGGCGATGGGCGCGCAGTTCGCCTGCCCCGACCGCACCGTGGTGCTGGTCTCCGGCGACGGCAGCTTCATGATGAACGTGCAGGAGCTGGCCACCATCGCCCGCTGCCGCCTGCCGGTGAAGATCGTGCTGCTGGACAACAGCTCGCTGGGCATGGTCCGCCAGTGGCAGGAGCTGTTCTTCGCCGAGCGCTACAGCGAGATCGACCTGTCCGACAACCCGGACTTCGCCGCGCTGGCCAAGGTGTTCGGCATTCCGGCCACCCGCATCGAGAACCGCGACGACGTCGAAGGCGGCCTGGCCGCGCTGCTGGCCGAACCCGGCCCGGCGCTGCTGCATGTGGCCATCGATGCGCGCGCCAACGTATGGCCGCTGGTGCCGCCCAACAACGCCAACAGCACGATGCTGGAAAGCAACCCCGCCCATCAGCCCCAGGAGTTCCCCCATGCAATACCGGCTTGACCTGGTGCTGGTTCCCGCCGAAGGCGCGCTGCTGCGCGTTATCGGCATGGCCGAACGCCGTGGCTTTGCGCCGCGCGCGATCGTGGGTGCGCCCAATGCGGCCGACGATGGTCGCTGGCACCTGCAGCTGGTGGTGGACAGCACCCGTCCGCCGGAGACGCTGTGCCGCCAGATCGAGAAGATCTATGACTGCGTTTCGGTGCGGATCAGCGCGCTGGAGCCGGGGACTGGAGTAACCGTATGAACGCCCGCGCCGTGATTCCGGTGCCGGTACGGAGGGGTCTTCTTCAAGGCCCGTCGCCCACGCACGACCGCGTCCGTCATCCCGCGTGCGATCTGCGGAGCCGCCATGCCGGCTAGCCGTGCCCCGCAGGAATCCGAAGTAGGCGACGTAAGCGTCGCCGACGTGCTGGCCGCGCAGGCGCGGCTGCGCCGGTTCCTGCCACCCACGCCGCTGCATTATGCGGAGCGGTTCGGCACCTGGCTGAAGCTGGAAAACCTGCAGCGCACCGGCTCGTACAAGGTGCGCGGCGCATTGAACGCGCTGCTGGCCGGGCGCGAACGCGGGGATGACCGCCCGGTCATCTGCGCCTCGGCCGGCAACCATGCCCAGGGCGTGGCGTGGTCGGCCTACCGGCTGGATATCCCGGCCATCACGGTGATGCCGCACGGTGCCCCGGCGACCAAGATCGCCGGCGTTGCCCACTGGGGCGCCACCGTGCGCCAGCACGGCAGCAGTTACGACGAGGCGTACGCCTTCGCGCGCGCCCTGGCCGACCAGCACGGCTACCGCTTCCTGTCCGCCTTCGACGATCCCGACGTGATCGCCGGCCAGGGCACGTTGGGGATCGAACTGGCCGCGCATGCGCCGGACGTGGTGATCGTGCCGATCGGCGGTGGCGGGCTGGCCTCCGGCGTCGCGCTGGCGCTGAAATCGCAGGGCGTGCGCATCGTCGGCGCGCAGGTCGAGGGCGTGGATTCGATGGCCCGCGCGATCCGCGGCGACACGCGCGAGATCGCACCGGTGGCCACCCTGGCCGACGGCGTGAAAGTGAAGATCCCTGGCACCCTGACCCGCCGCCTGTGCAGTGCGCTGCTGGACGACGTAGTGATCGTGCGCGAAGCCGAACTGCGCGAAACCCTGGTCCGGCTGGCGCTGGAAGAACACATCATCGCCGAAGGCGCCGGCGCGCTGGCGCTGGCCGCCGGTCGCCGCGTGGCGGGCAAGCGCAAGTGCGCGGTGGTCTCCGGCGGCAACATCGACGCCATGGTGCTGGCCCAGCTCCTGTCCGACATCCGCCCGCGCCCGCCGCGCAAACCGCGCCGCCGCGCCAGCGAGCGAACACGGCCACCGCTACCGACCGTGCTCGCGCCACCCCCGAATTCCATCGTCCTTCCTTCCCCTGCCTTGCCATCCGACCTTGCCGTCGAGGAGACCTCCTGGTGAATACGCCCAACTCCCCCCGAATTCGAATTTTCGACACCACCCTGCGTGACGGCGAGCAATCGCCCGGCTGCAGCATGAGCCCGCAGCAGAAGCTGGTGATGGCACGCGCGCTCGACGAGCTGGGCGTGGACGTCATCGAAACCGGCTTCCCGGCCAGCTCGCAGTCCGACCGCGACGCGATGGCGATGATCGGCCGCGAAGTGCGCCGGCCGACCCTGGCGGTGCTGTCGCGCTGCCTGGCCGCCGACATCGAAACCTCGGCCAGGGCCCTGGACGCAGCCGCCAATGCGCGCCTGCACGTGTTCCTGTCCACCAGCCCGCTGCACCGCGAGCACAAGCTGCGCATGAGCCGCGAGCAGGTACTGGAATCGGTGCACAAGCACGTGAACCTGGCGCGCAGCTACATCGACGATGTGGAATTCTCGGCCGAGGATGCCACCCGCACCGAAGAAGACTTCCTGATCGAAGTGGCCCGCGTGGCCGTCGCCGCCGGCGCCACCACCATCAACCTGCCCGACACCGTGGGCTTCACCACCCCGGAAGAGATCCGCGGCATGTTCCAGCGGGTCATCGCCGGGGTGCCCGACAGCGACCGCATCATCTTCAGCACGCACTGCCACAACGACCTGGGCCTGGCCGTGGCCAATTCGCTGGCGGCCATCGAAGGCGGCGCCCGCCAGGTGGAGTGCACCATCAACGGCATCGGCGAGCGCGCCGGCAACTGCTCGCTGGAAGAGCTGGCCATGGTGCTGAAGGTCCGCAACGCCTTCTACGAGGAAGACACCCGCATCAACACCCCGCGCATCGTGTCCACCTCGCAGCTGCTGCAGCGCCTGGTCGGCATGCCGGTCCAGCGCAACAAGGCGATCGTGGGCGCCAATGCCTTCGCGCACGAATCGGGCATCCACCAGCACGGCATGCTGCGCCACCGCGGCACCTACGAAATCATGCGCCCGGAAGACGTGGGCTGGGAGAATTCGCAGATGGTGCTGGGCCGCCACAGTGGCCGCGCGGCGGTTGAAGCGCGCCTGCGTGCCCTGGGCTTCTGGCTGGAGGAAGAAGAGCTGAAGCTGGTGTTCGAGCAGTTCAAGACCCTGTGCGAGCAGCAGCGCGTGGTCACCGACGCCGACCTGCAGGTACTCATGCAGGGCAGCTCCACCCAGAACGGCTACCGGCTGGCCTCGATGACCATCAGCGACGTGGGCAGCCGCGCCAACGCGCTGGTCGAACTGTCCGACCCGGACGGCAACCGCGTGGCCGAAACCGCGCAGGGCGATGGCCCGGTGGACGCGCTGTTCGGCGCGCTGTCGGCCGCCACCGGCGTACAGCTGATGCTGGACAGCTACCACGTGCACAGCGTGGGCATCGGCGCCGACGCGCGCGGCGAAGCCAACCTGAGCGTGCGCCACGATGGCGTGGAATACGAAGGCACCGGCACCAGCCGCGACATCATCGAAGCCTCGGCGCTGGCCTGGCTGGACGTGGCCAACCGCCTGCTGCGCCAGCGCCAGGCCAGCGCCGAACACCCCGCGGCCACTGCCGCCGCCTGAGGAACCCACGCATGAGTGCCTTCGACAGCCCCTACACCGCCGATGCTTCCCAACACTGGAACGCGCACGACTACGCCATCGACGCCGGCTTCGTGCCGCTGCTCGGCGGTGCGGTGGCGCGCCTGCTCGACCCGCAGCGCGGCGAGCGGATCCTTGACCTGGGCTGCGGCGATGGCGTGCTGAGCTTCGATCTGGCACTGAGCGGTGCGCACGTGACCGGCGTGGACAGTTCGCCGGAGCTGATCGGTGGCGCGCGTGCGCGTGGGATCGATGCACGGCTGATGGATGCGCATGCGATGACCTTCGAGCGCTGCTTCGATGCGGTGTTCAGCAACGCGGCGCTGCACTGGATGCGGGAACCGGACAGGGTGATCGACGGCGTGCGCCGTGCGCTGCGGCCCGGTGGCCGCTTCGTCGCCGAGATGGGCGGCCAGGGCAACGTGGCCACCATCACCAGCGCACTGCAGGCCGCCCTGTGCAGCAACGGCCATGCGGTGCCGGCGTTCCCGTGGTACTTCCCCAGCGCGGACGCGTACGCCGACCGCCTGCGCGCGCACGGCTTCCAGGTCCGCCATATCGAATGCCTGGCGCGCCCGACCGTGTTGCCCACCGGCATGCAGGGCTGGCTGCGCACCTTCGCCTCGCCGTTCCTGGTGGGGTTGGATGCCGCCCAGCGCCAGCGCGTGCTGGATGACACCGTGGCGCTGCTGGCGCCGACCCAGCGCAATGCGCACGGCCAATGGACCGCCGATTACGTGCGGCTGCGCTTCGAGGCGCGGCTGCGCACTTCCTGACCGACCCGAACCGCCCTATCGTCACATGAACCACAGCAAGGCCATTCCATGACCCCAGCTCCCCGCACCCTGTACGACAAACTGTGGGACGCCCACGTGGTCGTGCCCGAATCGGACATCGCGCCCGCCGTGCTGTACATCGACCTGCACCTGATCCATGAAGTGACCTCGCCGCAGGCCTTCACCGAACTGCGCGAGCGCGGCCTGTCGCCGCGCCGCCCGGACCGGACCAAGGCCACCATGGATCACTCCACCCCGACCCTGCCGGCCGGTGCCGACGGCAAGCTGCCGTACGCCAGTGCCGCTTCGGAAGCGCAGGTCGCCATGCTGGCGCGCAACTGCGCCGAGCACGGCATCGAGCTGTTCGACCTGCAGTCGGCCAACCGCGGCATCGTGCACGTGATCGCACCCGAGCAGGGTTTCACCCAGCCGGGCATGACCATCGTGTGCGGTGACAGCCATACCTCCACCCACGGTGCGTTCGGCGCGCTGGCGTTCGGCATCGGCACCAGCGAAGTGGGCCACGTGCTGGCGACCCAGTGCCTGCTGCAGCGCAAGGCCCGGACCATGGCGATCACCGTCGATGGCGCACTGGCGCCGGGCGTGGGCGCCAAGGACGTGGTGCTGCACATCATCGGCGTGATCGGGGTCAACGGCGGCACCGGCCATGTGCTGGAGTTCCGGGGCAGCGCGATCACCGCGATGGACATGGAGCAGCGCATGACCCTGTGCAACATGTCCATTGAAGCCGGCGCGCGCGCCGGCATGGTCGCGCCGGACCAGGTCACCTTCGACTGGGTAGCCAATACGCCGCGCGGCCCCAAGGGCGCGGAGTTCGACATCGCCGTGGCGCAGTGGAAGCAGCTGCGCAGCGATGCCGGCGCGCGCTTCGACGTGGAAGTGCACATCGACGCGGCCGACATCCGCCCGACCCTGACCTGGGGAACGCATCCGGGCACGGCGATCGCCGTGGACGCCCCGATCCCGGCCGCCAACGACGCGGCCGACCAGAAGGGCCTGGATTACATGCAATTCCACGCCGGGCAGACGCTGGCCGGTACGCCGGTGGACGTGGTGTTCGTCGGCTCGTGCACCAACGGCCGGCTGAGCGACATGCGCGAAGTGGCGCAGGTGCTGCAGGGCCGCCGCGTTGCCAATGGCGTGCGCATGCTGGTGGTGCCGGGTTCGGAGATCGTCAAGCGCCAGGCCGAAGCCGAAGGCATCGATGCCATCGTGCGCGCCGCCGGCGCCGAATGGCGCGAGCCGGGCTGTTCGATGTGTATTGCCATGAACGGCGACCTGGTCGCTCCGGGGCAGCTGGCGGTGAGCACCAGCAACCGCAACTTCGAAGGTCGCCAGGGCCCGGGCTCGCGCACGCTGCTGGCCTCGCCGATGACGGCCGCCTGGGCAGCGGTGAATGGCCACGTGGCCGACCCGCGTGAACTGTACGCCAGCCAGGAGGTGGCCTGATGAGCGGCTTCCGCACCCTGACCTCGACCAGCGTGGTGCTGCGCGAGACCAACATCGACACCGACCAGATCATTCCGGCGCGGTTCCTGTCCACCACCGAACGCGCCGGGCTGGGCAAGCACGCATTCAACGACTGGCGCTGGCAGGCCGATGGCAGCCCGAACCCGGGTTTCGCCTTCAACCAGCCGCACAACGCCGGGCGCAGCATCCTGCTGGCCGGGCGCAACTTCGGCTGTGGCTCCTCGCGCGAGCACGCCCCGTGGGCACTGGCCGACCTGGGCCTGCGCGCGATCGTCAGCAGCGAAATCGCCGATATCTTCCGCGGCAATGCGCTGAAGAACGGCCTGCTGCCGATCGTGCTCGACGAAGCCGACGTGCAGACGCTGATGCAGCGCCCCGACGACGCATTGACCGTGGACATCGCCGCGCGCGAGCTGCGCACGCCCGATGGCCGGGTGTATTCCTTCCCGCTGGACGGCTTCTCGCAGACCTGTCTGCTGGAAGGCGTGGACCAGTTGGGGTATCTGTTGGGTCGTACCCCTGACATTGAACGTTACGAGAGTGAACATGCACGCTGAGATTGTCGTATTGCCCGGTGATGGCATCGGTCCGGAAGTCGCCGCGGCCGCGGTTGCGGTGCTGGGCGCGGTGGCCGAACGCTTTGCCCACACCTTCCATTTCAGCGAACACGATATCGGCGGCATCGCCATCGACCGCCACGGCGAGCCGCTGCCGGCGGCCACGCTGGAGGCCTGCCGCCAGGCCGACGCGATCCTGCTGGGCGCGGTGGGCGGCCCGAAGTGGTCCGACCCGAACGCGAAAGTGCGCCCGGAACAGGGCCTGCTGGCCATCCGCAAGGCGCTGGGGCTGTATGCCAACCTGCGCCCGGTGCGCACCCACCCGGCCGCGCTGGGCGCCTCGCCGATCAAGGCGGAGCTGCTGGAGGGCGTGAACTTCGTGGTGGTGCGCGAACTCACCGGCGGCATCTACTTCGGCGAGAAGACGCGCACCGCCGACACCGCCAGTGACCTGTGCAGCTACAGCGTGGGCGAAATCGAGCGGGTGATGCGCAGCGCGTTCCGGTTGGCACGGCAGCGCCGTGGCAAGGTCACCTCGGTGGACAAGGCCAACGTGCTGGAAACTTCGCGCCTGTGGCGTGACGTGGCGGCGCGGATCGGCCGTGAGGAATTCCCGGAGATCGCGCTGGAGCACCAGCTGGTCGATTCGATGGCCATGCACCTGCTGGCCAAGCCGCGCGAGTACGACGTGATCGTGACCGAGAACATGTTCGGCGACATCCTCACCGATGAGGCTTCGATGCTGGCCGGTTCGCTGGGCCTGCTGCCGTCGGCGTCGCTGGGTGAGCCGGGTGCGGTCGGGATCTACGAGCCGATCCACGGCTCGGCGCCGGATATCGCTGGCAAGGGCATCGCCAACCCGTACGCCACGATCTTCAGCGCTGCGATGCTGCTGCGCCATTCGCTGGGGTTGGAAGCCGAAGCAGCCGCCGTGGAAGCGGCCGTACATGCCGCGCTGGACGATGGGGTGTTCACCGCCGACCTGGCCGCCAAGGGCCAGGCGGTGAGCACCACGCAGGCCACCGACGCGGTATTGGCGCGTCTGGGATAAGCGGCGGCGCAGAGGTAGAGCGGACTGGTAGAGCGGACTGTCAGTCCGCTGCCCTCGGCGCAGACCCACACACCGCGCGAACAGCAGCGGACCGGTAGAGCGGACTGTTAGTCCGCTGCTCTCGGCGCAGACCCACACACCGCGCGAACGGCAGCGGACTGACAGTCCGCTCTACCCCTTGTGCATCCCGTTCGGGATACACAAGGCTGCCATGCCCCCTGGGCATGGCAGCGCCGGACGAGACCCTACCGGGCCTCGTCCGGCTTCACCCGGAACCACGCCGCATACAACGCCGGCAGGAACACCAACGTCAGCACGGTGCCGACAATCAACCCGCCCATGATCGAGATCGCCATCGAGCCGTAAAACGCACTGCGCGACAGCGGAATCATCGCCAGCACCGCGGCAAGCGCAGTCAGCACGATCGGGCGGAAGCGGCGCACGGTTGCGTCGATGATCGCATGCCAGCGGTCATGCCCGGCATCGATGTCCTGCTGGATCTGGTCGATCAGGATCACCGAGTTGCGCATGATCATGCCCGCCAGCGCGATCGTGCCCAGCAACGCCACGAACCCGAACGGGGCGCGGAACAGCAGCAGGAACAACGTCGCCCCGATGATGCCCAGCGGTGCGGTCACCAGCACCATCGCCGCACGCGAGAAGCTGCGCAGCTGCAGCATCAGCAGCGTGGCCACCACGATCAGGAACAGCGGCATGCCGGCCTTGATCGAATCCTGTCCGCGCGCCGAATCTTCCACCGTACCGCCGGTCTCCAGCAGGTACCCCGACGGCAGCTCGGCACGGATGCCGTCCAGCGTCGGCAGGATCTGCTGCACCACGTCCAGCGGCTGCGTGGCGTCGCCGACATCGGCACGCACCGTCACCGTCGGCAGCCGGTTGCGGTGCCAGATGATGCCGTCTTCGAACACATACTCCAGCCGCGCGACCTGCGACAGCGTCACCGAGGTGCCACTGGCGGTCGGAATCGCCAGGCTGCCCAGCATGTCCAGCCGTACCCGCTCGTTCTCCGGCCCGCGCAGCAGCATCTCGATCAGGCGGTTGCCTTCGCGGTACGTGCTCACGCTCATGCCCGACAGCGAGGTGCCCAGCAACTGGCTCACCTGCGCGCTGCTCACGCCCAGCGCGCGCGCACGATCCTGGTCGATCACCAGCCGCACCACCTTGCTCGGCTCGCTCCAGTCCAGGTTGACGTTGATCACGTGCGGGTTCTCGCGCACCTTGGCCTGCACCTGCCGCGCGATCGCCTGCACCTGGTCGATGTGCTCGCCGGAAATGCGCATCTGCACCGGGTAGCCCACCGGCGGTCCGTTTTCCAGGCGGGTCACGCGCATCTGCACGTCGGTGAACTGCGGGATGACCTCCTTGATCAGCCAGTCGCGCGTGGCCTCGCGCGCGTCGGCGTTTTCGGTCAGCACCACGAACTGCGAGAAATTGGTCGCGGGCAGCTGCTGGTCCAGCGGCAGGTAGAAACGCGGCGAACCGGTCCCCACATAGGCCACGTAGTTGCTGATGCCCTCACGGCCGTGCAGCAGCTTTTCCAGCTTTGCCGCCTGCGCCTTGGTCGCCTCCAGCGAGGCGCCTTCCGCCAGCTCGATGTCCACCATCAGTTCCGGCCGGGTCGAGTCCGGGAAGAACTGCTGCGGCACGAAGCGGAAGATCAGCAGGGAGAACACGAACAGCGCCGCGGTGGCCCCGATCACCCACCAGCGATGCCGCAGGCAGGTATCCAGGAAGCGCCGGAAGCGGGTATAGAACGGACGCTGGTACGGGTCGTGGTCGTGTGCGTGCTGCTTGGGCACGATCCAGCGTGCCAACGCGGGGTAGCGGTCGCCCCATGCCGCGCGGCGGGCCTGCCAGCGCGCGGCGGCGCTGCCCGGCTTGGGCGGCTGCGGATTGAACAGGTCCGGCAGCATCTTGTCGCCCAGGTACGGAATGAACAGCACCGCCGCGATCCACGACACCACCAGCGCGATGGTCACCACCTGGAACAGCGAACGGGTGTATTCACCGGTGCTGGACGCAGCAGTCGCAATCGGCAGGAAGCCGGCGGCGGTGATCAGCGTACCGGTCAGCATCGGGAACGCGGTGCTCTCCCACGCGAAGCTGGCCGCGCGCAGGCGGTCGTAACCCTGCTCCATCTTGGTGGCCATCATCTCCACCGCGATGATCGCATCGTCCACCAGCAGGCCCAGCGCCAGCACCAGCGCGCCCAGCGAGATCTTGTGCAGGCCGATGTCGAAGTAGTGCATGACGAAGAACGTCATCGCCAGCACCAGCGGAATGGTCACGCCCACCACCAGGCCGGTGCGCAGGCCCAGCGAGAAGAAGCTCACCAGCAGCACGATCACCACCGCTTCGGTGAGCACCTGCACGAACTCGCCCACCGATTCTTCCACTGCATGCGGCTGGTCGGAGACCTTGCGCAGCTGCATGCCGGCGGGCAGCGTCTTCTGCAGGCGCTCGAACTCGGCATCCAGGGTGGTGCCCAGCTTGAGGATGTCGCCGCCGTCCTTCATCGCCACCGCGATGCCGATGGCGTCTTCGCCCATGAAGCGCATCTTCGGCGAGGCCGGGTCGGCAAAGCCGCGCTTGACCTCGGCGATGTCGCCCAGGTGCACGGTGCGGTCGCCGGCCTGGATCGGGAAGCGGCGGATGTCGTCCACGCTCTGGAACTGCCCGGTGACGCGCAGCTGCACGCGGTCGGTAGGGGTTTCAAAGAAGCTGGTGGCGGCAATCGCATTCTGGTCGGCCAGCGCCTGCTGCACCTGCTGCAGCGACACGCCCAGCGTGGCCAGCTTGGTGTTGGACAGTTCGATCCAGACCTTCTCGTCCTGCAGGCCCTCCAGCTCGATCTTGCCCACGTCCGGCACCCGCTGCAGTTCCAGCTGGATGCGGTCGGCATAGTCGCGCATCACCGCGTAGTCGAAGCCCTGACCGGTCAGTGCGTAGATGTTGCCGAAGGTATCGCCGAACTCGTCGTTGAAGAACGGGCCGACGATTTCGCGCGGCAGGGTCGGCTTGATGTCGCCCACGCGCTTGCGCACCTGGTACCACAGTTCCGGGATCGCCTTGGAACGCAGGCTGTCCTTGGCCGCGAAGATCACCTGCGATTCGCCCGGGCGCGAGTACGAGCGGATGAATTCGTACTGCCCGGTATTGAGCAGCGCCTTTTCGATCGGCTCGGTCACCTGCCGCGAGACCTGCTCGGCGGTGGCGCCCGGCCACATCGTGCGCACCACCATCACCTTGAAGGTGAACGGCGGATCCTCGGACTGGCCCAGGTGTTTGTACGACCAGGCGCCGATGATGGCGAAGGCGAGCATGGCAAACAGCACCAGCGCGCGGTTGCCCAGCGCCCATTCGGAAAGATTGAACCGGCGCACGGGCTCAGTGCCCCTTGGCCGTGGCAGCAGGCGCGGCGGCCGGCTTCAGCACCGGGCGGTTCTGCCGGTCCACCGGGGTGACCGCCTGGCCTTCGCGCAGCAGGTGCCCGCCGGCGGCCACCACCCAATCCTGTGCGGCCACGCCGGACAGCACCGGCACCGCGTCGGGCCCATAGGCACCCACGGTCACCGGCGTGGCCTTGATCGCGCCATTGGACGGGTTCACCACCCACACGCTGGCCTTGCCATCGGCGCCGCGCAGCACCGCGCCCAGCGGCAGCTGCAATGTGCCGGTGCGGCCGGCGGTGGCGAACACGCGCGCGCTCTGGCCCAGTTCCACTTCAGCGGCCGCCTCCGGCGCCAGACTGACCCGGGTGGCGTAGGTACGCGCCTGTGCATCGGCAGCCGGGGCGATCTCGCGGATCGTGCCCGGCAGCATCTGGCCCGGCTTGTTCCACAACTCCACCTGCACGTCCTGGCCAACCTGGTAATCACGGATGTTGCTTTCCGGCAGGGCGATCAGTACCTCGCGGCCGCCATCGGCGGCCAGGGTGAACACCGTCTGCCCGGCGCCGACTACCTGCCCGGCTTCGGCCTGGCGGCTGGCGATCACGCCATCGGCCGGCGCGCGCAGCTGCGCGTAACCGGTCTGGTTGCGGGCCACCGCCAGGTTGGCGCGGGCGGCATTGGCCTGCCCCTGCGCGGCCTTGAACGCGGCGGTCTGTGCATCCAGGGTGGACTGGCTGACCAGCTGCTGCTCGGCCAGCGTGGCGTAGCGCTTCTGGTCATCGCGGGCGCGCACCAGGTCGGCTTCGGCCGCGGCCAGCTGCGCCTGCGAGGCGCTTGCCTGCGAGGCGAAATCGGCGGCATCCAGTTCGGCCAGCAGGTCGCCCTTGCGCACGCGCTGGCCGGCATCGACATGCCGCTTGACCAGGTTGCCCCCGACCCGGAACGACAGCGGGCTTTCCTGCAGTGCATGCACCTCGCCCGGGTAGGCCGCCACTTCCTGGCCGCTCACCGTGCCCGGCTGCACCACCAGCACCGGGATCGGCGCGGCCGGCTCGGCGTCCTGTTTGCCACACGCCGCCAGCATCAACGCCAGCAGGCTACCGCCCATCCATCGCAAGTTGTTCATGAGGTCCTGGACCTTGAATTGCCGGGGGAAACCGTCTGGAAGCAACACTCTATTCCATGACGGCTAATAGTGAACCAGTCGGTATAGTATAAATATCGAACCGATTGGTCTAGTATTGTTTGCATGACCGATCCGACCACTTCCGCCGTGCCGTCCAAGCCTGCCGCCAAGGCAGCCGGGCCCGGCCGTCCCAAGGATCTGGGCAAGCGCGCGGCCATCCTTGATGCGGCCAAGGCATTGTTCGTGGACCAGGGGTATGGCGGCGTCAGCATGGACAGCATCGCGGCCCAGGCCGGCGTGTCCAAGCTGACCGTTTACAGCCATTTCGGCGACAAAGAGACGCTTTTCACCGAAGCTGTGAAGTCGACCTGCGTCGAGATGCTGCCGGACGCGCTGTTCGTCACCGACGCCGATGGCGCGCTGCGCGAGCAGCTGCTGGGCATCGGCCGGGCCTTCTTCACCATGATCACCTCGCCGGCGGCCGTGGCCGTGCAGCGGGTGATGATGGCCCCCGATACCGACGACCGTATCCGCGAGATGTTCTGGGTGGCCGGCCCGCAGCGCACCAGCGATGCCCTGGCCGAGTTCCTGCGGGCCCGCACCGAGCGTGGCGAACTGGAGATCACCGACTTCCAGACCGCCGCCCTGCAGTTCTTCACCCTCATCAAAGGTGAGCTGCATACGCATATGATGTGCGGGCTGCGAACGGCCCCGGCCGAGTGCGACGCCGACGCCCATGTCGAGGCCAGCGTGACCTTCTTCCTGAGGGCTTACGCCACCCGCCCCGGGCGGTGATGACAACATGAATGGACCGGAGGTCGCGGTGACTTCCGGCACTGCGACCCCGGCGCGACGGCAGCGATGCTCTCAGCGCGCCGCCGGCTCCCGGCACCGGTAAAATGGCCGGCCCACTGCGCTGGATTAAGAACCTCATGACGATCGATTACGCCCACGCCCGCGAACTGATGGTTGAACAGCAGATCCGTCCCTGGGACGTGCTGGACATCCGTGTGCTCGACGTACTGGCACGTTTGCCGCGCGAGGCGTTCGTCGCCGATGCGAACCGTACCCTCGCCTATACCGATGTCGAGCTGCCGCTCGGTAACGGCCAGAAGATGATGAAGCCGGTCATCGAAGGCCGCACCCTGCAGGCGCTGAACCTGCAGCCGGGCGATGAAGTGCTGGAAATCGGCACCGGCAGCGGCTACCTCAGCGCCTGCATGGGCGCCCTGGCGCGCGAAGTGCTGAGCCTGGAAATCGACCCGGAACTGGCCGTGGCCGCGCGTGCGCGCCTGGATGCAACCGGCCTGGGCACCAATGTCCGCATTGAAACCGCCGACGCGTTGACCTGGGACACCGAGCGCCGCTTCGATGCCATCTGCGTCACCGGCGCGGTGGAGACCATCCCCGCCCGCTTCACCCAGTGGCTGCGTTCCGGTGGCCGCCTGTTCGTGATCCGTGGCCATTCGCCGGCAATGGAAGCGGTGCTGGTCAAGACCGATGGCAGCATCAGCGATTCGCTGTTTGAAACCGATATCGATTACCTGCGCGGTGCCGCGCCGGCACCCCAGTTCCACCTCTGAGTCCAAGGAAGCCGCAATGATCCGCCGATCCCTCGCTATTGCGCTGGCCGCCGCCCTGCTGCCCATGACCGCCTCTGCCGCCGACCTGCTGCAGGTCTACGAAATGGCGCGCAACGGCGATCCGCAGCTGTCTGCGGCTGAATCGACCCGTCTGTTCGACAAGGAAGGCGCCGTGCAGGCCCGTGCCGCGCTGCTGCCGCAGATCAATGGCGAAGCCTCGCTCACCCGCAACCGCACCAACCCGAACCACGATGTGAGTTCGACCTCGTACACCACCAAGAACCGCAATTACGGTATCAGTGGTTCGCAGACGCTGGTCAACTTCACCCAGTTCGCCAACCTGCGTGCGCAGCGCGAGCTCAGCAAGGCGGCCGACTTCAACCTGGATTCGGCCAACGACGACCTGATCGTGCGCACCTCGGCGGCGTACTTCAACGTGCTGGTGGGCATTGAATCGCTGTCGGCGGCGCAGACCAACGAAGCGGCGGCAAAGAAGCAGTTCGACTTCGCCGACAAGCGGCTGGAAGTGGGCCTGGCCCCCATCACCGACGTGCATGAAGCCCGCGCCCAGTACGACCAGGCCCGTGCCAACACGATCATCGCGCAGAACACCCTGGCCGACGCCTACCAGGCGCTGACCGAACTGACCGGCCAGCCGGTTACCGACCTGCGTGCACTGCCGGCCGACTTCCGCCCGGAACTGCCGGCCAAGTACGCCACCGTTGACCAGCTGGTCAACGAGGCGGTCGCCCAGAACCCGGCGCTGAAGGCGCAGGAACTGCAGGTGAGCGCGGCAGAAGCCAGCGTGTCGGCGGCGCGTGCGGGCCACCTCCCCACCCTCTCGCTCGGCGCCAGCGTCGGTCGCCAGGCCAGCTGGGGCGACGTGGTCGGCAGCGGGTCGAACTTCAGCCCGGATGCCCGCAGCAACAGCGTCGGCCTGACCCTGAGCGTGCCGATCTTCTCCGGCGGCGCCACCCAGTCCGGCGTGCGCCAGGCGCTGGCCCAGCGTGACATTGCCCAGGATGGCTACGAGCAGCAGAAGCGCGCCCTGGACCGCAACACCCGCAACGCCTACCAGACCCTGGTGGCCGGCATCAGCGAAGTGGAAGCGCGCCGCCTGGCGGTGGTCTCGGCACAGAGCGCCTACGACGCGTCGCAGGTCGGCCTGGAAGTGGGTACCCGCACCGTGCTGGACGTGATCCAGAACCAGCGCATCCTGTTCTCGGCCCAGCTCGAATACGCCAATGCCCGCTACACCTTCCTGCAGAACCGCCTGCAGCTGGGCCAGGCGATCGGCACCTTGGACATCGCCGAACTGCAGGACATCAACCGCCTGCTCACCCAGCAGGCCGCGACGCCCAGCACCACGGTCAACAGCCAGTAACCCAGGCGTCACCCGAAACGAGAAAGCCACCCGCAAGGGTGGCTTTTTTCATGGGTCCAGCGGCGGCGGGAGCTGCGGGGCGATCAATTCGACCGTGCGTTTGAGCGCGCCACGTCCGTTGCTGACAAGTGCGCAACCTGCACTGGCCATGTCTTCCCGTGCTTCCGGATCGCGCAGCAGGGTAAGCAGTGCATCGCCCACCCCGGCCACGTCATCGGCAATCAACACAGCGCCCGCTTCGCGCATGCGCCGGGATATCTCGGCGAAGTTGTGCAGGTGCGGGCCGGTCACCGTGGCGGTGCCCATCGCCGCCGGCTCGAGCAGGTTGTGCCCGCCGATCGGCTGAAGGCTGCCACCGACGAACGCCACCTGCGCGCAGCCATAGAACGCCATCAGTTCGCCCAGCGTATCGATCACGAACACGTCGCTGTCGGCCTGCGGCCAGTGCTGCTGGCGGCGCGTGCTGACCTTCCAGCCCTGCTCGCGCGCCAGCGCTTCCACGCGCGGGAAGCGCTCGGGATGGCGCGGCGCCCACAGCAGCAGCAGGCCGGGTATTTCAGCACGCAGGCGACGGTGCAGGTCGATGGTGGCCTGCTCCTCGCCCTCGTGCGTGCTGGCCGCAATCCATACCGGGCGCGTGCCGGGCACGGCGGCATGGAAGCTGGCAGTGAACTCGCGCACGTTCGGCGTGGCGATGTCGAACTTCAGGTTGCCCAGCGGCTTGACCTGTTCGGGCAGCGCGCCCAGTTCGATGAAGCGCTCGGCGTCGTCGGCCGACTGCGCGGCCACGCAGGTGACGGTGCGCAGCGTGCGCCCGATCAGCGGGCGCAGCAGGCGGTAGCCGCGCAGCGAGCGCGCCGACAGCCGGGCATTGAGGATGTACACCGGAATGCCACGGTCGCGGCAGCCGAACAGCAGGTTCGGCCACAGTTCGGTTTCCAGGATCAGCGCCAGGCTGGGTTTGAAGTGGCCCAGGAAACGGCCCACGCTGCCCGGCACGTCGTAGGGCAGGTACACGTGGTCCACCGCATCGCCCCACAGCGAGCGCACCCTTTCCGACCCGGTCGGGGTGATGGTGGTGATCACCCAGCGGATGTCCGGGCGCAGCTGGCGCAGCGCATTGACCAGCGGCGCGGCCGCGTTCACCTCGCCCACCGATACCGCATGCAGCCAGACCCGCGGCTGCGCGGTGGAATCGGGGTAGGAAGCGTAGCGCTCGTCCCAGCGCTGGAAGTACTCGCGCACCCGGAATCCGCGCCAGACCAGGTGGTACACGGTGATCGGCAACAACAGGTACAGCACGACCGAATACAGGCCGCGCAGGATCCATTCGACGGGACTTTTACGCATGCGCAGAGGATACGGGAGCGGCACCGGGAAAAACATGCAGGAGCGGGCCGATCCCCGCGCTGACGCACCTGCGGGGACGCATGACTTAGAATCGGGGCATGTCAGATAACGCTTCCACCGCTACCCGGCCGTCCCTGCGCAATCCCCGCCACTGGCCGACCTTCGCCTTCATCCTGGCCGCCTTCGTCATCGCCCGGCTGCCCTGGGGCCTGCAGCGCGCGCTCGGCCGGGGCGTGGGCACGGTGGCCTACCATGTGGCCAGCAGCCGCCGGCGCGCGGCCGAGGTCAACCTCAAGCTGTGCTTCCCCGAGAAGGACGACGCCTGGCGCCAGCGCCTGCTGCGTGACAGCTTCGACGCGTTGGGCGTGGGCATTTTCGAATTCGCCCGGGCCTGGTGGGGCAGCATCGACAGCATCCGCCCGAAGGTGCAGGTGGAAGGCCTGGAGCACCTGCACCGCATGCAGGCCGAAGGCCGCGGCGTGCTGCTGGTATCGGGCCATTTCATGACCCTGGAGATGTGCGGGCGGCTGCTGTGCGACCACGTCGACCTGTCGGGCATGTACCGCAAGCACCGCAACCCGGTGTACGAGTGGGCGGTGAAGTTCGGCCGGCTGCGGTATGCCAAGGCGATGTATGCCAACGAGGATATCCGCGCCACCGTGCGTCACCTGAAGAAGGGCGGCTTCCTCTGGTACGCGCCGGACCAGGACATGCGCGGCAAGGACACCGTGTTCGTGCCGTTCTTCGGGCACACCGCCTCGACCATTACCGCCACCCACCAGCTGGCGCGGATGACCGGTTGCGCGGTGATTCCGTACTTCCACCGCCGCGAAGGCGGGAAGTACTTCCTGAAGATCGGCGCGCCGCTGGAGAACTTCCCCAGCGAAGATGTGGAAGCCGATACCGCACGGGTCAACCAGGCCATCGAAGCGATGGTGCGCGAGGCCCCGGACCAGTACCTGTGGATCCACCGCCGCTTCAAGCGCCAGCCGGGCGGCCGCAGCGACTATTACAAGTAGAGCCACGCCCTGCGTGGCTGCTCTTCGTCGGGCACCGCGCGCAGCCACGCAGGGCGTGGCTCTACAGGTCCCAGCGGCACCATGCGTAGGGGTATTCCCCCATGTTTTCAGCGAGGCCGGCTCGCAGCGGGTTGGCGATGATGTAACGCGCTGCATGTTCCAACGATTCGTCTGTACGCACGGCGTGGTCGTAGTAGCCCAGTTGCCAGATCTTGCCAACACCGAGTTTCCGGCTGCTGTACGACTTGAACACATTCATGCAGGTGGCGAGCGTGCCGCGCCGCAGCTCCATCAGCCAATGCACATGATCAGGCATCACTACCCACGCCATGGAACGACTGCGCCCACAGCGTTCAACATGGCGTAGCGCGTCGATCACCAGCTCTGCGTTGCCAGGGTCTTCAAACAGCCGGCGTCGACCCTCTACGACGGTGGTGAGGACATACACATAGCCGGGTTGCGACACGCGGCCGAGACGGAGTCGTGGACTGGACATGCCTCCACGATGGAGGTGCCTCGAGCGGGGCCGTATCGCTGAAAGACACATTGACGCATAGGTGCACGTCCTGCCGCGACGTAGAGCCACGCCCTGCGTGGCTGGCGCGGTTTCCGACCAAGGGCAGCCACGCAGGGCGTGGCTCTACGGCGGGTTGAGGCAATTCCACACATGGCGAAGCCACGCAGGGCGTGGCTCTACGGTTCGTCGCTGGCCAGCAGGCTGCCTGCGTAGAGGGCGGCGAGCAGTAGCGTCAGGCCGCCCCAGAAGGTGGAATAGAACGCCAGGTGGGTGTTGATGGGGAACACGGTGAACGCCAGGGCGAGCATCGCCGGGCGGGCGCGCTCGCGTGCCGGTAGCGGTGCGAAGCGCCACGCGCGCCACGCCTGTGCCGCAGCGGCCAGCCATAGCAACAACCCGAGCACGCCGGTTTCGGCCAGGATCTCCAGCAGGATCTGATGTGCGTGCAACGCCGGGCCGGCGCCCCACACTTCCTGTTCTTCAGGGCGCGGATTGCAGTCGGGGTAGGCATCGCGGAAACCCCGTGCGCCTACGCCGTTGATCGGATGCTGCTCGATCATGCAGCCCGCCGCGGCCCAGATCTGCGCGCGCCCGGACAACGCCTGGTTCACGCCATCGCTCTCGCCTTCCCACGCCATCGCGGTACGCTCCAACCGATCGCGCACCTGGTGCGAGCCGGCGGCCAGTGCCACCGCCGCCACCAGGCCCACCGCCAGGCACGCGAGCAGGCCGCGCGCGCCGAGCAGGCGCCAGCCGGAAAACACCAGCACCAGCGCATAGGTCAGCCACGCCGCGCGCGAACCGGCCAGCACCAGTACCACGCCCACGGCAGCCGCCACCAGCATCCAGCCCCAACGGCCGAAGCGCGCGGCGGCGGCAAACAGCAGGAACGGTGACAGGCTCGCCAGCACCTGGCCGAATTTGAGATTGCACGGCCCCAGCACGCCGCTCAGGCGATCGGCTGCAGCCATCTCCGCCGGTGGACACAAGCCATGCCCGCTGATCGCCCACTTCAACTGGTCCATCGACCAGAACAGCGGGCTGGTACCGAGCACGGCCTGCGCCAGTCCGTCCAGCGTCCAGACACCGGTAATCAGCGCAATGCCTTTGAGGGTCAGTGCGCGTCGCTCCGGCGTGGCCACCGCGATCGCCACCAGCCACATGAAGGGCAGATAGCGCAGGCCGGCAGCGGTCTTGCGCCACGCCGCGCCCGGATCGATCGCATCGAAGGCGGAGAACGCCTGCGGCAGCCAGTAGCCCAGGAACAGGATGCTGGTCAGTGCCCAGGCCGGGCTGCTGAGCATGCGTTGCTTGCCCTGCAGACGCAGCTGGACCATGCGCGCGGCGGCGTAGATCGCGCCGAGGCCCAGTACGGTTTCGGCAATCCCGGGCAGCGGCAGCAGTGCCACGAATGCAATGACCCACCACGGCGCCCAGCGGCCCGCGCGGAAGCCCGGCGAACCGGGCGCCTTGACCGGCTCAGCCAGCGAGGGAGGTATAGAGCTGGAGCGTGTCACGTTGCATCGCCTGCAGGGTGAACGGAATACGCGAGGGCAGCGACGGCGGCTGCGCCAGCAACTGCAGCGCACGCGCCTGCAATGCCCCGGCGTCGCCCAAGGGTACCGCGCCGGATGGCTGCAGGTGTTGCAGCAGCTCGCCCACCCCGCCCTGGTTCCAGCCCAGTACAGGTCGGCCCACCGACAACGCTTCGACCACGGTGCGGCCAAAGGCCTCGGGCTTGTCGGACAGCTGCAGCACCAGATCGCTGGCGGCGTAGGCCTCGGCGATGCGCGAGGTCGGCGCGGTCATCAGCACCGCATCGGCGATGCCCAGGCTGCGCGCCTGCGCCTCCAGCTCGGCCACGTAGCGCTCACGCCCCGGCTCGCGGGTGCCCGGCATCCACAGCAGCGCCCGCACCCCGGCCGCATGCAGCCCGGCCAGCAGCCCCAGCGCATGGTGATGCCCCTTGAGGCGGGTGCCACGGCCCGGCAACAACAGCAGCGGCGCATCGCCGGCCAGCGTTGGATGCTGCGCGGCCACCGCCAGGCGCGGGCGCCGGTCCTGGCGGCCCACGCGCGGGAACTGCGCGGTATCCACGCCACGCGGAATCACCTGCAGGCGCTCCGGAGGCACGCTCGGGTAGTGCTGGAGCACGAATTCGCGCACGCAGTTGGACACGCAGATGACCCGTTCGCCGCTGGTCATCACCGCGCTGTAGCGGCTGGGCGAATTCAAGCCATGCACGGTGGTCACCCAGTGCGGGCGGGTGGCCGCCGGCAGGTTGCGCACGGCGTAGTAGCCCAGCCAGGCCGGCAGCCGCGAGCGCGCGTGCACGATGTCCGCGCCGGTTTCGGCCAGCAGGTTGCGCAGCGTGCGCACGTGGCGCAGCGTCCACAGCGATTTGCGGCCGATATCCAGAGTGAGGTGTTCGGCGCCACTGGCCAGCAGCGGCTCGACCAGCCGCCCACCGGCGGAGACCACGATGGCGCGGTGCCCGGCCGCGACCAGCGCGGAGGCAATTTCCAGCGTCGAGCGCTCAACCCCGCCGGAGTGCAGCGCCGGCAGCAGCTGCACCACGGTCAGTCGGCGCACGTTCGGTTCCGCCTGCTCAGTCGGCCAGCACGAAGACCGAACCGCAGTACGGGCACGCGGCTTCGCAGTTCGGCTCGTCTTCGATCGGCAGGTACACGCGCGGGTGCGAGTTCCACAGCGCCATCTCCGGCGTCGGGCAGCTCAGCGGCAGGTCGCTGCGGTGCACGGTGTAACGCTTTTCGGCATTGGCGGGCGCGGTGGCGGTATGGCTCATGGCGGGGCACGGAAAGGAATTGCGAGGGGCTCGATTCTAGCACCCGGGGCGCCGAGCGCGGCGCGGCCGGTTACGCGCGGGACGCCACCGGCAAAACGCCAATATGCGATTTTTCCGGGTTTAGATCGAACTAATTTCACTTGCCAAGCCCGCTCCGGGTGTTGCAGGATCGGGGGCGTTCCGATCAAACACCCGATCGCATGGCCCGTCCCCCGCCGGACCTGCATCGCTTCGACTGCCCTTCCAGGCGGCCGGCGCGGTGCTGTCTGCCGAGGTCGCCGATGCGGGCTCCGCCTGCCGCCTGTCCCACCCGGGAGATCCCTGCATGACCCTGCCGCACCCCCGCCCTGCCCGCCGCGCCCTGCTTCCGCTGGCCCTCGCCCTGGCCTGCGCGCCGGTTGCCCTGCCCGTCTTCGCGCAGGGCCTGCAGACCTCCTTCGAGCCCGGCGAACCCGCCCCGCAGGCCAGCAAGGGCGGCGTGCAGGTGAAGATCGGCAAGGGCCCGGAAGCGCCGTATGCGGCCAAGCCCGGGGTGGGCTACAGCGGCCTGCGTGCCCTGCACTACGCCAGTGCCGGCGGCACCGCCACCACTACGTTGTTCACCACCGATGTGACCATCGACGCCGACACCACGCTGTCCTGGCTGGTGCTGCCGGAGATCGTGGGCGAGGACACGGTGGCCTCCACCTACGTTTCGCTGGACCTGGTGCTGGACGATGGCAGCCGGGTCTCGGCCAGCGCCGCGCGCGACCTGCACGGGATTGCGCTCGGCGCCAAGGCCCAAGGGGATTCCAAGACCCTTTACCCGCAGCAGTGGGCGCACAAGTCGGTGCGCCTGGGCGATGTGGAAGCACTGCGTGGCCGGCGCGTGGTCGCCATCGAACTGGATCTGGGCAGCGCCGCCAACGCGCCGGTGTCCGGCTGGATCGACGATGTACGCCTGGACAGCCAGCCGCGCACCGCCCCGGCCCGTCCGTCCGACTGGGTGCTCACCACCCGCGGCACCCAGGCCAACGGCACCTTCTCGCGCGGCAACAACTTCCCCGCCACCGCCGTGCCACACGGGTTCAACTTCTGGACCCCGGTGACCGATGCCGGCGCGCTGAACTGGCTGTATCGCTGGAACGAACAGAACAACGCGGCCAACCGCCCGCAGCTGCAGGCACTGGCCCTGAGCCACCAGCCCAGCCCGTGGATGGGCGACCGCCAGACCTTCCAGGTGATGCCGTCGGCCACCCGTGGCGTGCCGGAAGCGGACCGCGCCAAGCGTGCCTTGTCGTTCTCGCGCGACAACGAAAGCGCGCGCCCGTACCGCTATGCGGTGCGCTTCGACAACGGCGTTGCCGCCGCCATCGCCCCGACCGACCACGCCGCGCTGTTCCAGTTTGATTTCCCCAAGGACGGCGATGCCAACCTGCTGTTCGACAATGTCGACGCGCGTGGCGGACTGACCCTGGATGCAGCCACGCAGACGCTGTCGGGCTACACCGATACGCGCAGCGGGCTGTCCAACGGCGCTACCCGCATGTACGTGGTGGCGAGCTTCGACCGGCCCTGGCGCAGCAGCGGCACCATCAACAGCGGCCGGCCCACCGGCTACGTCAAGTTCGACCCGGGCAGCGACCGTCGGGTCACCATGCGCATCGCCACCTCGCTGATCTCGGTCGAGCAGGCCCGCCACAACCTGGCGCTGGAACTGGCTGCTGACGACACGCTCGCTACCGTCGCCGCCCGCGCACAGGACGCCTGGGACCAGCGCCTGGCCCGCTTCGACATCGGCCAAGCCAGCGACGACCAGAAGACCACGCTGTATTCCAGCCTGTACCGCCTGTACCTGTACCCGAATTCCGGGTTTGAGAATGCCGGTACCGCTGCCGCCCCGGACTGGCGGTACGCCAGCCAGGCCAGCGCCGCCGACGACAACACCGATGGCAGCGCGGTGCGCAGCTTCGCACCGATCCGCGATGGCAAGGTGTACGTCAACAACGGCTTCTGGGACACCTTCCGCACCACCTGGCCGGCGTATGCGCTGTTCACCCCGGACGATGCCGGGCAGCTGGTGCAGGGCTTCCTGGAGCAGTACCGCGCCGGTGGCTGGGTGGCGCGCTGGTCCTCGCCGGGCTATGCCGACCTGATGGTGGGCACCAGTTCGGACGTGGCCTTCGCCGATGCCTACCTCAAGGGCATCAAGGGCTTCGATCCGGATGAGGCCTACCAGGCCGCCTTGAAGAACGCCACCGTCGTGCCGCCGGACCGCCATGTCGGGCGCAAGGGCATGGATAAATCCACGTTCCGTGGCTACGCCAGCGCCGACGTGCACGAAGGCATGTCGTGGACGATGGAAGGCGCGCTCAACGATTTCGGCATCGCCAACATGGCCACCGCGCTGGCGAAAACCGCCGGCAGCCCGGCCGCACGCGAGCGCTACAGTACCGAAGCGGCGTATTTCCGCGCCCGCGCCGGCACCTACGCCACCGTGTTCGACCCGGCCGCCGGATTCTTCCAGGGCCGCAAGGACGATGGCAGCTGGCGCGTGGCTGCGAAGGACTACGATGCGCGCGTGTGGGGCCACGATTACACCGAATCCAACGGCTGGACGTTCGCCTTCACCGCCGCGCACGATGGCGAAGGCCTGGCCGGCCTGTACGGTGGCCGCGAAAAGCTGGCTGAAAAACTGGATACGTTCTTCAGCACCCCGGAAACCGCCGACCCGAAATTCTCCGGTTCCTACGGCGGCACCATCCATGAAATGACCGAAGCGCGCGATGTGCGCATGGGCATGTACGCGCACAGCAACCAGCCCTCGCACCACATTCCGTGGATGTACCTGTACGCCGGGCAGCCGTGGAAGACCCAGCAGCACGTGCGCGAGATCCTGTCGCGGCTGTACGTGGGCAGCGAGATCGGCCAGGGCTACCCGGGCGATGAGGACAACGGCGAAACCTCGGCGTGGTATGTGCTGGCCTCGCTGGGCCTGTACCCGCTGCGCATGGGCTCGCCGGAATATGCGATCGGCTCGCCGGCCTTCAGGCATGCCAAGGTGGAACTGCAGGGCGGCGCGGTGCTGACCGTGAATGCCCCGGAAAATTCGGACCGCAACATCTACGTGCAGTCGCTGAAGATCAACGGCCAGCCGTGGACGAAAACGTGGGTGCCGCATGAGGTTATTGCCAAGGGCGCCACGCTGGACTTCGAGATGGGTCCGGCGCCGTCCAGGTGGGGCACCGGGCCGGACGATGCGCCGCGCTCGTTGACCGCGCGCGGTGAACGCCCGGCGATTCTGCATGACCTGCTGGGTAGCGGCGCGCGTGCGCAGCTGGATGATCGGAAGGTGCTGGCGGCGCTGACCGATGATGACGCCGGCACCGTGGTGCCGTTCGGCGGCAAGGGCAGCGTGGTGTTCACCGGGGTGTCTGACGGCACGCCGTCGATGTACACCCTGACCAGCGGCAATGCGCCGATCCGGGGCGGCAAGTGGACGCTGGAAGCGCGCACGGCCGGTGGCAGCTGGGTCACGCTGGACCAGCGCAGCGGTGAAACGTTCGAGTGGCAGCAGCAGACCCGCCCGTTCCGGATTGCCAAGCCGGGCCGTTATGCCGAGTACCGGTTGCGGATTGAAGGGCCGGGGCGGATGCAGCTGGCGGAAGTGGAGTTGCTGGCGCCTGCCGCGCCGTGAAGAAAAGGGGGCGCGATGCGCCCCCTTTTCGGTTTACCTGCCGCTTACAAGACCCGCATACAACGCGAACAACTGCTTGAAGTACCGCTTTGCAGGACGAGTGCGCATGGCGCCGTTCCAGAGGGGGGGAAGTGGTCGGGCCCAGGGTGGCGGGGTCCAGCGGACCACCGCCACGGCCGGGCCGCGTGGGGGTATTTGGCCCGTTGGAGGTTGCAGGCCGGTGACGCCGGGACTGCGGCGATGTTGCGGCCGTGAAGCACGGACGACGTGCACACGGTAGGTGCCGACCGTTGGTCGGTACACGGGGAAACATCAAATGCAAAAGGGACCGGTGCGGTGCACCGGCCCCTTCTTCAAGGTCTACCGACCAACGGTCGGTAGCTACCCATTCGCGTTTCGCGCCGGATGCAGCGAAGGCGCTTACGCCTTCTCTGCTTCCAGCTGCTTGCGGATTTGCGCATCCACCGCGGCAATGGCGGTCATGTTGAGCACGCGGCGCGAGGTGGCGCTGGTGGTCAGGATGTGCGCCGGCTTGGCCACGCCCATCAGGATCGGGCCGATCGCCACGCCGTCGGTGAACACGCGCACCAGGTTGTAGGCGATGTTGGCCGCTTCCAGGTTGGGCAGCACGAACAGGTTGGCGCGGCCCTTCAGCGTGCTGTCGGGCAGCAGCTTCTGGCGCAGCGCTTCATCCCACGCGGTATCGCCCTGCATTTCACCGTCCACGTTCAGACGCGGGTTGCGCTTGAGCAGCAGCTCGCGCACGGTGCGCATCTTCAGTGCGTCCTTGGAATCGTGGCTGCCGAAGTTGGAGTGCGACAGCAGCGCCACCTTCGGCTCGATCCCGAACAGCTTCATGCGGTAGGCCGCCTGCAGCGTGGCTTCGCAGATCTGCTCGGCGGTCGGGTCTTCCTGCACGTGCGTATCCACGAAGAAGAACACGCCCTGCTGGTTGATCACACCGGTCATGGCCGAGGTCGAGGTAACCTTCGATTCCAGCGGCAGCACGCTGCGCACGTAGCCCAGCTTCTTGTGGAAGCGGCCCACCACGCCGGTGAGCAGCGCATCGGCTTCGCCGCGTGCCACCATCACCGCCGCGATCAGGGTCGGGCGCGAGCGCATCAGGTTCTTGGCCGCCGCCACCGTCACGCCGCGACGGCCGGTGAGGTTGTGGTAGTACTGCCAGTAGTCGTTGAAACGCGGGTCGTCGTTGATGTTGGTGACGTCAAAATCAACGCCGGCCTTCATGCGCAGGCCCATGCGCTCGATGCGCGATTCGATCACGTCCGGGCGGCCGATCAGGATCGGGAAGGCCAGGCCTTCGTCGACCACGTTCTGCACCGCGCGCAGCACCACTTCTTCCTCGCCTTCGGCGTACACCACGCGCTGCTTATCGGCGCGCGCGCGGTCGTACACCGGCTTCATCATCAGGCTGGTGCGGTAGACGAACTGGGCCAGCTTCTCGCGGTAGGCCCCCATGTCGGCCACCGGGCGCGTGGCCACGCCCGAATCCATCGCGGCCTGGGCCACGGCGGCCGACAGCTCCACCAGCAGGCGGCGGTCGAACGGGCGCGGAATCAGGTAGTCGCGGCCGAAGCTCGGGGTGTCATCGCCATAGGCCGAACCCAGGTCGCTGGCTTCGCGGCGCGCCATCGCGGCGATCGCGTGCACGCAGGCGATCTTCATTTCTTCGTTGATCGCCGTGGCGCCCACGTCCAGCGCACCGCGGAACAGGTACGGGAAGCAGAGCACGTTGTTGATCTGGTTCGGGTAGTCCGAACGGCCGGTGCCGATCAGCGCATCCGGGCGCACTGCGCGCGCCACTTCCGGCATGATTTCCGGGGTGGGGTTGGCCAGCGCGAAGATCACCGGGTCCTTGGCCATGGTCTTGACCATGTCCGCAGTGAGGATGCCCGGGGCCGACAGGCCCAGGAAGATATCAGCGCCATCGACGATCTCGGCCAGCGTGCGCTTGTCCGTATCACGGGCATAGCGCTTCTTTTCCGGGTCCAGGTCGGCACGGCCGGTGTGGATCACACCTTCGCGGTCGAACGCCAGGATGTTTTCCGGCTTCAGGCCCAGCGAGACCAGCATGTTCACGCACGACACACCGGCGGCGCCCATGCCGGTGGTGGCCAGCTTCACTTCTTCGATCTTCTTGCCGGTGACGACCATGGCGTTGAGCACCGCGGCGCCGACGATGATCGCCGTGCCGTGCTGGTCGTCATGGAACACCGGGATGTTCATCCGCTCGCGAAGCTTGCGCTCCACGATGAAGCACTCCGGCGCCTTGATGTCTTCCAGGTTGATGCCGCCGAAGGTCGGCTCCAGCGAGGCGATGATGTCGACCAGCTTGTCCGGGTCGTTTTCATTGATTTCGATGTCGAACACATCGATACCGGCAAATTTCTGGAACAGCACGCCCTTGCCTTCCATCACCGGCTTGCCGGCCAGCGGGCCGATGTTGCCCAGGCCCAGCACGGCGGTGCCGTTGGAGATCACGGCCACCAGGTTGCCACGGGCGGTGAGCTCGCTGGCCTGCTGCGGGTCGGCCAGGATGGCTTCGCAGGCGTGGGCCACGCCCGGCGAATAGGCCAACGACAGGTCGCGCTGGGTCAGCATCGGCTTGGTCGCCGTGACCTTGATCTTGCCCGGCGGCGACATGCGGTGATAGTCGAGGGCGGCCTGTTTGAAATCTTCGTTGGACATCGCTTTCTGCAGATGAATGGGCGAGAGGAACAGGGGATCATACCCCCGTTGGCGGTGTTGGACCTGTCGCTACGCTGTCGCGATCATGCTGCGACCGCACATCAGGCAGGCCGTGCGCCGGCGTATGCCACGCCAGCCTGACGGGCTCCGATGACAACTTACATCACCGGAAACCCCTATGAAAAAGCAGGCCGTGCCGCCCAAGGGGGGACGGCACGGACCTGCTGCACACACATCAGGGGGAGGGGCGTGTTCAGCGCGCCGGAGCGGTCAGCGGCGACGGCAGGTCGTCGGTGGCCAGCGGCGGCAGCTCGGCCTCGCGGCCATCCAGGGCCAGCGCCAGGCGGTTGCGGTCCAGCGCGCCTTCCCAGCGCGACACCACCACCGTGGCCACCGCATTGCCGATGAAGTTGGTCAGCGAGCGGCATTCGCTCATGAAGCGGTCCACGCCCAGGATCAGCGCCATGCCGGCCACCGGTACTTCCGGCACCACCGCCAGGGTGGCCGCCAGGGTGATGAAGCCCGCCCCGGTCACGCCAGCGGCGCCCTTGGAGCTGAGCATCGCCACCAGCAGCAGCGCGATCTGGTGGCCCAGGGTCAGTTCGGTGTTGGTGGCCTGGGCGATGAACAGCGCCGCCAGGGTCATGTAGATGTTGGTGCCGTCCAGGTTGAACGAGTAGCCCGTGGGGACCACCAGGCCCACCACCGACTTGCTGCAGCCGGCCTTTTCCATCTTCTCCATCAGCGACGGCAGCGCCGATTCCGAGGAGGAAGTGCCCAGCACCAGCAGCAGTTCGGCCTTCAGGTAGCGGGCCAGCTTGAACACCGAGAACCCGCACAGGCGGCAGACCACGCCCAGGATGACCGCCACGAACAGGAACGCGGTGAGGTAGAACGAGCCCACCAGCCAGGCCAGGTTGATCAGCGAGCCCACCCCGTACTTGCCGATGGTGAAGGCGATGGCACCAAACGCACCGATCGGCGCGGCCTTCATCAGGATGTGGACCAGGCGGAACACCGGGGCGGTCAGCGCCTCCAGGAAGGTCAGCACCGGGCGGCCGCGCTCACCCACCAGGGCCAGCGAAATGCCGAACAGCACCGCCACGAACAGCACCTGCAGGATGTTGCCATCCACGAATGCGCTGACCAGGGTGGCCGGGATGATGTCCATGACGAAGCCGGTGAGGGTCAGCTCGTGGGATTTTTCCACGTAGCTGTGCACCGCCGTCTGGTCCAGGTCGGCCGGGTTGATGTTCATGCCGGCGCCGGGCTGCACCACGTGCGCCACCACCATGCCCACGATCAGCGCCAGGGTGGAGAAGAACAGGAAGTAGGCCATCGACTTGGCGAACACCCGGCCCACGGTGCGCAGGTGGGTCATGCCGGCGATGCCGGTGACGATGGTCAGGAAGATCACCGGGGCGATGATCATCTTCACCAGCTTGATGAAGCCATCGCCCAGCGGCTTGAGCGATTCGGCGAAGGCCGGCTCGTAATGGCCAAGGATGGCGCCCAGCACGATCGCCACTACCACCTGGAAATACAGATGGCGGTAGAACGGCAACGGCTTGGCTGCAAGCGGGGCAGCGGTGGGAACGTGCATGGGAAACTCCGGCAGTGTCACGGGGATGCCGGCCGCAGGCGGCGGCATCGGGCGTGGTCTTTTTACGCCCGCTGCATCCCCACGCAGATAACCTATTGGTACTAGCCCCCCTGTTCAGCCAAGCCCAGTGCCTACACTGCACGGGCACCGCGCCCCCACGGCGGCGGGTGGCCGTGTCGTTCCGGGCCTTGTGGCCCAACAGTTTTCCCGCTCGCGGCCGTTGTTGTTCTGCCCCACTTTTTAGAAGCCAGACCATATCCATGCGCCTGACCCCCCTGTTTATCGCCCTCACCGCCCTGTCCGCCCCCCTCGCCGCGTCCGCCGCGGACTGGGACAACTGGCCGACCAAGGTGTCCTTCAGCGACGGCACCGAACTGGCCGCCACTGCCAACATCGCCTACGACCTCAACGATTTCTCCGGCGCCGACGCGTTCGAAGATGACGATGCGGTACGCCGCAAGGAGTTTGGCGCGACCCTGAAGAAGAAGGGCGTGTACGACGCGATGGTGTACTACGACTTCCAGGCCGACACCTGGCTGGACGTGTTCTTCCGCTTCGAGAGCAAGGCTGTGTTCGGCAAGGACATCGGCCGCTTCCGCTTCGGCTACATGAAGACCCCGGTCGGCCTGGATTCCAACACTTCTTCGCGCGCCGGCAGCTTCGTGGAAACCGCCCTGCCCGTGCAGGCCTTCTACGCCGGCCGCCGCACCGGTGCCGAGTGGGTGCTGGAGCGCCCGCAGTACCTGATGCAGGTGGGCGCCTATGGCGGCAAGGACCTGCAGGGTGACAATCCCGGCACCACCCAGGCCGTGCGCGGCGTGTGGACCCCGGTGAAGGCACCGGGCGATGTGATCCACCTGGGCCTGGCTTATTCGCAGGAAAACCCGCGCGGCTACCGCGACGGCCGTGACGTGCACTTCAATGCCAGCGCCCGCCTGCGCGCACGCCCGGAAGCCGGCCTGACCGACATCCGCCTCGTGGATTCGGGCTCGCTGGTCACCGCCGACCAGATCCGCCGCACCGGCCTGGAGGGCATCTACATCCATGGCCCGTTCTCGGTGCAGGCCGAAGCGCTGCGCACCACCGTCACCCGTGATGGCAAGCCGGATTACACCGGTGATGGCCAGTACGTGATGGGCAGCTGGATCGTCACCGGCGAATCGCGTCCGTACAGCGCGGGCGCCGTGGCCAACGTGAAGCCGGCGCACGATTACGGCGCGGTGGAACTGCTGGCCCGTTACAGCCGCATCGACCTGGACGACGCCGACGTATTCGGTGGCCGCCAGCACGACTGGACCGTGGGTGCGAACTGGTACCTGACCAGCCACTTCAAGTTCCAGGCGAACTACGTGTGGGCTGATGCCAGCCGCCGTGGCGTGCGGACCAAGCCGGAGATCTTCGAGCTTCGGGCGCAGGTTCACTTCTGATGTTCAACGGCGGGTGCGTGCAACGCGCACCCGCCGGCACGCCGTAAACTGACGCCATGTACCGCGTCTCCCGCTACCGCCCGTTGCTGTTGACCCTGCTGGTCATGGTGGGCGGTACGCTCCTGGCTGGCCTGGTTGCCGGCCGCTATGCCCAGCAGCGCGCCCTCGCAGCCGAAAGCAGCCAGGTGCGCCGCCAGCTGGACCTGTACGCGCAGACCCTGCAGCAGCGCATCGACCGCTTCCGCACCCTGCCCCAGCTGCTGGCGCTGGACCCGGAACTGCTGCAGGCGGTGAGCAACCCGCTGGATGACGCCGAGCGCCACCGGCTCAACCTGAAACTGCAGCAGGCCAACAACGTCACCCGCGCCTCCACCTTGACCCTGATCGACCGCCATGGCGTAGCGGTGGCCGCCAGCAACTGGGACCAGCCCACCACGAATGTGGGTGAGGACTACAGCTACCGGCCTTACTTCCAGCAGGCCATGGCCAAGGGCACCGGGCGCTTCTACGGCATCGGCATGACCACGGCGGTGCCGGGCTACTTCCTGTCGCAGGCGATCCTCAACCACGACGGCGACGTGCTGGGTGTCATCGCGATCAAGATCGAGCTGCGGGCGCTGGAGCAGGAATGGCTGCAGAGCACCGACATCGTGATGGCCAGCGATGCGCATGACGTGGTGTTCCTGGCCAACGGCGATGCCTGGCGCTACCGCCTGCTGCGCCCGCTTTCCCCGGCAGAGCGCAACGAGATGCTGGCCACCCGCCAGTACGCCGACCGTTCACTGCAACCGCTGCAGGCGCGCACGCTGGATGTTCTGGCCGATGGCGGCCGCATGGTGCGGCTGGAGCAGCCCTCCATTCCGCGCCCGATGCTGTGGCAGACCTACGTGCTGGATGACCCGCAGTGGAAGCTGCACCTGCTGCACGATGCCGGCGCCAGCGCCGCCGTGGGCCGCAGTACCGCGCTGGCCGCCGGCGGCATATGGCTGGCGCTTTGTTTCCTGGCGCTGTTCGTGCAGCAGCGCCGCCGCCTGGCCTCGCACCGGCAGCGCAGCCGCCTGGAGCTGGAAGCGGTGCTGCAGCAGCACGCACAGGAACTGCGCACCGCGCAGGATGGCGTGCTGCAGGCCGCCCAGCAGGCCGACAGCGGGCTCAGCCGCAGCCTGGCGCACCTGCCGCAGGGCGTGGTGGTGATCGACAGCGAGCAGCGGCTGGTGGCGTGGAATGCGCGCTACCTGGAGCTGTTCCGGTTCCCGCCGGACCTGATCCGGGTGGGTGTGCCCATTGCCGAGGCGTTTCGGTACAACGCCCGCCGTGGCCTGCTCGGCCCGGGGCCGATTGACGAGGCCATCGAACGTCGCCTGAACCACCTGCGCAGCGGCCGGCCGCACATGCGCGAGAGCGAGAAGGACGACGGCACGGTGCTGGAGATTCGTGGCAACCCGCTGCCCGATGGCGGCTTCGTCACCAGCTACGCGGACATCACCGCCTACAAGAACACCGCGCGTGAGCTGCGCTCGCTGGCCGATGCGCTGGAACACCGCGTGGCCGAGCGTACCCGCGACCTGGACGAGGCGCGGCGCGAGGCCGAGCGCGCGAACCGCTACAAGACCCGCTTCGTGGCCTCGGCCGTGCATGACCTGCTGCAGCCGCTCAATGCGGCGCGCATGTTCGTCTCGGTGCTGCGCGGCAAGCTGAGTGGCGACGCCCGCGAGCTGAGCGAGCATGTGGATGCGGCGCTGGCCGCGCAGGATGCCATCCTCAACAGCCTGCTGGATATCTCGCGGCTGGAATCTGGCACGCTGCAGACCCATGTGCGTGCGTTTGCGCTGTCGCCGCTGCTGGAAACACTGGCGCGTGAGTTTGGCATTGCCGCCAAAGCGCGTGGGCTGCAGCTGGACTGGGTGGATACCCGTGCGGTGGTAGTGAGTGATGAGGCGCTGCTGCGTCGCATCCTGCAGAATTTCCTCTCCAACGCACTGCGCTATACGCCGCGTGGGCGGGTGCTGATCGGGTGCCGCCGGGTGGGCGACCAGCTGCGCATTGAGGTGCATGACCAGGGCCCGGGTATTCCGGAGAGCCTGCAGGGCGAGATCTTCGAGGAATTCCGGCGGCTGGATGATGGCGTGGACCAGGAGCGCGGCGCCGGGCTGGGCCTGGCGATCGTGGAGCGCATCGGGCGGCTGCTGGGGCACCGCATCAACCTGCGCTCCACGCTGGGCAGCGGCAGCGTGTTTGCCGTGACCGTGCCGCTGGGCAGCGCCGATGCGATACCGGCGCCCGCCCCTGCCCCGGCGGTGTCGGCGGATTCGGGCGATGACAGCCCACTGCGGCAGTGCCGGGTGTGGAGCATTGATGATGATCCGCGTGTGTGTGCGGCCACCCGTGCACTATTGGAACGCTGGGGCTGCCGGGTGGAGCTGGCTGATGGCCCGCATGCCGCGCTCGAGATTGCCTCTGCATTGAACGTGCCGCAGCTGGTGCTGCTGGATGTGCGCATGGGTCAGTGGCATGGGCCGGACCTGTACGAGCAGCTGTGCGAGCTGTGGAAGGCACGGCCGCCGGTGATTCTGGTTACTGCCGAGCGGGATGATGCGTTGAAGGCGCAGGCAGTGGAGAACGGCTGGGGCTTCCTCTCGAAGCCGGTGCGCCCGCCGGCCTTGCGGGCGCTGATGACGCAGCTGCTGGTGCGGCACCGGGCGTAAACCGGTGTGCAACTCAACCGGTGCGCAATGCTGTTCTTCGTTGATGGTCATGCCATTACCGAACGTTCGGCGTTGGTCGGCGGTCGATCGAGATGCGATCCTACCGATCACGCCTGCCCATCGGAACCGGTCGCCCGCCGCTTCTTCTTCGGCAAATGATCCCGATACCGGCACGGCACCGGAATCGGCGTTTCATCCAACGTCAACGTGATCCGCTTGGACTCCACTTCCACGATTACCTTGCCGCCTACCGACAGCGCAAATCGGTCCATCCACGTACCTCGCAACATCAGGCACGGAATGCGCCCGCCATCCGACATAGGCCTTGAGTTGCTCAATTGAGGGAACTTCGGAATTCGAACGACGCGTTTGCCACCTCCGTGGAAGTCTCCTTCGCCGTGATGGCGAGGGGTTCGAGAGGCTGAAACCCGCTTGATGGCACACGGCGCGGCGCAATCCCGCGACGGTGTTGTACTCCGCCACCCTTCCCACATAGGACATCAACGATTGCTATAAGTGAAGTTCCAGCTCCGAGGCGACACCATGCCCTAATCCGCACGCCAAGTGAAATTGCTTGTTTCGCATAATATTGGATTTCGATAGGCACGCACTACCGAACGTCATGGTAGACACGCAACCAACATAGCGTGATCCAGCGCACACATCGTGATCAACGATTGCGCCATGGAATATCCGCGACCTCCTCTGCAACTTGTGCGATCGAGACCCATCCCGCCAAGCTCACCGCGCACTCTCCACACGCCAGTTGCGCAGCATGTAAACGTGAGTTAATGTCCGCCACATCGCACGGGGAGTGCGACCTCCTTATTTACTGCACTGCAATAGCGGCGCGGCAAGTTGTGGGTCAGTTTTCGCGCAGCGCACCAGAAACCACGAAGGAGACAAACTTAATGTCTCGTTCGAATTGCAAATGTCTTGAGCTTGTCCTGTTGGCGTCGAAGCACTACTGGAACCATGTCCGGTTGGTAACGACCGGCACTACAGGGGGACGTTCGTGTCGTCGCAATCCAGAACCTTCAGCATTATCCTGGCGGTATTCCTCTCGTGCTTCTGCGCTCATGCCCTGTCCCAAACGGGCGCCCCGCTGACATCTTCACAGGCGGGTGTCTTCTATGAGGACAGGCTAAAAGGCTTGGGTGAGCTGACCTCGCTGGGGAACGACCTTTTTGGGGACCGCATCAGCCTTTACACAGGGGGAATGCAGTTCACCCAGGTGGACGTCGATCTGCCCGGGAACAATGCGCTTCCTGTTCGGTTCTCCCGCACACTGAAGATGGGCGGCCGAAGGGACACCTTCAAGTCCATGAGCGACTGGGACTTGGACATTCCCTACATCTCAGGCATGTTTGGTCAAAGCGGCTGGGTATCCATGGTGCCCGGAGAGCCGCTCCGGCGATGCTCAATTCCGTTGAACGCGCCACAGCAGGCAAGCGCACCCTCTGAGTTCGTAGGAAGCGGACAGGGAAGCGTGGGCTTCGCATTTGACCCCTACTTCTTCTGGGGAGGCCTTTCTCTAAATCTTCCTGGCACTGAGAGCAAGCCGATGATCATCTTGGACGCGGCTGCAAAGCAACCTACAGACGGGAATTCATATCATTGGACTACCGCAGACCGCTGGGTTTTCTCCTGCCTCCCTGGGACGAGCAACGGTGTTTCTGGCGAAGCCTTCATGGCGCACGCCCCGAATGGAGACCGTTACTGGTTCGACCGCATCATCGCCATTCCGCGCGGAACGATGACGGCGAACTACGGCAACGGCTCGTTCAATTACACGAGCACAATGGGGCTGCGTGAGTTTCGCGCGATGGTCACGCGAGTCGAGGACCGGGAAGGCAACTTTGTCACCTTCACCTACAGCACCGACCAGACCGTAGTAAGCGCCAGCGATGGCCGCTCAATGGTCATCAATCGCGGCCCAGACGGGGTAGCAAGCGTAGTTGCCGATGGCCGCACATGGAACTACGAATATTCGGGTACAGCCGGTGGACGCAAGCTGAGCCGAGTTATCTTGCCTGACGGTTCCAGCTGGTCAATCAATGCGGGAGCTGCATTCGACAACCCCATCGGGGGCTGGCGAAACTGCGCAGACTTCGTGTCTTTCACGCCAGGACCGAGCTCCTCGGCGACCGTCGTCATGACCCATCCGTCTGGAGCCACCGGAACGTTTGAGTTGAGCTACAGGATCCATGGAAGGACAAACGCACCGAATACCTGCCGATCCTTTACTCAGGTCTTCTATCCAGTCGAGTCGCACCTGCTGACAGTCCTCGCTCTCAACCGCAAGACCATCTCCGGGCCCGGCCTCAGTCCCCTTACGTGGGACTACCAGTACTCGCCGCTCGCTGCGAGCCTCGATACAGGACAGCACATCTACTGTTCCACCACACCATGCCCAGAGACCCGAACAGTCACGGTCGCCCGGGAAGATGGAAGCTGGAATCGCTACACCTTTAGCCAGAAGTACGGGGATCTCGAGGGGCGGATGCTTACTGAAGAGCGCGGCAACGCACAGGGCGTCGCCCGGCGAATTGATCTTCAGTATCGGCGCAACCCCGACGGCAGCTACGCAAGGATCGGAAACAACCCTTGCTGGGCGTGCTCGAAGGAAGAGGAAGTTCCAAAGCCTCTGCAGTCGCGCATCACCACGCAGGACGGCCAGTCATTCATGTACCGCGTCGATCAATTCGACGCGTACGCCCGACCAACGCAGGTTACCCGGTCCAGCTCGCCCTGAGGGCAGACCACAGCGCACTGTAGAGCCGCAGCTTGAAAGAGCCGCGCCGCAACCATGTACGGGGAAGCATATGGATTGCAAATTGCGTCATCGCACACTGAGAACACTCGAAGGGTGGGGAGCTCTCACCCTGATTACAGTTTCCGCCCTCACTCCCGCCTTGGCGGCAACAACCGTTGAGACGCTCAGCTACCACGACAATGAGTCCAAGTGGATACTGGGACAGGTCGCAACGCGTTCAGTTAACGGCATCCTGACCGACCAGGCATCCTTTGACCCAACGACTGCACGCCCGCTGCAGTTCTGGTCGTTTGGCAAGTTCGCGCAAGCGATCAGTTACAACTCCGATGGTACCATTGCGTCTCTGCGCGACGGCAACGGAAACACAATCACACTGGGGTCGTGGAAGCGCGGCATTCCCCAGGCGATTGGCTTCCCCGACGCCACCAGCCTCACCGCAACGGTTGATGATCGCGGCTGGATCAACCAAGTAACGGATCAGAACGGGTATACGACGGCCTATCGGTTCGACGCGATGGGAAGGCTTGCGGGCACTGACTACCCCAGTGCGGACTCCACGGCGTGGAACGCGATGAACCAAAGCTTCACGCAGGTGGCTGGTGATGAGTACGGCATCGCAGCGGGGCACTGGCGAAGAACGACCACCGCGGGCAACCGAACCTCGGTGGCCTATTACGATGCACTGTGGCGCCCGCTTGTTGGTGTCGAGTATGACAGCCTTGACGCGTCCACTACACGCTTCTCCGGGAACGAATACGACAACGACGGCAGGGTCGTCTTTGCCGCGTACCCGGCAACAACAGCCAATGTGGATCGGGGCACTTGGACAACATATGATGTACTGGGCCGGGCGGTCTCGGTGGTTCAGGACTCCGAACTAGGCCCCCTTACCACCACCACCCGCTACCTCAGTGACGCATCGGGCGTTTTCGCGCTGGTCAGAAATCCGCGCGGGGCTGAAACGCGTACGTGGTACCAGATGCTCGACACGCCCTCGTTCGAGCGTCCTGTACGGATCCTTCAACCGGAGGAGGCAGTTACCACCATTCCACGCGATGCCTTTGGAAAACCGCTGAGTATTACCCGCGGCAATGCCGACGGAAGCCTTCAGGTCACCCGCAGTTACACATACAACAGTTATCAGGAACTCTGCCGGACAGTGGAGCCGGAAACCGGAGCAACCCTGACCGGCTATGACGGCGCCGGCAATGTAGCCTGGTCTGCTGGCGGTCTGCCTGGCTTAACAGACTGCGAGCAGGACGGCAGCTCCCCGGCAGTTGCGGCGCGACGCGCAACTCGCTCTTACGATACGCGCAACCGCCTGCGAACCCTCACCTTCCCGGACGGAAATGGTGACCAGAGCTGGACCTACACGCCCGACGGAAAGGTCAGCCAGATCACCACCCGCAACGATGGCGGCGGCAGCCAGGTGGTCAACAACTATACTTACAACAAGCGACGCCTGTTAACCAGCGAGTCCATTGTACAGACCGGATTTCCCAGCCAATCCGTAGGGTATTTCTACGACTCCAATGCGTCGCTGGCCGCAATTCAATATCCCAGCGGGCTGACACTGGACTACGGGCCGAACGCCTTGGGCCAACCTACCCATGTCGGTGCTTTCGCCACTGCGGTCACTTACCATCCAAATGGTGGAGTAAAGCGATTCGTGTACGGCAATGGCATCGTTCACACCATGCAGCAGAACGACCGACAGCTGCCCGCGCAAGTGGTGGACGGCGGGGTCATGAACAACAGCTACAGCTATGACGCTGCAGGAAATGTCACTCAGATCACGGATGGATTGAATTCTCAGCGCACCCGCTCAATGTCGTTCGACACGGCCGACCGGTTGATTACCGCGAACTCACCTGCCTTCGGTGGCAACGGCCAGATGGCTTATACGTACGATGCTCTGGACAACATCCGTACCGCCGCTCTGGGGGCTGTACGCAATCACAGCTACTGGTATGACGCGAGCAATAGAATGAGCAACGTGCTGGATGGTAGCGGCTCCACCGTGATGGGCCTTGCCTTCGACGCCCAGGGAAACCTTGCCAGCAAGAACGGGCAAGGTTTCCAGTTCGACTACGGAAATCGCCTTCGCACCGTCGTCGGCAAGGATAACTACCGTTATGACGGACACGGGCGCCGCGTGCTTTCGTCTTCAGCTACGGGGCCGATCACCGCCCTCTACGGGCAGGATGGCGTGCTTCGCAGGCAGGACAACGATCGTAACGCCAGCAGCACCGAGTATGTGTACCTGAACGGAAGTCTGTTGGCGGAGATCGCCACGTCTACTGCGCCAGCGGTTCCAGTGATTACAGCGCCAGCCCAGAGCAGCAACGGGAACTTTGTGGTCAGTTGGAACGAAACCGCACAAGCTACCCGCTACGAGTTGCAGGAGCAGGCCGGTAGCGGCCCTATGTCGAACATCTACTCAGGGCCCGACCACCTGCAGAACATCACCGGCAGGTCAGGCGGAAGTTATGGGTATCGCGTGCGCGCGTGCCGGAACACGGTCTGCGGCGGGTGGAGTGCGACCGCCTCGGTCGTGGTGCAATCGTCGCCGTCTTCCGGCCCTGCCATCAGCGCTCCCGGGCTTTCGTTGGATGGAACGTACACTGTGGCATGGCAGTCTGTTGCAGGTGCTTCCACCTACCGACTGGAAGAGAGCGCAGGCGGTGGCGCCTGGACGGAGATTCAGAACGCTGCAACCTTGGCGCGCAGTTTTGCCTCCAAGCCAGACGGTACGTACGGCTATCGCGCCCGCGCGTGCAACGAGGCAGGATGCGGGGCGTACGGAACTGTGAGTAGCGTACAGGTACTGCGACTGCCCTCAACGGCACCCACCACTAGTGCACCGACCCTTTCGGCAAATGGTAACTACTCGGTAACTTGGACAAGCGTTGCGGGCGCGAGCAGCTATCGGCTGGAAGAAAGCATCGGCGGCTCCGGCTGGACCATCGCTTACTCCGGGGCTTCGACATCCTCTGCCTACTCACAGAAGGCGGACGGGAGCTACAACTACCGCGCTTCGGCATGTAACAGCAGCGGGTGCGGACCTTCTGGCGGAATCGCGACCATTCGGGTTGTTCGCCCGCCCGTTGGGACGACCACGCTATCCGGCCCTGCATTGTCCAATGACGGCAGCATCGCGTTGAGCTGGCCGCCGGTGTCAGCGGCCACCTACTACACCGTGTACGAGAACGTAGGAGGTGCTGGTTGGACTGCGGTGCTCACCACAGGCAGCACAAGTGCCACGCTGTCTGGTCGACCCGATGCCACCATCTACTATGGTGCTGCGGCCTGCAATGACGGTGGTTGCGGCGCCCAAGGTTCAACTACCGCAGTCGTCGTCATGCGTCCTCCGGGCGCGCCTTCAATTTCAGTACCTGGGAGCTCGGCCACCGGAAGCTTCACGGTGACCTGGGGTAGTGTTGATCGGGCGAGCACCTATTTAATCGAGGAGAGTTCCAATGGCGGTGCATGGACAGCAGTGCAGAACAACGCATCAACCTCGATCGGGCTAGCCCGAGGTGACGGAACCTATGCGTACCGCGTAGCTGCCTGCAATCAAGGTGGGTGCAGCGGGTACAGCGCCAGCGCCGCAATCACGGTGAACGTCCCTCCGACGACCCCTACCGGTCTTACGGCGCGCTACATCGTCACCAATTCCTTCCCGCCGTGGCAGGTTCGTTACACAGTCAGCTGGAACTCGGTACCTGGCGCCGCGTGGTATGAGGTCACTGGGCGTGGCACCTACAGTGGAGCGGCGACATCCGTAGTAATCAACTACTCAGGAGTACCTTCCGGCGCCACTTTCCAGGTTCGTGCATGCAAGACGATTGGCTGTTCGGCTTGGTCCGCAATCGTCACCGCAACCGGGGGTTGATCATGAGCGCTCAACGACAACCTTCACTCCAGAACTTCGATCGCCAAGCGGCACCAGCGTGGGTAGCACTGCTCATCTGTGGAATGTTCTCGATACTGGAGGCTCGCGCTCAAACCACAATCAGATACATCCATACGGACTCTCTGGGTTCACCAGTGGCGATAACGGACATCAACGGAAGCCTGATTGAGTCGGAATTCTATGAGCCTTACGGCTCATCAACACTTGGCATTCCAGACAACAGTCCTTCTTATGCCGGCCATGTCTCAGATGAGCAAACCGGCCTGATCTACATGCAGCAGCGATATATGGATCCACAGCTAGGCATCTTCCTATCCGTGGACCCGGTATCGCCCTATCAGCAGCAGGTGGTTCAGTCCAGTCGCTACAGGTACGCCAACAGTAATCCCTATCGCTTCAGTGATCCGACCGGGCGCATCGGCGTAGGTCTTGAGGACAAACAGCCAACACCTGAGGCTCCGCCGCCTGAGCCTGAGACGTTAGCGACAGTCCTCGTCGTTGCGACTCGTCCGATCCCCATGCCGGCCGCGGCTCCAGTACCATGGCTAAGCATAGCGGGAAGACTGTTGGGCAGAGTCTCCGGTCCACTTGCGTTGCTTTGGCCAACGCCAATGGGGGCTTCGCCTTGCGAACTACCTGGCGGTCCGCCTTGTGGGGTGATGATGTCAGGCGCGTTCCCGCCTGGCTATTGGCCTGCCGACAGTGGTTCAGCCGAATGGGGAAGGAGAAATGGAGTGGGTGCCCGCGAAGGAACGGACCGATTCCACAAAGGGGTAAAGGAGAACACACCTGGGACGAGAGGTGATCACGATTTCGGGGTCAATCCGGAAACCGGGGACGTGATCGATCAGAACGGAGAGCTAGTTGGAAACCTTAACGATGAATAGCCAGACCACGAACATTGATGGCGATACTTGTGCTGTTGCGATCCTGCTCTATGGAGACTCATTAGACACGAAAGATGCCTCGATTCTTTTGGAGCTAAGCCCTACCCGGACACGGAACCGAGGGGAAGAGCGGACAACCTCCTCAGGGGCGCAGATCGTCCAGAAGATTGGATTCTGGGAGCACCGCGTACGGGTACCCCTGGACAACCTCTCCAGGACTATTGTTCAAATGATCAGCGCCATCCAATGTGAGACCGTACTCGGACGTGTCGGAATCGAGAAGGCTGAGCTGGATATCTTCGTGCCACTGAGTACGAAGGCTCAAAAGAATGGGTTTGAGATGGAGCTTTCACCTCAACTGATGCGCAGACTGGCCATACTCGGCTTCGACGTATTGGTTACAACACGCATCGCCGAATAACTGAAGGTGAATTCCACCAGATTTCGAGGTGTCAGCCATCGCATCAGACCCATCATTTCTGGATGGCGGGAAACTTTCCATCAAAAGTTATTTCCGCATTGATTTTGAAGAGAGCGGTCTCTTCGGACCCCTCTGCTGCGATGGTCTTGGGCAATCCGACTTGTGGGTCGACGGCGTTCCGGCTGACCTCGAGTTCAACGGCAAGAAGGTCGAAATTGTGGGCGGTCTTGCGGCGCGCCACACGTCACCAATTCCTTCCCGCCGTGGCAGGTTCGTTCCACAGTCAGGTGGAACTCGGTACCTGGCGCCGCGTGGTATGAGTTCACTGGGCGTGGCACCCACAGTGGAGCGGCGACATCCGCAGTACTCAACTGCTCAGGTGTACCTTCCGGCGCCACTTTCCAGGTTCGTGCATGCAAGCCGATCGGCTGCTCTGCTTGGTCCGCCGTCTTCACTGCAACTGGAGGATGATCATGAACGCTCGACTGCTGCAGAGCCGTAGAGTGCACAGTGCACTCGCCATACTCCCTTTCGCCCTGATGGCCAGCGAGGCAATCGGGCAGACAAAGATCCGCTATATTCACACAGACGCGTTAGGCTCGCCGGTGGCGGCTTCGGACTTGACTGGGAATATCATCAATTTCAACGCGTACGATCCTTATGGCAAGCCACTGACGAACTCCGGCGAAGACACACCCGGGTTCGCAGGCCACGTGACCGATGCCTCCACTGGATTCAGCTACATGCAACAGCGATACTACGATGGTGACATTGGAAGATTCGTATCAACAGACCCAATCACACCGAGAGTTCAACCATTGACAGGATTTAACCGGTACCGTTACGCCAACAACAATCCTTACTCGATGGTTGATCCCGACGGGCGACAATCTACACCACTTGGTGAGGCCTACCTTCGGCACTACTACAGAAACGCACTAAATACCGCACCGCCAGACAAGAAGACTGCGAGTACTGATACTTCAAATTGGCGTGAACTCAGTCGGGAACAGAGCGTCTTCCATCGCCAAGGTGAGGGAGGGGAGAACAATACGAAATGGGTGGACATGACGGGGCACAACGAGGCAGTTTACGACGGAGATGGGAACCTCATTACAGATCGCCTGAACGGCGGAACGTACAATTACTTTTCCCCCGACGAATTCATCGGGCATGCGTTCTTCGACATCCTTCCATACATCCTCTGGGGAAATGGACCGATTGCCGTTACACCAGCAGATCTGGACGCATCGAACCGAATACCCGTGGTGACCATAGGCGAGATTGAAAACCCCGACCAACCTACACCCGCGCCTGAACCTCCACCTGAGCGTGAGTTAAGAAACCGCTTCTAGGGACTACCGGAGTCTTCAATGACCGCCAATCGCTGGACAAATCACCTCCTGCTTTTAGCAAGCGTCGCAGCACTTGCCGCGCTGTTCCTACTTGTCTTCGATAGATTCACGTATTACGACTACCATAGCGCTCAATGCGCCGCAGGCGATGCGAGACTTATCGCAAGGCTTACGGGCTCTTATGACCCGAGCAGGCCGCGAACCCGCGCTGCCCCATATAGGCTCACCATCGAAGCATCTGGCATCGATGATCGACATTCGGTCTCGAACGTGTCAGTTCAAATGGATTCACCTGGAGCAACGCAACTGACCCCAAGCCTTGAGCGAATTGAGCGCGGAGAACATGATGACAGTGCTGTAGCGTTTCGACTTCTTTCACCTCCACTAAAGCTGGAGTACGAAGATCAGCTGCTTGTCGGGACAGTTCGAAGCGATTATTCCGACCGCCCCCCTGTTTCGTTCAAGTGCGCGATAAGGCGAAATTTCCACAGGGAATGGAGGTGGCCATGGTTCGATGCTTGGATGAGCATCTGATTTAAGTACATAGATGACCGGAACAAATGTCCGGGAATCGCCTTCGAGCTTGGCCAAGTTCATGTTTGAAAGGCGAGTCGTCTTCTGAAGCTTGTGCTTGACGATGGTACTGCGCACACGCTCCCCCAGTTGATCAGCAGTTTCGCTTCCCGCACGCCTCCTTGAGTTCTCGTGCTGCTTTCACCAGCCCTTCTTCGTCATCCCACGGCGACAGATAGAACAGCTGACGGTCATTCCACAACCGATCGATCGAACATGGTCGGCGGCAGAACGGGATGCGACCCTACCGGGTGCATCCCGCCATACCGGACCAATCCTCGCTACTCCGACGCTTCTTTGGCTGTCGTAACCGCCACCCGGCGGCTCTTCCTCGGGGTGTGGTCCAGATACCTATACGGCACCGGAATCGGCGTTTCATCCAACGTCAACGTGATCCGCTTGCTCTCTACTTCCACGATCACACGACTGCCTACCGGCAGCTCGAACCGGTCCATCCACATGCCGCGTAGTACCAAGCATGGAATGCGACCACCGTCCGGCAGGGGATGACCACCGGGATGCGAGAACGATCCGACACGCAGACTCTCCGGCACATGCATGCCGATGCGGGTTTGGGGCTGTTCGTTGGAATGCAGATTCGAACTTGAACGACGCATTTGCCACCTCCAAGGAAGTCTCCCTCGCCGGAATGGCGAGGGAGTCGGGAGGTTGAAATCCGCTCGAGCACACACGGCGTGACGTATTCCCGCGAAGGTGTTGTATTTGGCCACCCTCCCGACATGGGACGTCCACAATCGTTGTGCTCGAGGAGATTTCAAGCTCCGAGGCAACACCATGCACCATGCAGCGCGCAAAGTTAAATCGCTTGTTTTGAATGATATTGGAGTATCAATAGGCGCACACTACTACGCGTCGCAATTAGCCCCATATGCATGCAGATACGTTGCTGCTCTCGATGCCCTTCAAGCGATCTCCCCGGTGAAAGATGCCAACCATTCCGGCAATCTACTTACGAATCAGCCGTAAGCCGATGGCGAATGATGCAGGGATGGTCGTCCGGGTCGTACCAACAGCCACCCAAGCGCATCGGAGTTACCAGTCCGAGCTGTCCCGCCCGGGAACTTCATCTACTTCAGAATCCCAGTCGGATTTTCCTTCGTCATCAGAGTCACACGTTCTGAGCGCGGCACCTTCAGTTGTGGCACCAGCCCTTTTCAAGTGCTCGATCACGTCCTTCATGTCGTCGATCACCCATGACTCGGCGTCCTCATCATGTTCGAGCTTCGCGAGCAGCTTTTCGGCCAATTTCAGCGGCGGAATTCGCTTATGACCACCAATTGAACTCCAGTCGTAGGTTGACATCAGATTCACGTCGGCGCCCAAGTCGATCAGTTCTTTTACCCGGTCCGAGCAGAAACCGACATCCTCCACCGTCCTCAAGATGACCAGATGCAGAGGGGTAAACTCAAAGGAATTTACGCGGCGACTCACCTGGCAAACGTTGGTGCGCATGGACTCGCCCACCAATGCGAAGTCATTGACCGTTCGTCCCAGAACGATCTTCTCGTTGTCCTCAATCAGCGGTTTCATTACATCGAAGAGCGTTCGCTTTGGCTGGGAGCCCTCAGCGAGAGCTTGATCGCCTACGCCACACCCAGGCGCAGCAGAAGAGGGCAGCGAGTCGGGCAACGCTTTCGCCTGTAGCGCTGAGGCAACAACAAGTGATGTCGCCGAATGCGGAGCATTCTCTACCAAGACTATCCTCCCAGCTGCAATGCCCGCCGCAGTGGACGAACCCGCACTGTCGGCGGCAGTTGTCGACGCTGCTGCTAAGCGCAGCGCTCCGGCAGCACTGGTGTTAACCGACTGGGAAGGTTGAGATGGGATCATGACGCGCGCCTTAAGTCGAAAGAGCCGCACGTTTTAATGAATCGAGGCGAGTACCGCCTTCAGCTTTCGATCACAATGTTGCATACAAGGGCGTGACGTGGCCAGCCCCTTGATGTAGCAGCTACCAGGCTCCGTGATTACAGGAAAGGATTCGGTCCGCATTGTTCCCGACAATATCCAGAGGGTTTTCATGGCGCTCGACGAGCAGATCAATCCCATGACCCGCCTGAAGTCCCAAGTTCCGCTCCATCTGGCGCCATTCGATGTTGCAGTTCACCTTTGTTCAACGGGAAGCTCTGCTAGCCTTCGTTTTTTGCAGCCCTTGGAACACGTCCTCTCCCAGCCACCATTACTGGTGATGACACTAGGTACGTACTGGCCCCGCTCGCGGCGCCACTCTTTTCTCAGGAACCCGCCGCTGGCGGGTTTTTTGCGTTTGAGTTGGGTGGTTTCGAGACGGGACGCGACCGATCCGCACAGGCATTCTGCGGACAGAACTCTCTCTCCACCATCGGGCGCACCCTACGTTGCACGTAGAACTAGCCTGACGCGTCAATCGGCTCGGCTGGAACCGGGAGCGGCGCTGGTGCCGTTGATGCGCGTTAGGCTCCCAGAGAAAGGCCGCCTTCGGTTCGGGTCATGCCGAAATCGCGCTGCCGAACAACGTCGGCGGTCGATTGGGATGCGACCCTACCGGTTGGGCAACGCATGGTTTGCACCGCGTTGCCACACACGCCGGGCCTAGGTGAGGTCTGCGCCTGCGTCGCCTTCTGGTTCAAGGGCCTTTACCAGTACCGCTGCCTGGGTGCGGCTGACACATTCGAGCTTTTTCAGGATGGCGGTTACGTGGACTTTTACGGTGTTCTCAGCAAGCCCCAGCTCGTAGGCGATCTGCTTGTTGAGCAGGCCATCGGCGAGGCACAGGAGCACGCGGAATTGCTGGGGGGTCAGCTGGGCCAGGCGGGCTGCGAGCAATGCGTCGGATTCGCTGCGCTCTGCTGCCATCGCCGGGAACCAGAGGCCACCGTCGAGTACTGCCGCTACGGCCTGGCCGATGGTTTCGGCCGGGGCGGATTTGGGGATGAAGCCGGCGGCGCCGAACTGCTGGGCGCGACGGATGACGCGTGGGTGGTCGTTGGAGGAGACGATGACCACCGGGATGTCCGGGTGGGAGCCGCGTACGTGGAGGAGTGAGGAGAAGCCTCGGGCGCCGGGCATGGTCAGGTCCAAGAGGACCAGTTCGATTTCCGGGTGCTGGTTGAGGGCGGCCTCGAGGGCTTGGGCGCTGGCCACCTCGATGACCTGGACGGCCGGAAGAGCCTGGCGCAGGGAGTGGACGACGGCGGCGCGGAGTAGCGGGTGGTCGTCGGCTACGAGGATGGTGGTTTCGCTCATGCCTGCATTGTAGGTCGCATTTTGGGGTGCGGCGAAGAGCAGCCACGCAGGGCGTGGCTCTACGCAGGCGTTCGGGTCGTCAGGAGCGCGGCGACGCAGGGCGTTGGGCCGTGCGGAGCGCCGCCACGGGGGCGTTGCGGTTCGCGATGGTGCCCGTCAGGGGATATCTGGCCCGGGAGGTTGCTGGCGCGTGCTACCTCGCCAGGCGTCGAGGAACTGGCGGCGCTTGAGGGCATCCAGGTAGACCAGCAGGCCCGGGCCCAGCAGGATCGGGCGGTAGCTGCGGCCGGGGGCGCGGCCGCGCTGGGTGGGGACGATCGACATCAGGCGCGCTTCGCGGGAGAGCACCTGCTGGCCGCGGGGGGATAGCAGGTAGTCGAGGAAGCGACGGGCTTCTGCTGCGTTCTGGGCCGTGCGCGGGATGACGGCGGTGCGCAGGACGACGAGGGTGTAGTCCTCGGGCTCGACGATGCCCAGTGGAGCGCCGGCGTCGATTCGGGCCTGGGCGTATGAGCCGAGTACGTTGTACACGAGCGAGAGCTGGCCGCTGCTTACGCGGTCCAGCAATACGCCGGTGCGTTCTTCGAGCTGCACCTGGTTGTCGCCCAGCGCGCCGAGCAGCGCGCCGGCCATGCTGCCGCGCTGGCCATCCTGGGTGGCGAGCAGGTAGCCCACGCTGCTGCGTTCGACGTCATAGGTGCCAACCTTTCCGGCCAGCGGGGCGTCCGGGGCGCGCAGCAGTTCGAGCAGCTGGCGGCGGGTTTTCGGGACGCGGGCCGCTGGCAGGGTGCGGGTGTTGTAGACCATCGCCACCGGTTCGTAGCTGATGCCGAATGCTTCATGCCGCCATTGCGCCCACGCGGGAAGTGCGTCGGTCTGCGGCGAGCGGTGTGGCAAGGCGTGGCCGTCGTTGACCAGCTTGGCCTGCAGGTCCATGCCGCTGCTGATCAGCATGTCTGGGCCGGTGGGGCTGTGGCGCTGGCGCAGGTACTGGGCGTACATGTCCTGGGTGATGACGTCTTCGTAGACGATCTCGGTGCCGGGGTGCAGGCGCTGGTAATCGGTGATGACGGTGGCGAACACTTCGATGTCGGTGGAGCCGTGGATGCGCAGCTCGGCCGTGGCGGTGCCCTTGGCCGGAAAGCGCTGCACATCGCCGGGGTCGGCGAACGCCGGCCCTGCCGCCAGCATCAACAACAGGAACAGGGTGCGCATCATGCGTGCAGCCTCGGCAAACGGATGGTGGCCACCAGCCCGCCGGTTGGCCGGTTGCTCAGGTCGATCTGGCCGCCGTGGCTGTCCACGACGCGCTTGACGATGGCCAGGCCCAGCCCTGCCCCGCCCGGTGCGGCATCTTCGCCACGCGCGAAGCGCTCGAACACGCGCTCGGCATCGCCCGGCGAAATGCCCGGGCCATGGTCGGCGATGGTGACCACGCAGTGGGTACCCTCTTCGGTGAGCGCGACCTGCAACGGGCCGTCGCCGCCGTACTTTAGGGCGTTGTCGATGAGGTTCTTGATTGCTTCGCGCAGCAGCAGTGCGTCGCCCTGCACGCGCGAAGACGCCACGCCCACGGCCAGCTGCACGCGTGGTGCAGGCAAGGCCTGCGGCAGCGCTTCGTGCAGCGCCTGGTGCACGGTTTCCACCATGTCCACCGGGGCGAAGCGCTGCAGGTTGGACCGGTGGATCACGCTCGCATCGCTGAGCAGCTGGTTGAGCAGGCGGCTCATGTGGGTAGCGTTGCGGTCGATGGCGGCCAGGCTGCGGCGCATGTCTTCGGGGTCGTCGTCGTCCAGCGCCAGTTGTGCCTGCGCACGCAGGGCGGCCAGCGGGGTTCGCATCTGGTGGGCGGCTTCGGCCATGAACGCGCGCAGGGTTTCATTGCTGCTGGACAGGCGCGCCATGAAGCGGTTCAGTGCGGCCACCATCTGGTCCATCTCGCGCGGCACGCGCGCATCCAGCGGGCTCAGGTCGGACGGCTCGCGCCGCGACAGCTCGCGCTCCACCTTCACCAGCGGGCGGAACGCGCGGTGCACGCCGAACGCCACCAGCGCCAGCGACAGCAGCGAGAGCACGCCGATGGCGAGCAACGCGCGGTTGACGATGTCCTGCGCTACCGCTTCGCGCGCGCGGCGGGTCTGGCCGACCTGCACGCGCACTTCGGCCTGCGCAGAGGGCGAAGAGACGCGGCGCGACACCACCACGAAGCGCACGGTTTCACCGCTGTAGTGCGCGTCGAACAACTGCGGTTCGTCGGAAGGCGTGCGTGGCGGCGGAGGGAGATCGGCGTAGCCGGTCACGGTGCGGTTCTGGCCGTCGAACACGCGGTAGAACACGCGGTCGTCCGGCGCCATCGACAACAGATCTAGCGAGGCATACGGCAGGTCCACCTGCCACTGCGCGTCCACCAGCGCCACCGAATCGATGATGGACAGCGCCGACGACACCAGCAGGTGATCGTAGGAGCGGTTGGCGGCACGCTGGCCGTAATCGCGGGCGGCAAACAGCAACGCCACGGCGAACACCGCCAGCAGCACGCCCAGGTACAGGGTAAGCGTGCGCCGTAGCGAGCTGGGCGCGCGGGTTTCAGCCTTCGGCATCGGGCGTGCCGTCGATGGCTTCCAGCAGATAACCGCTGCCGCGCACGGTGACGATGCGCAGCGGCGCATCGGCCAGCTTCCTCCGCAGGCGGCCCACATACAGTTCGATGGCATTCGGGCCGGCTTCGTCATCGAAGCCGAACAGGCCGTTGCCGATCTCGTCCTTGCCGACCACGTGGCCCAGCCGGCCCATCAGGATTTCCAGCAGGCGGTACTCACGGTTGGGCAATTCAATGGGCTGGCCATCCAGGCTGACCCGGTGCGAGGCGTTGTCGAACTGGAAGCCGCCAATCTGCACCACTTCGCTGGCCTGCCCGCGCGTGCGCCGCAGCAGCACGCGGCAGCGCGCTTCGAATTCACGGAAGTCGAACGGCTTGCCCAGGTAATCGTCCGCGCCCACGTCCAGCGCCTGCACGCGGTCTTCGATGCCATCGCGTGCAGTGAGCATCAGCACCGGGGTGGCATCGCCACGCTCGCGCATGCCGGCCAGCACGCGCAGGCCGTCCAGCTTGGGCAGGCCGATATCCAGCACCACCAGATCGAAGCTCTGGTAACGCAGCACGCTGGCGGCGGCCAGGCCGTCGTTCTGCCAGTCCACCGCGTGGCCACTGCGGCGCATGCGGCGGACGATGGCGTCGGCCAGGTCCGGGTTGTCTTCTACCAGCAGGATGCGCATCGGGCGGAAACAGGCGGGGGTGCGGGAATCCTAGCGCGAGCGGGGTGTGCCGTGGGTTGCGCTGCGCTGCAGCAGGCGCCGACAGGTGGATGACAGCTTCCCCGCACTAGGCTGCGCCATCGCCAGGCACCCCCGTGCGGACGCGTCCCGACAACCTGCGGGTTGGCATGGCCCACACGCCCTGCCCGCCCACCGCCATGTACCTGGGAGGGTTCATGCACTTCAATCTCCTGCGTTGCCGCGGGCTGGCCGCCTGCGCCCTGTTGTTGCCCATCGCCCCGCTCTGGGCCGCCGATGAGGTCGATGCTGACCGCCCGGTCACCGCCACCTTCGGCGGCCGCCTGCACCTGGATTTCGCCGACTTCAACAACGACGCGCGCGGCACCCCGAACAAGGACGACACTGAGATCCGCCGTGCCTGGCTGGACATGTCGGGCAGGTTCTTCGTGGTGGACTACAAGCTGGAAGCCGACTTCTCCGGCGACCAGGTGGAAGCCAAGGATGTCTACGTCAGCCGTGATTTCAGCGGCGGCAAGCTCAGCGTGGGCCAGTTCAAGCAGTTCTTCTCGCTGGATGACCGCACCGGCTCCAACTACGGCAGCTTTCTGGAGCGAGGCAACGCGGGCACCACGCTGGCGCCGCTGTACCGGCTGGGCGCGTCGTGGCAGGCTGCCAAAAACGACATGACCTGGGCCGCCAGTGCCTACAGTCTGGAGAGCATCGATGCGTGGCAGGTGAAGGGCCGTGCGGCCGGCGGCCGCGCCACCTGGGCACCGGGCGCCACTGCCGGCGACGTGCTGCACCTGGGGCTGTCGCTGGCGCATGAGCGCTACGACACCCCGGGCGCCAACGGCGTGCCGGCGCTGCGGATCCGCCCGCGCCCGGCTGGGCACCTGTCCGACAACAGCCGGCTGACCCTGATCGATTTCTCTTCCGGGCGCGATACCGACGTCAACAAGTGGTCGCTGGAATACGCGCAGGTGCGCGGCCCGCTGTCGTGGCAGGGCGAGTTCAGCGGCGCCACCTTCGATGACGGCAGCCAGCGCGGCACGGTGCTGGCGGGCTACGGGATGCTGAGCTGGTTCGTCACCGGCGAATCGCGCGGCTACGACCGCAAGACCGGGCGCTTCGCGCGCATCAAGGACATCCGCCACAAGGCCGGTGCGTTCGAGCTGGCGCTGCGTTACGACCACATGCGCGGCGAGCAGCACCTGTCCGGCCAGCCGGACCTGATCGATGCGCGCACCGACGCCTGGACCCTGGGCGGCAACTGGTACCTGCGCCCGAATCTGCGCTTCATGCTGAACCTGATCGACAGCCGCAACCGCGATTACCTCGCCGCGGCCACCGTGGACCACACCCGAGCCGTTACCGGCCGCCTGCAGTTCGATTTCTAACCCCCCTTGCAAGGAAACCCGCAGATGATGCTGAGCATCCTCGGTTTTGGCATGGTCATTACGTTCATGTACTTGATCATGAGCAAACGACTGTCGCCCCTGGTCGCGCTGATCACCATTCCCATCGTGTTCGCGGTGATGGGCGGCTTCGGTGCGGATATCGACCAGATGATGCTGGATGGCATCAAGAAGATCGCGCCCACCGGCGTGATGTTGATGTTCGCCATCCTGTACTTCGGGGTGATGATCGATGCGGGCCTGTTCGACCCGCTGGTGCGGATCATCCTGCGCCTGGTCAAGGGCGACCCGATGAAGATCGTGCTGGGCACGGCCGCATTGGCGATGCTGATCTCGCTGGATGGCGATGGCTCGACCACGTACATGATCACTGTGTCGGCGATGCTGCCGCTGTACCAGCGACTGGGCATGAGCGCGTTGAACATGACCTGCGTGACCATCCTGGCGGGTGGCGTGATGAACCTCACCCCGTGGGGCGGGCCGACCGCGCGCGCGGCCACGGCGCTGCACGTGGACCCGGCCGATGTGTTCATTCCGCTGATCCCGGCGATGGTGCTGGCCTGCATTTCGGTGCTGCTGCTGGCCTGGTACCTGGGCTTGAAGGAACGACGCCGGCTGGGCGTGGTGACGCTGCCCAAGGGGGGCAGCTGGATGGATGCCAGCGTTTCCGATGACGGCGCGCTGCCCACCGTGGAAGATGCCGAAGACACCAAGCGACCGAGGCTGCTGTGGGTGAACCTGGGCCTGACCCTGGCGCTGATGACGGCGCTGGTGATGGGCGTGCTGCCGATGCCGGTGCTGTTCATGGTCGGCTTTGCGATCGCACTGGTGATCAACTACCCGAACCTGGCCGAGCAGCGCCGCCGCGTGGTGAACCATGCCGGCAACGTGCTGTCGGTGGTGTCGCTGATCTTCGCGGCGGGCATCTTCACCGGCATCCTCAACAACACCGGCATGGTGGAGGCGATGTCGCACAGCTTCCTGGCCATCATTCCCGATGCCTGGGGCCCTTACCTGGCGGTGATCACCGCGCTGGCCTCGATGCCGTTCACGTTCTTCATGTCCAACGACGCTTTCTACTTCGGCGTGCTGCCGATCCTGTCCGAGGCGGCCGGCAACTACGGCATCACCCCGGTCGAAATGGCACGCGCCTCGCTGGCCGGCCAGCCGGTGCACCTGCTCAGCCCGCTGGTGCCGTCGACCTACCTGCTGGTGGGCCTGGCCAAGGTGGAGTTTGCCGACCACCAGAAGTTCACCCTGAAGTGGGCGGTGATGGTGTCGCTGGTGCTGATGGCCGGCAGCCTGCTGTTCGCGCTGTATCCCCTTGCCGCTTGACCCGGGAGATTCCGAGATGACCCTTCGTATCGCATACGTCACCAGCGGCATGGGCAGCGTGGGCACCGCCATCTGCCAGAAGCTGGCTCGCACCGGGCACACGGTGGTGGCCGGCTGTGCGCCCAATTCGCCGCGCAAGGCCGGCTGGCTGCGCGAACAGCGTGAGCTGGGCTTTGATTTCATCGCCTCCGAAGGCAATGCGGCGGACTGGCAATCCACGGTGGCGGCCTTCACCAAGGTCAAGGCCGAAGTGGGTGAGATCGACGTGCTGGTCAACAACGCCGGCGGCAGCCGCGACGTACTGTTCCGGCAGATGACCCAGGACGACTGGAACGCGGTGATGGGCTCGAACCTGCATGCGCTGTTCAACATCACCAAGCAGGTGATCGACGGCATGGCCGGCCGCGGCTGGGGCCGCATCATCAACATCGGCTCAGTCAGTGCGCACAAGGGCCAGATCGGCCAGGTCAACTTCGCCACCGCCAAGGCGGCGATGCACGGTTTCAGCCGGGCGCTGGCCAATGAAGTGGCCACGCGCGGGGTGACGGTCAACACCATTTCGCCGGGCTACATCGCCAGCCAGTCGATCAGCAGCTTTCCGCCGGATGTGCTGGATCGCTTGGCCGGGTCTGTGCCGATCCGCCGCCTGGGCAAGCCCGAAGAGGTGGCCAGCCTGTGCGCATGGCTGGCGTCGGATGATGCGGCGTATGTCACCGGTGCCGATTACGCCGTGAACGGCGGGTTGCATATGTTCTGATGCAGTGCCGGGATGATGGGCAATGTGCCGACCAACGGTCGGCACCTACCCTGCATCCTGGATCGATTTCGCCCTCGACGGTAGCGCCCGACCGTTGGTCGGGCGGCGACCCACCGTCAGAATTCCGCGCTTACGGTCATGAACAACTGCCGTGGCGCGCTCGCATGGATCGCGTAGCGCGTACCGGTCGGGTCGGTCGGGGCGAATGAGCTCAGCTGCCCCGCATACCGCTTGTTGGTCAGGTTGGTGGCGTTGAGCGAGACCTTGACGTCGCGCAGGCCCAGGCCCGGCCCGAACGAATACCCCATGCCCGCATCGAAGGTGGTCACGCCCGGCACCGACTGATCGTTCGTGTAGGTGTAATACCGCTTGCCGGTGTACTTGGCACGCAGGCTGGCAAAGAAGCCATCCCGGTTCCAGCTGATCTCGCTGGAGGCCATCCGCTGCGGCGTATCCACGGTGATCTTGCCGGCCACCGGCACCACCGCGCCGCCCGAGGTGTAATCATCCTCGTAGGTGCTCTTGTTCCACGACACCGCGCTGTACCACTGCAGGCCATCCACCGGCTTGAGGATGAAGGTCAGCTCCGCGCCCTGGCTCTTCACCGAGCCGACGTTGATGAAGCGGGTGATGCACTCCGGCCGCGTGCCCACTTCAATGCTGGTGCAGGGATTGAGCGACAGCAGGCGGTTGTCGAACATCACGTGGTAGGCCGCGATCGAGGCCTGGTACTTCTCGCCGAAGGTACGGAAGCCCGCTTCGAACGAACGCGACTTCTCCGGCTCCAGATCGTCCACGCTGGCCGCGAACGATTCCGGCGACACCTGCAGCGGGCCACCACTGCCACCGCCGACGAACGCGGCATGGTTTTCCGAGTACGAGGCAAAAACCTCGTTGCTGGGGCTGAGCTTGAAGCCGATACCGGCCTGCGGCAGCACCGATTCCTTGGCGGTCAGCGTACCGGAGGCATAGCTGGCTTCGGTGCCGGGCTTGGACACGGCGGTCATGCGCGTGTTCGGGCTCTTGATGCCCACGTCCACGGTCAGCCTGTCGTCGAGGAAACGCATGCGGTCCTGCACGTAGAACTGGCGGGTGCGGATGTCGTAGTCCTGGTCGAACAGGCGACGGTTCGGGTAGTTGAGGTACCCATCATCGAGGAACGGCCCGGTGATGTAGTAGAAGTTGCGCTCCACATTGTGGTCGTTGCGCTCGTACCACAGGCCGGCTTCCAGCTCGTGCAGGCCCAGCTGCCAGTTCAGCGCAGCGGTGACGCCCTGCCGGTTGATGGTGTAGTTGGTGCTGCGGATGGAGATCGGCAGCGCCTGCGGCGTACCTGGATTGGACGCCTGCCCCGGTGCCCACCAGTGGCCTTGGCCACGGTTCTCGTGGTGGTAGGCCAGCAGCTTCAGGCGGGCGCTGTCGCCCAGTGCCAGATCGGCATCCAGCGAGTACAGGTTGTCATCGCGCAGCGCACGGCTCTGGTAGTACGCATCGTCGATGCTGTTGACACCACCGCTGAAGGCGCAGCGCTGCGCGTTGTAGGTGGCCGGCGCGCAGTAGGCCGCGGCCAGGGCGCGATCCCAGTCCGGTGCGTAGATGTTCCAGTCCCAGCCCAGGCCGCGCTCAAGCATGCTCTTGGACAGATAGGCGTAGTTGGCCTGGCTCACGCGCGAGGTGGCGGCGAATGCGCCGAAGCGGTGGTCACCCACGTTCCACACGGCCTTGGCGTTGAACTGCCGGGTGGTCTGGTTCTGGTTCGGTTCGGCCCACATGTCCGCGTCCTGGTGCACACCGGAAACATACGCCGAGAAGCCGTTGAGGTCGCCGGTATCCACGCGCAGGAAGCCACGACGCTGGTTGTCGTCGCCCACGGTGACGCTGGCACGGCCGCCGAATTCGGTGGACGGGTCCTGCGAGAAGTACTGGATGGTGCCGCCAAGGTTGCTGGTGGAGGCCACGCCCAGCGAGCCGATGCCCTGCGATAGTTCGGCGCCGGCCAGGTTTTCTGCGATCAGCGCACGCGCGATGCTCAACCCGTTGTAGTTGCCATAGCTGTTGTCGCCCAGCGGAATGCCATCGAGCGTATAGCCCAGGCGGCTCTTGTCGAAGCCGCGCAGGCTGATGGTCTGCGATTCCTCGTTGGCGCCGAAGGCATCGTTGGACTGTACCGACACGCCGGGCAGGCGGTCGAGGATCTTCTGGGCGCTGGTGCCGGGCGGCAGCACCTGCTTGTCCACGGCCGTAATGCGCTGCACCTGGCGGGTTTCGCCCTGGCCGATCACCGATACGGCGTCCAGGGTGCGGGCGCTGGGCGCGCCGCTGGCGTCGAGGGAACTGTCCACGTCGGCGGCGTGCACATTGGCAGCGCACAGCGCGATCGCCACGGCGATCGTCAGGGGTCGGTTGAGCATGAGGGTCCGTTACATGATGGAGGTGCCTGCGTGGTGCAGGTGCGCGGCCATGATGGAGACGGAAGATGAAAGGATTCTTACGCTCAGGCGAGCGAGCATAGAAATTGCGACACGGCGCATGAATTGCGTGCGGTCAACGGCGTACCCACCAACGGTGGGTACCTACCGGTTGCTCCAATACCTACTCGGCTGCCAATTGATCCATGCGAATGCGATTGGCGAACAAGGAGAACGCCAGCATGCCGGCCAGCCCGTTGGCGCGGCTGACCCAATGCGGCAACCAGCGCGGTGGGCGCAGGATGCCTTCTTCGAACAGCGGCGCGAAATCCACCGCGTCGGTCAGTGACATCTTGCCGGCAAACAACCACCGGCAGTTCTGCAGGCGGTCTTCGGCCAGCATATGGCGGAAGAAGGTATGCACCGACACCAGCCCACGCAGGTACACGGTGTCCTTGGTGAAGGCTGCGCCGCCGGTGGCGGGCACGCCGCGGAACACACGCTGCGCCGAGGCGAAGCTTTCCTCGTTGTTCTGCCCGGCATCGCAGAAGTAGCGGAACACCTGGATGAAATCCGCGCCTTCGCGTGCCATCGCGATCGCTTCGGTGCGCAGGCTGATGCGCTTGAGCCGCTCGATGTCGATGCTGCCGGTGATCTGTTCGGCGAACGTGGCCAAGCCTTCCTGGGTGGCGGTCACCCGGGGCGAGGACAAGGCCAGGCTGGGCAAGTGCGGCTGTTCGCGCCCGTTGAGCGCGGTGAGCGAGTGCACCAGCGCTTCATGGTGGAACAGCTGCGCGCGGTCGTAGGCACTGAAGCGCGCACTGGTACGCAGGCGGATGCGGGTGGGGCCGGCAGCGGCCTTGGAGATCAACTCCGGATCCAGCTGCACGCTGATGATGCGCGATTCAAAAAACGCATCCAGGTCGCTCTGCAGCTGGAGCTGCAATGCGGTGGCCGAGACCGGCACCTGCTCTTCCGGGGCAAGCAGCTCGTGGTCCAGTTCCTGCGCGATCTGGATGAAGTGCCGGGCCGCTTCGCGGGTGCTGGGGCCGTTGCCCGGCAGCGGCTGTTCGGGCGAGCCGAACAGCTCCACCGAGTAACGGTCCACGGCAGCGGTGCCAAGCGATTCGAGCAGGCCGGCGGCCAGGTCCCAGCTGTGGGCGGAGCGGCGGATGTACAGGCCGATGGGGTGGTCGACATCGCACTGGGCGCTGATCGCGGCCAGTTCGCGGCGGGTGCGGGCGAAATCGAGCTTCGGGTAGTCCAGCACCGGCAGCACCGGCTGGCCACGCGCCACGCTGGCCAGGAACGGGGCCTGCAGGGCGGCCGGCCAACTGGTCAGGCCCAGCAGCCGCAGCCCTCCCACGGCCTCCACCAGCCGGGCGTCCAGCTCGGTGTGGTGGGCCACATCCCGGTCCACGGTCATCGGCGGGCGGTGAGGAGCGATGCTCATGAAGCGGACATTAGCAGGCCCGAACCGCGCTGTCGGCCCCTGCCCTGCGTAGAGCCACGCCCTGCGTGGCTGCATGGCATGCCCGAAGCCGCAATGGGTCCGTGAACAGCAGCCACGCAGGGCGTGGCTCTACCAGTGGATTGCCAGCGGGTTTTCGTCAGCGTTTTTTGCCTGGCGGGCGCCACTGCGCACCTTTGCTCACATGCTTGCGCTCCAGTGCCTGCTGGGCCTGGCGCACCGCCAGCTTGGCGGCCGCGGCCGCCACTTCGTCCTTCAGCTTGAAGTAGTTGAGCAGCCGCTCTTCATCCAGCTCACCGGAGTCGATCGCCGCGCGCACCGCACACCCCGGCTCACGCTGGTGGGCGCAATCGCGGAAGCGGCACTGTGCGGCCAGCGCTTCCACATCGGCGAACCCTACTTCGCCCAGCGCCTCTTCGCCGGTGGGCTTGAGCTCACGCATGCCGGGGGTGTCGATCAGGCAGGCGCCCGACGGCATCGGAATCAGCGCGCGGTGGGTGGTGGTGTGGCGACCCTTGGAATCGTTGCCCCGCACTTCGGCGGTCTTCATCAGCTCGTAGCCGAGCAGCGTGTTGGTCAGGGTCGATTTGCCGGCACCGGAGGAACCGACCAGCACCACGGTCTGCCCGGCGCCGAGCCACGGCAGCAGTGCGCTGGCGCTGGCAGGGTCGCGGCCGTTGATGGCCAGCAGCGGGATGTCCTGCGCGGCCAGTTCTTCCAGCACGGCCAGTGCATCTTCGCTGTATTCGGTCTGGTCGGCCTTGGTCAGCACCACCACCGGCTGCGCGCCGCCACCGCCCACCAGCATCAGGTAACGCTCGATCCGGCGCGGGTTGAAGTCCGCATCCAGCCCGCAGACGATGAACACGGTATCGATGTTGGCCGCGATCACCTGCTGGTGGTAATGCTCGCCGGCCGCGCCGCGCTTGATCGCGGTGCGCCGGGGCAGCAGGGCCACGATCAGGATGCCGTCCAGCAGCACCCAGTCCCCCACCGCCGCGCGTTCGTGGCTGGGGAAACGCGGCCGCTGCCATTCGGCGGGCGATTCGGTCTTGATCGCCGCGCCCGGGGCATCGGCCACCACATAGCCGGTACGGTGCTGTTCCACCACCCGGCCCGGGCGGGCCTGGGGGTACTGCTCGAACAGGGCCTGCCAGGCAGGCAGTTCGGGGGCGCCTGCCCAGGGCCAGCCCATGGTCTGCAGGGCGCGGTAGTCGATCGGTTCGCTCATGCGCCCATTCTAGAGGCATCGGCGGCAACTGCCCGCCAATACTGGGAATTTGCCCCGGAGCCCTTGCCCTGCAACGCAGCATTTCCGCTAGTATGCGATTTCCATGCCCGAACCACGGCCCAGTCATGTCCACGCCCCCGCTGAAGCCGCTTGCCACCCGCGAGCGCCTGTCCGAAGTCCGCTACGAGATCCGGGGCGAACTGGCGCGGCGAGCGCGTGAGCTGGAGGCGCAGGGCCGCAAGCTGATCAAGCTGAACATCGGTAACCCCGGCAACTTCGGATTCCGCGCGCCGGAACACCTGCAGCGTGCCATTGCCGACGACATGGGCCGCACCGATCCGTACACCCACCAGCAGGGCCTGCCCGAAGCGCGCGAGGCGATTGCCGCCGCATACGCCCGCCGTGGCGCACCCGATGCGCACCCGGACCGGGTGTTCATCGGCAATGGGGTGAGCGAGCTGATCGACCTGTCGCTGCGCGCCCTGCTCAACCCGGGCGACGAAGTGCTGGTGCCCTCGCCCGACTACCCGCTGTGGTCGGCGGCGACCATCCTCAACGACGGCCGTCCGGTGTACTACCGCTGCGCGCCGGAGAACGGCTTCCAGCCGGACCCGGTGGAAATCGAAACGCTGGTGTCCTCGCGCACCCGCGCCATCGTGCTGATCAATCCGAACAACCCCAGCGGCGCCAGCTATTCGCGCGAGCTGCTGGAGCGCATCGTGGCCATCGCCGCGAAGCACAACCTGCTGCTGATGGTCGATGAGATCTACGACCAGATCCTGTATGACGACGCGCGGTTCCAGCCGGTGGCCCCGCTGGCCGGCGAGCACCCCTGCATCACCTTCAGCGGCCTGAGCAAGGTGCACCGCGCCTGCGGCTGGCGCGTGGGCTGGGCGATGCTGTCCGGTGCGGCCGAACGGCTGGGCGAGTTCCGCGCTGCGATGGACCTGCTCAGCGCGCTGCGCCTGTGCGCCAACGTGCCGGGCCAGTACGCCATCGATGCGGCGGTGAACGGGCCGGACACGGTGTCGGCGCTGTGCGCCCCCGGTGGCCGCCTGTATGAAACCCGCCGTGCGGTGATCGAGGCCTGCAACGCCAGCGAGCATCTGTCGCTGGTGGCCCCGGCCGGCGCGCTGTACGCGTTCCCGGCGGTGGTGGGCGCGGCCGCGCGCAGCTTCGACGACCACGATTTCGCGCTGGAACTGATGAACGAGGAAGGCGTGCTGGTGGTGCCGGGTTCGAGCTTCAACGTGCCCTACCGCCACCATTTCCGGGTGACGCTGCTGCCGGAAGCCGAGGTGATGCGCGATGTGTTCGCACGCATCGACCGGGCGCTGGCCCGCCGCGCCGAGGCCAACACCAAGGTGGTGCCGCTCAAGCCGCGCAGCGCGGTGGCCTGAAGTGGCGCTGTCCTACCTGGCCCTGGGCGATTCCTACACCATCGGTGAAGGCGTGGCGCCGGCCGGACGCTGGCCGGTACAGCTGGCGACGGCGTTGCAGGAAGCGGGCCACGTGGTGGCCGAGCCGCAGATCATCGCCACCACCGGCTGGACCACCGACGAGCTGGACGCTGGCATCGATGCCGCAGCGCCCGAGGGCCCGTACGGCCTGGTGAGCCTGCTGATCGGTGTCAACGACCAGTACCGCGGCCGCAGCGTGGAGGAGTACCGCCCGCGCTTCACCGCCCTGCTGCAGCGCGCGCTCGGCTTTGCCGGGCAGCAGCGCCGGCGGGTGTTCGTGCTGTCCATTCCGGACTGGGGCGTGACCCCGTATGCGCGCGACAACAACCGCGATCCGGCGCAGATCGCACGCGAGCTGGATGCCTACAATGCCGCGGCGCAGGCGATCTGTGCCGAGCACGCGGTGGCGTTCGTGGACATCACCGCGATCAGCCGCGAACGCGGTGCGCAACCTGACATGCTGGTCGACGATGGCCTGCACCCGTCGGCGGCGATGTATACCGAGTGGACGCGCCGGGCCTTCCCGGTCGTTCGCGCCCACCTGGATGATGAGGCAGCACGCTGAGCACGGACGCGTTACCACTGGCCAGGGAACAGGCCCACCGCATCGCCGATGCCTTCATGCCGGCGCAGCGCTTCGGCAACCGGCGCGATTACTACTACAGCCGGGGCAAGCTCGGCAGCGACCCGCTGTATCCGGGCGTACTCGGCGCGCTCGCGCCCTGTTCGCTGCCGCTGCTGGACATCGGCTGCGGGCTGGGCCTGCTGGCCCATGTGCTGCGACAGAACCAGCGCACGCAGCCCTACCATGGCGTGGATATCGACGCGGACAAGATTGCCCGTGCACAGCGCGCCGGTGCGCGCGCGGCACTGCACGATGCGCGCTTCGACTGCGTGGATGCCAGCGCTTCCCTGCCCGATCACCACGGCAGCGTGGCGCTGCTGGACGTGCTGCAGTACCTGCCGGCCGACGCACAGCCGGTACTGCTGCGTGAAGCGGCGGCACGGGTCGCCCCCGGCGGGCGGCTGGTGATCCGCACCACGCTGGCCGACAACAGCGGGCGCGACCGCACGACGCGGATCACCGACATGCTGGCGCATCTGGTCGGCTGGATGGGCACGCGCCCCCGGCACTATCCCGACGCGGCCAGTGTGCGCGCACCGTTGGAGGCCGCCGGGCTGCAGTTGGAGATGACGCCGCTGTACGGCAATACGCCGTTCAACAACTGGCTGGTCACCGCCGAACGCGGGCAGCCGGCATGAACACGCCGCGCCCCCGCCATTCCGCGCTGGGCATCGCCGCGCTGGTGGTGAGCCTGGTGGCGCTGGTGCTGTTCGCGGTGACCGCGCATGTGGCCCACCTGCCCCGCTATGCGGGCATGCACGAGGTGCCGGTGGCGGTGCTTGCGATGCTGTTCGTGGCGCTGGGCGTCACGGTGGTGGGCCTGCTGCTGGGCATCGGCAGCGCGCTGCAGCACCAGCGCCGCCGGGTCACCGGCGTGCTGGCGCTGGGGCTGTCGATCACCTTGTTGTGGGCGCAGGCGTCGCTGGGGAGCTGGATTCACCAGCAATGGGTGGATGCGCACCCGACAGCGGACGCAGAGGCAACGCCGCACTGAGGCCACGGGCCTGGATGGCCTGCAACACCGCTTCGATGATCGCGAGGTTATGGCCGTGGGCGGCGCCTTCGTGGAGCAGCACGATCGCGCCCGGACGCAGCTGGGCGACGATGCGGTCGACCACGGCCTGCGGCTGGCAGTCCACGCCGTCGAAACCGCGCGCGCTCCAGCCCACCCGGGTCAGGCCCCAGCGCTTCAACGCGGGTGCCACGAACGGGTTGGTCATGCCCACCACCGAGCGGTACCAGCGCGGCGGGGTGCCGGCAATCCCGGTCAGGGTCTGCTGGCACTGCGCGATCTCGTCGGCCATGGCGGCCGGGCCGAGCCGCCAGAAGCGGGTCTGCGGATGGCGGTGGCTGTGGTTGCCCAGGTCGTGGCCCCGGGCCAGCACCTGGCGCACCCGTTCCGGCCGGGCGGCGGCGCGCTCGCCGACCATGAAGAAGGTGGCCTTGGCCTGGTAGCGGTCCAGCAGGTCCAGCACCGCCGGCGTCTCATCCGAGGGGCCGTCGTCGATGGTCAGCCAGACGTGTCCGGCCGGGGCCGGCAGGTGGCTCAGCACCGGGGCGTAGAAGCGGCTGTTGGGCAGGAACACCGGCACCAGGAACAGGGCGTGCGAGGCCACCATCAACGGCAGCCCGATGGCCCAGCCCCAGGCCCACCAGGCCAGCACCACCGCCAGCTGGGACAGCAGCAGCCAGGGCAGCCAGCGCCACGGGCGGCGGGGAATGCGATGCAACGTTTCCGGTACGGTCATGCCCCATGATGCCATGCCGCGTAGAATGTACGGTTCGAAACTCCGGACCCGACCACCATGTCCCTTGATCCTGCCCTGCGCTCGCGCATCGAATCCATTCTTACCGCCAACCGCGTCGTGCTGTTCATGAAGGGCCAGCCGACCATGCCGCAGTGCGGGTTCTCGGCCAAGGCCGTGGGCGCGCTGCAGGACCTGGGCGTGGAGTTTGCCCACGTCAACGTGCTGGCCGACCCGGAAATCCGCGAAGGCATCAAGGCCTACGGCGACTGGCCGACCATCCCGCAGCTGTACATCGACAGCGAACTGGTGGGCGGCAGCGACATCATCCTGCAGATGGCCAGCAGCGGTGAGCTGAGCAGCGTGCTGGGCCTGGCCGCGCCGGACCGTACCCCGCCGCGCATCACCGTGACCCCGGCCGCAGTGGAAATGCTGCGCGGTGCGCTGGCTGATGCACCGGGTGCCTCGCTGCAGCTGAGCATCGATGCCAGCTTCCAGCCGAACTTCCAGCTGGCCCCGCACGACGACAACGCCATTGCCGCCGAATCCAACGGCCTGCGCGTGCAGTTCGACCTGGCCAGCGCGCGCCGCGCCGAGGGCATCACCATCGACTGGGTGGACGACATCCGTGGCAAGGGCCTGGCCATCGACAACCCGAACGCACCGAAGGCCGTGCAGGAACTGGCCGTTCGCGACGCCGACGACCAGCGCCGTGCCGGCACCCTGACCGTGGTGGATGTGCGCCCGGCCGATGAGCGTGCGATTGCGTCGATTGGCGGCGACTTCAAGACGTTCGACGGCAACAACCGTGCCGAGCTGGAGGCCCTGCCCAAGGACACCCCGTTGGCGTTCCTGTGCCACCACGGTGGCCGCAGCGCGCAGGCGGCGGAACAGTTCCGTGCGCTGGGCTTCAGCAAGGTCTACAACATCACCGGCGGCATCGATGCCTGGTCGGATGCGGTGGACAACAGCGTGCCGAAGTACTGATCGCAGGTTCAACCGCGATGGATGAAAAAAACGCCGGCATTGCCGGCGTTTTTTTTGTCAGCCGGCGAACCCGCCTTCGGCGAGGTAGTCCAGTTCTTCCGGCGTTGGCATCCGCCCCAACACCGCATTGCGGTGCGGGAAGCGCCCGAAGCGGCGGATGATGTCGCGGTGCAGTTCGGCATACTGCAGGTATTCCTTGTCGCCCAGCACGTCGAACATGGCGACCGAACGTTCCTGGTCCTGCGGGTCTTCGGAATGCTCGAACGGCAGGTAGATGAAGGCGCGCAGCTTGGGCACCAGCTGCAGGTCCAGGCCTTCTTCCACCGCGCGCATGGCGTAGTGGCGGGCCAGGCCGTCGGTGGCGTAGGAATGGGCGGTGTCGCGGAAGCAGTTGCGCGGGAACTGGTCGAGCAGGATCATCAGCGCCAGCGCGCCATCGGCCGTTTCCAGCCAATGCTCGCGCGCACGGCGTGCGGCAGCGAAGTGTTCGTCGAGGAATGCCTCGCGGAAACGCGCATCGAACGCGTCATCGCGCGCGAACCACTGCTGCGGTCCCGCGCTGCGCCAGAATTCCACTACTTTTGCCGCCACGTCCATTCACTACCCCTGCGGGCGGCGCGCCATCCCGGCGCCCACCCATGCCATTACCATCATTCGTCAACGCGCAGGTGGCGGACCGACTTGCCGTTGCGCCGTATAAGCTTAAGCGCCTCGATACCGATCTGGATATGGTTTTCTTGGCAAGAGGGCGGCGGACCGGGCATGCACTTGGCCACTTGGCAACGCGCCGGCCAGCGGCTAGCGTCGCGGGGGATCTTTCACGCCGCATCGGGGATGACATGCGTACACGATTGACCGCCGGGCTGGGCCTGGCGCTGTTCACCTTGGCCGCGCCTTCGGCGCCGGCAGCATCGCGCTTCACCCAGGACCCCTACCCCAGCACCTATGCGCCGATCGCCTCGGCGCCGGTGCTGATCCGCAACGCCACCGTGCTTACCGGCACCGGCGCGCGCCTGGAGCAGGCCGACCTGCTGCTGCGCGATGGCCGCATCGCCGCGCTGGGCAACGCGCTGGAGGCACCGGCCAACGCGGTGCAGGTCGATGGCACCGGCAAGTGGGTCACCCCCGGCATCATCGACGTGCATTCGCACCTGGGCGTGTATCCCAGCCCCGGGGTCGGCGCGCATGCGGATGGCAATGAAATGACTGCACCGGTGACCGCCAACGTCTGGGCCGAGCATTCGGTATGGCCGCAGGACCCGGGCTTTGCCGCCGCGCTGGCCGGCGGGGTGACCTCGATGCAGGTGCTGCCCGGCTCGGCCAACCTGGTCGGCGGGCGCGGGGTGACCTTGAAGAACGTCTCGGCCACCACCTACCAGGCCATGAAGTTCCCCGGTGCGCCGTGGGGCCTGAAGATGGCCTGCGGCGAAAACCCCAAGCGGGTGTATGGCGGCGGCAAAGGTGTTGCGCCGGGTACGCGCATGGGCAACGTGGCCGGCTACCGCGCTGCCTTCATCGACGCCAGCGAATACCTGGCCAAGAACGCCCCGAAGAAGGTCAAGAAGAAGCGCTGGTTCGGCGGCAGCGACAAGGGCGACAGCGCCGGCGATACCGGTGGCAAGCGCGACCTGAAGCTCGACACGCTGGCCGGCGCCATCGACGGCGACATCCGCGTGCACATCCACTGCTACCGCGCCGATGAAATGGCCACCATGCTGGACCTGTCCAAGGAGTTCGGCTTCAAGATCGCCGCGTTCCACCACGGCGTGGAGGCCTACAAGCTGGCCGACCGGCTGGCCGCAGAAGGCGTCTGCGGTGCGCTCTGGGCCGACTGGTGGGGCTTCAAGATGGAAGCCTTCGACGGCATCCAGGAAAACATCGCGCTGGTGGACCGCCCGGCCAACAGCTGCGCGATCGTGCATTCGGATTCGCCCGAAGGCATCCAGCGGCTCAACCAGGAGGCGGCCAAGGTGATCGCCAACGCGCGCCGCGCCGGCATGCAGATCGCGCCCGAGCGCGCCATCGGCTGGCTGACCTTCAACGCCGCCCGCTCGCTGGGCGTGGAGAAGCAGACCGGCAGCCTGGAGGTGGGCAAGATGGGCGATGTGGTGGTGTGGAACGGCAGCCCCTTCAGTTCCTACGCGCTGGCCGAGAAGGTCTACATCGACGGTCACCAGGTCTACGACCGTCAGGACGTGCGCCGGCAGCCACTGTCGGACTTCATGCTTGGCCAGGAGGCACGCCCATGACCGCCACCCGCGTACTGCAGCGCAGCCTGCTGCTTCTTGCACTGCTTGGCGCCGCGCCGGCGAGCTGGGCGCAGGATCTGCTGATCCGCAATGCCACGGTACACACCGCCAGCGCGCGCGGCAGCCTGGAGCACGGCGATGTGCTGGTCCAGGGCGGCGTGATCCGCGCCGTGGGCACCGGATTGGTCGCGCCGGCCGGCGCCACGGTGGTGGAGGCCAACGGTCGCCCGCTCACCCCGGCGTTGTTTGGCGGCATCACCGACATCGGCATCGACGAAGTGTCCGGTGAGTCCACCACGGTGGACAGCGGCCTCAAGCTGGAAGACCAGCCGCTGCGCCCCGAGTTCGACGTGACGCTGGCCTACAACCCGGCCTCGGTACTGATCCCGGTGGCACGGCTGGACGGCATCGGCTTCACCGCCCTGGGGGCCAACACCAGTGGCAGCTTCATCGCCGGCCAGGGTGGGGTGATGCGGCTGGACGGCAGCGCCGATCCGATCGGCCCGCGCGCGCTGTTCATCCGGCTCGGCGCGTCCGGTGCCGAACTCACCGGCAGCTCGCGGGCGGCGCAGTGGATGCTGCTGGAGCAGATGGTGAGCGAAGCGCGCAACCGGGTGCCGGTCGATTCGCCGCATGCCCTGCTCACCCCCGCCGGCCGCGCCACGCTGGCCCGCTACCTGGCCGGCCAGGGGCGGCTGGTGGTGGAGGTGGACCGCGCGGCGGACATCCGCCAGCTGCTGCGCTGGGCGGCGCGCGAGAAGGTGAGCATCGCCATTGCCGGCGGTGCCGAGGCGTGGCGGGTGGCACCGCTGCTGGCGCAGGCGAAGGTGCCGGTGTTCGTCGATGCGCTGGGCAACCTGCCCACCAGTTTCGACCAGCTCGGCGCGACCCTGGAAAACGCCGCACGGTTGCGCGCCGCCGGGGTGCAGGTCAGCTTCGCCCAGCGCGACGATGCCTCGCACAACGCGCGCAAGATGCGGCAGCTGGCCGGTAATGCCGTGGCCAACGGCCTGCCCTGGCAGGATGGCCTGGCCGGGCTGACCCGGGTGCCGGCGCAGGTGCTGGGCGTGGGTGACACGCTGGGCAGCATCGAGCCGGGCAAGCTGGCCGACCTGGTGCTGTGGGAAGGCGACCCGCTGGACGTGGGCCACTACGCCGAGCAGGTCTGGCTGGGGGGCCGCGCCATGCCGATGCGCTCGCGCCAGACCGAACTGCGCGACCGCTACGCCGCCCCCGCCACCAGCGAACCCAGGGCGTATTCGCGATAAGGTCCCCTCACACGACCCGTAGAGCCAGGCCCTGCCTGGCGGAAGGCCAAGGAATCCCATGACCCTGCGCTGGTACTTCGATTTCGTCTCACCGTTCGCCTACCTGCACTGGCAGCAGCTGAAAACGCTGCCGCAGTTCGAGCGCATCACCCCGGTGCCGATCGCGCTGGGCGCGGTGCTGCACCACCTGGGCAACCTGGGCCCGGCCGAAATCCCGGCCAAGCGCCGCTTCACCTACCGCCAGGTGCTGTGGCAGGCGCAGCAGCAGGGCGTGCCGCTGCGCTTCCCGCCCGGCCACCCGTTCAACCCGCTGGCGGCCCTGCGCCTGTGCCTGGCGGCGGACGCCACGCCGGCGTCGGTGGACATCCTGTTCAACTGGATCTGGCGCGACGGCCGCGCGGCCGATACGCCACAGGCCTTGGCCCTGCCGGCGGCAATGCTGGACGTGGGCGACGTCGTGGTCGCCGTCTCGGCGCCGTCGGTCAAGGAACAGCTGCGCCAGAACACCGAGGCGGCCATCGCCGCCGGTGTGTTCGGGGTCCCCACCCTGTCCATCGATGGCGAGCTGTTCTGGGGCAACGAAAGCCACGCGCTGATGGCGGCGGTGCTGGCCGACCCCGGTCTGCTGCAGCAGCCGGAATGGCAGCGGATCGACACGCTGCCGGTGGCGGTGGAGCGCAGCCGGCCAAGCTGACCGGCGTGGTCAGGCAGCCGGACGCGATTTGAGATAGCTTTCACACTTTCGAACGGACACCCTGCCTGGAGGGGGCAAACAGGATGCGCATCGGAATCGTGGTCGACTCTGCCTGTGATCTACCGCAGGACTTCATCCAGCAGCACAACATCGTGCTGCTGCCCATCACCGTCCGGATTGGCGAGGCCGTGCTGGCCGACCACCGCGACGAACAGGCCACCCTGAGTTTCCTGCACGCCCACGTGGCCGAGCATGGCGCCGAGGCCGAAACCATTCCCTTCAGCGTGGTGCAGATCCGTGATCTGTTCCTGGGCAAGCTGGTGATCGATTACGACCATGTGTTCTGCATGACGATCACCAAGACCCGCAGCCCGATCCACGACAACGCGATGCAGGCCAGCTTCGCCATCCTCAACGACTACAAGCCGGTGCGCCAGGCAGCGGGCCACAACTCGCCGTTCGCGCTGCGCGTGCTGGACACCCAGAACCTGTTCGCCGCGCAGGGCGTGACTGCAGTGGAAGCGGTGCGCCTGCGCGACAGCGGCGCCGGCGTGCAGCAGATCCGCGAGCGGCTGGAGCAGCTGGCCTTGAACGTGCACGGGTACATGGTCACCCGCGACCTGTATTACATGCGCGCCCGCGCCCGCCACAAGGGCGACCGCAGCGTGGGCCTGATCAGCGCGGCGCTGGGCAGCGCGCTGGACATCAAACCAGTGCTGCACGGCTACCGGGGTACCACCGGCCCGGTGGCCAAGATCAAGGGCTTCGACAACGCGGTGCAGAAGCTGTTCGACTTCGTCGGCCAGCGGGTCAAGGGTGGCCTGATGACGCCCACGGTGTGCGTGAGCTATGGCGGCGAACTGGCCGACCTGCAGGCGCTGCCGGGCTATGCCAGCCTGCGCGAGACCTGCAAGGCGCACGGGGTGGACGTGTACGAATCGGTGATGAGCCTGACCGGCATGGTCAACGTGGGCAAGGGCGCGGTCACGATTGGTTTTGCCGACGAACCGCATACCTTCAGCGCTTGAGCCAGCGGACGAGCGGCCGGTTTCTGCACACCGATTCCACCGCGCATCTGCCAGCCTTGGCGCATTCAACGGAGACCACCATGTCGCAGTATTTCATCAGCCTGCCGGACCCTTCCAAGGCACACGGCAACGACGCCGATCTTTCTTTCCGTTCGCAGAGCGCCGGCGGCTTCGCCGAGGAGCTGCAGGCCGCGCTGCGCACCACCGGCCTGTTCGACCGCTGGCGCGCCAAGCAGCCGGATCCCGATGCCGTCGAGCCGCAGTGGGGTGCAACCGACCCGAATGCGACCGTGACGGGTGAGCAGAAGGACCTGCGCATCAACCTGGTGGTCAGCACCACCATCAACAGCGATGTGCTGAAGGAGCGGCTGCGCCTGCTCGCCGGCCACCACTGGGAACTGCGCGACGTCCGGTAAAAAACCGACCCGACCGGCGACGCCACCACATCGCGTTGCCGGTCAGCTGCCCGTCAGGCATTTCACAGGGCCTGTGCAGCGCGCTCCGGCATGGTGGGGTTGAACCTGCCCTGGAGTATTCGATGCCGCTGCGCCTGCCTGCTTCCGCTTCCCTGCTTGCCCTTGCCCTGGCCGCCGCAACCCCGGCACTGGCACAGACACCGGCCACCCTGCCCGCGCCCATCGCTGAAGACGGCGCCGTGGCCACCGGCCCGCGCTCGGACCTGCATGCGCAGGTGCTGCTGGACCGGGCGCACTTTTCGCCGGGACAGATCGACGGCAGGGTGGGCTCCAACCAGAAGCGCGCGGTGGCCGGCTTCCAGGCTGCGCGCGGGCTGAAGGTGACCGGCGAGCTGGACGACGCCACCTGGCAGGCACTGCAGCCGGACAGCACGCCGCCCCTGGCCAGCTACACCCTCACCGCCGCAGACGTGGCGGGCCCCTTCCAGCCGATTCCGAAGAAGCCTGCCGAGCAGGCCAAGCTCAAGGCAATGGGCTTCACCTCGGCAGGCGAGGCACTCGGCGAGCGCTTCCATGCCGATCCCAAGCTGCTGCAGGCGCTCAACCCGGGCGTGGACCTGGGCAAGGCCGGCAGCACGATCCAGGTGCCGAACATCGCCCCGGCTGCGCTGCAGAAGGCGGCCAAGCTGGTGATCGACAAGTCCGATTCGACGCTGCGCCTGTATGACGCGCAGGGCAAGGTGTACGCGCAGTTCCCGGTGTCGTCGGGCAGCCAGCACGACCCGCTGCCGATCGGCGAATGGAAGATCCTGGGCATCTCCCGCGATCCGCCGTTCCACTACAACCCGAAGCTGTTCTGGGATGCCAAGGCCGGCGACCGCAAGGCCACGCTGCCGCCCGGCCCGAACAACCCGGTGGGGCCGGTCTGGATCGATATTTCCAAACCGCATTACGGCCTGCATGGCACCCCCGAACCGGGCCACGTGGGCAAGACCGAATCGCACGGCTGCGTGCGGATGACCAACTGGGACGCGCTGCAGGTGGCCGATGCGGTGGACGCCTCGGTGCCCGTGGTGATGCAGGAGTAAACGACGATGCTGACGCGATTGCTGGCACTGGGTGTGGTGATTGGCGTGGCCGGGTGGTGGTTGCTGGCGTCCGGGAATGATGTCCCGGAGAAGGCGACTGCGGCGCAGGTGATGGCCGCGCCGGTGGCAGCGGCGCCCGTGGCTGAAAGCCGCAAGGCAGGGCCTGGCGCACCCGGGGCGGATCCGCTTGCACCTGCAGCACCTGCCGAAGGCACCCAGGCAGGGCCAGGCGCTGCCGCAGCCCCGTCGGGGCTGCTGTTGCCGGTGCAGGGGATCACGGCCGCGCAGCTGCAGGACACCTTTACCGATGCGCGCAGCCAGGGCCGGGTGCACGATGCCATCGATATCCTGGCCGCCGAGGGCACGCCGGTGCTGGCGGTGGCCGACGGCACCATCGAGAAGCTGTTCGACAGCGAGCGCGGCGGGCTGACCGTGTACCAGTTCGAGCCGGGCGGTACCTACTGTTACTACTACGCCCACCTGCAGCGCTACGCCGACGGGCTGGCCGAGAAGCAGGCGGTCAAGCGCGGCGACGTGATCGGCTATGTCGGGCATACCGGCAACGCCAGCCCGGACGCCCCCCACCTGCACTTCGAGATCCACCGGCTGGGCCCGGAGAAGCAGTGGTGGAAGGGCGAGTCGCTCAATCCTTACCCGGTGCTGCGCGGTGAGCAGGCCCTGCCCTGAGCCCTGCCCGGCCGGCCTGGCTGAACCGGGATGGGGTGCGCAATTGGCCCGGCCGCCGCGAAGGTGCGAGAATCGCCGGCCCTCCCTTGCCGGTTGGCGCATTGGCGCCGCCCTCCTGACCGAGATTACGTGAAGACCCCCGAAAGCCTGCAGGCGCTGATCGAAGACGGCGTGATCGACGAAGTACTGCGCCCGCTCAAGAGCGGCAAGGAAGCGGCCGTGTACGTCGTACGCAGCGGCGACGACGTGCGCTGCGCCAAGGTATACAAGGACATGGCCCAGCGCAGCTTCCAGCAGCGCGTGCAGTACCAGGAAGGCCGCAAGGTGCGGGGCAGCCGCGAGGCGCGCGCGGTGGGCAAGGCCAGCAAGTACGGCCGCAAGCAGCAGGAAACCGCCTGGAAGAACACCGAGGTCGATGCGCTGTACCAGCTGCGCGATGCCGGCGTGCGCGTTCCCGAGCCGCATGGGTATTTCCACGGCGTGCTGGTGATGGAGCTGGTGACCGATGCCGAAGGCTTCTCCGCCGCGCGCTTGGGCGAGGTCGAACTGGAGCCGGACCAGGCCCGTGAGTTCCACCGGATCCTGGTGCGCCAGGTGGTCCTGATGCTGTGCTGCGGCCTGATCCACGGCGATCTGTCGCCGTACAACGTGCTGGTAGGCCCCGATGGCCCGGTGGTGATCGATTTCCCGCAGGTGGTGAGCGCCGGGGGCAACAACGCCGCGCGCAGCATGCTGCTGCGCGACGTCAACAACCTCACCGCCTACCTGGGGCGTTCGGCCCCGGAGCTGCTGGACACCTGGTACGGCGAAGAGATGTGGGCGTTGTTCGAGGCCGGTGACCTGCTGCCGGACAGCCCGCTGACCGGTGAATTCGTCCACGACGAATCCACCATCGACCTGGACAGCGTCCGCCACGCCATCAACGATGCGCGCGAAGAAGCGCTGATCCGCCAGCAGGGCCGCGAAGCGGCGGAAGAAGAGGACGCGTAAGCGTCAGGCGTACAACGCCTTGGCGTGATACGCGATGTGCTCGCCGATGAACGTACCGATGAAGTAGTAGCTGTGGTCATACCCCGGCTGCATCCGCAGTTGCAACGGATGCCCTGCCGCGGTGCACGCAGCCTGCAGCCACTGCGGCTGCAGCTGGCTGTCCAGGAATTCATCGCCTGCGCCCTGGTCGACCAGCAGCGGCAGCTTTTCGGCGGCCGTGGCCACCAGTTCGCTGGCATCCCACTGCGCCCAGCCGCTGCGATCCTCGCCCAGGTACGCGCCGAAGGCCTTCTGCCCCCACGGCACCCGGGTCGGGGCCACGATCGGCGAGAACGCCGAGACGCTGCGGTAGCGCCCCGGATTGCGCAGCGCGATCACCAGCGCGCCATGCCCGCCCATCGAATGCCCGCTGATGCTGCGCGCGCCACTGGCCGGCAGGTGCGCCTCTATCAACGCCGGCAGCTCGTCGACGATGTAGTCGTGCATGCGGTAGTGCGCCGCCCAGGGCTGCTCGGTGGCATTGAGGTAGAACCCAGCGCCCTTGCCCAGGTCATAGCCCTCGGCATCGGCCACATCATCGCCGCGCGGGCTGGTATCGGGCGCGACCAGGATCACCCCGTGTTCGGCCGCGTACCGCTGCGCGCCGGCCTTGGTGATGAAGTTCTGCTCGGTACAGGTCAGCCCGCTCAGCCAATACAGCACCGGCAGCTTCTGCGTGGCCGCCTGCGGCGGCAGGTACACGGCCACCTTCATGTCGCAGTTGAGCACCGCCGAGCGGTGCTGGTATACGTCCTGCCAACCGCCGAAGGCGGCGCGGTGTTCGATGCGTTCCATGGGCATTCCCGCCGTGATCAGTAGTGGACGACCGAGCGGATCGACTTGCCTTCATGCATCAGGTCGAAGGCTTCGTTGATCGCTTCCAGGCCCATGGTGTGGGTGACGAACGGCGCCAGTTCGATATCGCCCTTCATCGCATCTTCAACCATGCCCGGCAGCTGGCTGCGGCCCTTGACGCCACCGAAGGCAGTGCCCTTCCACGAGCGGCCGGTGACCAGCTGGAACGGGCGGGTGGAGATTTCCTGGCCCGAGCCGGCCACACCGATGATCACCGACTGGCCCCAGCCACGGTGCGCGCATTCCAGCGCCGCGCGCATCACGTTGACGTTGCCGATGCATTCGAAGGTGTGGTCCACGCCCCAGGTGGTCATTTCGACGATGACCTGCTGGATCGGCTTGTCGAAGTCCTTCGGGTTGATGCAGTCGGTGGCGCCGAACTGCTTGGCCAGCTCGAACTTGGACGGATTGGTGTCGATAGCGAAGATGCGGCCGGCCTTGGCCTGGCGTGCGCCCTGGATCACTGCCAGGCCGATGCCGCCCAGCCCGAACACGGCCACCGAATCGCCTTCCTGCACCTTGGCGGTATTGTGCACCGCGCCGATGCCGGTGGTGACGCCGCAGCCCAGCAGGCACACGTGTTCCGGGTTGGCCTCCGGATTGATCTTCGCCAGCGAGACTTCGGCCACCACGGTGTACTCGCTGAAGGTCGAGCAGCCCATGTAGTGGTAGATCGGCTGGCCGTTGTAGGAGAAGCGGGTGGTGCCATCAGGCATCACGCCCTTGCCCTGGGTGGCGCGCACCGCCACGCACAGGTTGGTCTTGCCCGAGGTACAGAACAGGCACTCACCACATTCGGCGGTGTACAGCGGAATGACGTGGTCGCCCGGCTTGACGCTGGTCACGCCCTCGCCCACTTCCACCACGATGCCGGCACCTTCATGGCCCAGCACGGCCGGGAACAGGCCTTCCGGATCATCACCGGACAGGGTGAAGGCATCGGTGTGGCAGACCCCGGTGTGGGTGATGCGCACCAGCACTTCGCCCTTCTGCGGCGGGGCAACGTCGATTTCGACGATCTTCAGCGGTTCGCCAGCGGCGAAGGCAACGGCAGCACGGGATTTCATGGGGAAGGCTCCAGGACAGATGACAGGACGGGACAGCGCGCGGCAGGACGCGCGCTTACTTCAGGTAGGAACGGATCAGCGCGCTCATGTCGCGCACGCGCTCGGCACGCTGCGCATCGGACTGCGCCGGCTGGCCGAATTCTTCGCGCAGGTGGGCTTCCATCACCTCGGACATCAGCCCGTTGACGGCGCCACGGATGGCGGCGATCTGCTGCAGCACCGGCCCGCACTCGGCGCCGGATTCCAGCGCGCGGTCCAGCGCATCGCACTGGCCGCGGATGCGCCGCACCCGGGCCAGGACCTTTTTCTTTTCTTCCGGGGAATGCGGCACGGCAGCGCGACCAGAGAACTATACTGGGGGATAGTATACACAGATCGAATCCGGGTGCTGCACGAGGCCGTCACGGCCGTCCATGGATGCTCGTTCCAACCCCACCCCACCCGGACCGACGATGCCCGACGCCCCCTCCTTCGTTGTCCGCTCCTTCGAAGCCAACTACGCCGCGTCCGGCAGTGTCGAGCGGATCCTGTCGCTGACCGTGGACTGCAATTGCGGTACGACCTCCTCCTGCGGATCCAGCCAGCTGATCCACCTGCCCGGTGGCGCGCTGTTCCGCTGCGAACAGTGCGGCTCGCACCAGGCCATCAGCCACGCACGACTCGATGCCAGTACCGCCCCGGCACCGGTGCTGCGCGACAGCGCCACGCGCCGCAGCGCGCCGATGGTCACCATCCGCTTCTGAGCGGCGCCCTGCACTCGGAAGGCACGCCATGGCCAAGCCGTCCGGCTCCCGTCTTGTTGTCTACGCCGCGCTGGTCGGCAACCTGTGCATCGCCATCGCCAAGTTCGTCGCGGCCGGGCTTTCCGGCAGTTCGGCGATGCTCAGCGAGGGCGTGCACTCGCTGGTCGACACCACCAATGAACTCCTGCTGCTGTACGGCCTGCACCGCGCCGACAAGAAGCCCGACACCCTGCACCCGTTCGGCTATGGCCGTGAGCTGTACTTCTGGAGCTTCATCGTGGCGCTGCTGGTGTTCGCCGCCGGTGCGGGGGTTTCGGCCTACGAGGGCATCCAGCACATCCGCCACCCGGAACCGGCCACCAACCACACGGTGAGCTACGTGGTGCTGGGTATCTCGTTCGTGTTCGAGGGCGTTTCCTGGTGGGTGGCGCTGCGCGAATTCCGCGCGACCAAGGGGTCGCAGGGCTATTTCGAAGCCTTCCGGCGCAGCAAGGACCCCACCACCTTCACCGTGTTGCTGGAAGACAGCGCCGCGTTGCTCGGCCTGGCGTTCGCCGCCATCGGCCTGGCCGCGGCGCAATGGCTCGACATGCCGGTCCTCGACGGCGTGGCCTCGCTGTGCATTGCCGGCGTCCTGGCCGCCACCGCGTTCCTGCTGGCGCGCGAGACCAAGGGGCTGCTGGTCGGCGAGCCGGCCCACCCGCACGTGGCACAGCGCATCATGGCCGTGGCCAACACCGATGCGGACCTGCGCAAGGCCAACGGGGTGACCACCATGCAGATGGGCCCGGACCAGGTGGTGGCGATGCTGAGCGCCGAATTCGAGGACGACCGCACCACCCCGCAGATCGAGGCATGCATCACGCGTATCGAACGCGCGGTCAAACAGGAGTACCCGGAGCTGGTGGCGCTGTTCGTCAAGCCCCAGACGCCGGAGGTGTACCGCGCGCGGCGCGCGGCGTTGGGCGACCCGGGATGAAGCCTTCAGCTCGCGCGCCGGCCGGGCCGGGCCCGTCTTCATGGTCGCTACACGCGATCAGATAATCTACCCGGCCTGCGCACGCCCCATTTCGCCCGCGAGAGCCCTTTGAACGTTACCGATCCCACCGACAAGCACAGCGGGCGCGACACCGAGCGGGTGAAGATGGCGCTTGCCGCCGGCGCCATCGTCGGCACGTGGTTCTGGGACGTGGCCCACGACCGGCTGACCGTGGACGACGCGCTGACCCACGCGTTCGGGCTGGAGCCGGGCTCATCGCATCGCGAGCTGCGCCTGGAACAGGTGCTGTCCGCAGTACACCCTGACGATCATGCGGAGCTGGCAGCGGCCATCAGCGATGCGCTCATGCGCGGCGGGCGTTATGCGCACCAGTACCGCGCGCGCAATGCCGACGGCGAGTACCGATGGCTCGAGGCCATCGGCCGGGTCGACCTGGATGCGCAGGGGCGCGCCACCGGGTTCCAGGGCGTGCTGATCGATATCGACGAACGCCGCCTGATCGAGACCGAGCGCGACCAGGCGCAGACGTTGCTGCGCTCCTTCCTGGACGCGGCCCCCGGCGTGGTCTACGCCAAGGACCGCCAGGGCCGGCTGTTGATGGGCAACCACGGCACGACCGAGCTGATCGGGCTGCCGCCGGAGCAGTACGTCGGGCGCACCGATGCGGAACTGCTCAACGACCCGGTGCAGGCCGCTGCCGTGATGGCCACCGATGAACGCATCATGGCCACCGGCCAGTCCCAGCAGCTGGAGGAGGACATCAGCTTCCCGGACGGCCGTCGCGCCTACTGGCTCTCGACCAAGGCCCCCCTTCGCGATGCCGACGGCAACGTGGTGGGGCTGATCGGCACCTCGCTGGACATCACCGAGCGCAAGGCCGCCGAAGCACGTCACCGGGAGATCGAAGAGCGCTATCGGTTGGCGGCACGCGCCACCAACGATGCGATCTGGGATTGGCGCATGGCCGATGGCCAGGTGGTCTGGAACGAGGCGCTGGCCGACCTGTTCGGCCACGACCGGATGGAAACCGACGCGCGGTGGTGGCTCGACCACATCCATCCCGACGACCGCCCGCGCATTGATGCCGACATCCACACCGTGATCGACGGCGGCGGCACGATCTGGTACGGCGAGTACCGCTTCCGCCGCGCCGATGGCAGCTACGCGGACGTGCTGGACCGCGGCGCGGTGCTGCGCGGCACGGCGGGCGAGCCGGTGCGCATGATCGGCGCGATGCTCGACCTGTCCGGGCGCAAGGCAGCCGAAGCCGCCCTGGCCGAAAGCGAGGAACGGCTGCGTTTCGCCACCGAGGCCGGTGACATGGGCTTCTGGGACGTGGACCTGGTGCACGACGTGCTGATCTGGCCGCCGCGCACCAAGGCGATGTTCGGCATCTCACCCGACGTTGCGGTGCGCCTGGACGATTTCTACAACGGCCTGCATCCGCTCGACCGCGAGGCCACCAGCGCCGCCTTCGCGGCCGCCGCCGATCCTGCGCAACGCGCGCTTTACGATGTGGAATACCGCACCATCGGCAAGGAGGACGGCGTGGTGCGCTGGGTCGCGGCGAAGGGCCGGGGCCACTTCGAGGGCGACCGCTGCGTGCGCGTGGTCGGCGTGGCGATCGAGGTCACCGCGCGCAAAGCCGCCGAGGCCCGCCTGAAGGAACTCAATGAGCACCTTGAGATCCGGGTGGCAGAGGAAGTCGCCGAGCGCACCCGGGTCGAGGATGCGCTCCGGCAGAGCCAGAAGATGGAAGCGGTAGGCCAGCTCACCGGCGGTATCGCGCACGATTTCAACAACATGCTCGCGTCCGTGATCGGACCGCTGGACCTGCTGTCACTGCGCCTGGGCGAGAGCGACCCGCTGGTCAGCCGTTACATCGACATGGCCATCGATGGCGCCAACCGCGCCGCCCAGCTTACCCAGCGGCTGCTCGCGTTTTCCCGCCAGCAGCCGCTGCAGCCGGTGCCGGTGGATGCCAACCGGCTGGTGTCGGGCATGTCCGACCTGTTCGTGCACTCGCTCGGGGGCACGATCCGGCTGGAAACCCTGCTGGCGGCCGACCTGTGGCTGGCCTTCGCCGACGCCAACCAGCTGGAGAACGTCATCCTCAACCTGGCGGTCAACGCGCGCGACGCCATGCCCGGTGGCGGGCGGCTGGCAGTGGAGACGTCCAACTGCACGATCGACGCCGGCAACGCCGAGCAGCACCCCGGGGTGCCCCGTGGCGAGTACATCCTCATCACCGTGGCCGACAACGGCTGCGGCATGTCACCCGAAGTGGTGGCCAAGGCCTTCGATCCGTTCTTCACCACCAAGCAGGTCGGTCAGGGCACCGGGCTGGGGCTGTCGCAGGTCTATGGGTTCGTCAAACAGTCGGCCGGCCACGTGAAGCTGTGCTCGGAAATCGGCCGGGGAACCACGGTGAAACTCTACCTGCCCCGACTGGTGGCCGAGGTGGCGCCGGTGGCGCCTGCGGCACCGGCTGGGCTTCGGATGCCCGCAGGCAGCCGCGAGCTGATCCTGGTGGTGGAAGACGAGCCGACCGTGCGGCAGTTCTCGGTGGAAGCGCTCACTGCACTGGGCTATGACGTGCTGGCCGCGGATGGCGCGGCCGCGGCGCTGGTGTTGCTTGACCAGCATGCGGACATCGCGCTGCTTTTCACCGATGTGGTGATGCCGGAGGTCAACGGACGCGAGCTGGCCGACGAGGCCCTGCGTCGCCGACCGGATCTCAAGGTGCTGTTCACCACTGGCTACAGCCGCAACGCGCTGGAGCGCGATGGGGTGATCGCCCCGGGCGTACAGCTGATCGGCAAGCCGTTCAACGTGGATACCCTGGCGTCGCGCGTGCGCGCGGTACTGGCTGAGACACGCTAGGCCGCGGCGCGGCGCCTCAGCGTTTGTCCCTGGCGGTTGTATTGGCCCGCCATGACTCCAGCGCCGCCGCCAGCTCCATCGACGGATGCAGGCCGAACGTGCGGTGGTACATGCCGGCAAAGCGCCCCTGGTCCCACACCCCGTAGCGTGCGCACACCGAGGTGACGGTGTCGCCCGGGGTTGCCTCGCGCAGCGCCTTGCGGATCACGTGCAGCCGTTCCAGCATGAAGTACTGGTGCGGCCCCATGCCGAACACTTCATCGAACGCGCGGCTCAACGAACGCTGCGAGGTGCCCGCGCTCAGCACCAGGTCACCGATCACCGCTTCCCCCCGGATGCTCTTGTGGATGTGGTCCAGGCTGAGGCGGATGATCTCGTTGCGCGGCAAGGTCGGCCGACCGCGGGTGCGCCGCACGGCTTCGGGATTGGCCAGCACCATGCAGCGCAGCAGTGCGTGGATCACCTGGCCACTGAACGAGCGGCGCACACTGGGCTCATCGAACACGCTGGGGGTCTGCCGATGGATCGCCAGTGCGCGGGTGACCAGGGTAATGATCGGTGCCATCTCGGCACGGCCGACATTCACCGCGTAGGTACGATCGATATGGTCGTCGAACAGTCCGGCCACTTCGCGCGCACGCTGCACCACCGCAGCGGCGTCCATGTCCAGCGCGAGGAACTGTGATTGCCTGCGGGTAAAGCCGTGCACTTCCACACCCGGTGCGAACCAGACGAACTGGTCATCGGCGGTCGCGCTCCCCTGCATGAACGCATCGCTGCCGGGCAGCGAGATGTGGACCACGTATCGACCGGGCTGGCTCAGCCCGTTGTACAGCGCCGGGGCGCCGTCCACGCCGAGCATCGCGGTGACGTCACCGGCGTCCAGGATGTCCAGTGTCCATGCACGGCCCACCGGTCCGGTCACGCGCATCAGGCCGTCCACGCCGGCGAGCGCGTCTGCGTAGGCCTCGAAGTCGGTGAAGCTCAGCAACGGCATCGGAGTTACCCGGTTCCGGTGGGACAGGATGCGTCGGCAACGCCGGCCGCGAAACCGAACTTGCACGGTTTCACGACCGGTACTTGTACTGCCGGGGGTAGAGCCCCTACGTTGTGAAAGCGGTGAAGCGAACGGAAGGGATCAGGTCGGTGCGAAACCGCGCGTGTTCTTCTTCTCGTTTTTTTCCGCCTTCTTTTCCTTCGCAGTCTTGGCAGGTTTCTTCTTCTGCTCTTTCTGCTTGTCCAGACCCTTGGCCATGACGGCATGCTCCCTGTTGGAAGGAGGAAGCATGGCACATCACGGGGGTGCGCAACGTATTGGCGGACGAATGGTCCGCCGCCGGCGTGGTCAGTTGAAGATTTCCCGGATGGCAGTGACCCGGCCGTCCCGGAAAACAATCTGGACGGTCTTGCGCGACTGGTAATACTCCCAGCGCTCGCCCAGGTTTCCGCCCTGGTCACTTTCTTCCTGGATGACCCGGTCCGGCTTGCCGGCCACCTGGACGACCCGGCCTGCGTTGTCGCCCGAATTCACCAGATTGTTGCCGAACCGGACACTGTCAGCCATCGCCGCGCCGGCCATCAGGCACAGCGCCAGCACCCATACGCTCCTGTTCATCATCCCTGCTCTCCTTGTAGCCATGGCGGGTAAGCCATGGCGCAACTTTGCCATAAACCGCGTCAGGGCAAAGGATGCGCCGGCACGCCTTCGTGGGTCATCTTCACGGGCAGGATATGCCCCTGCGCATCGAACTCCATGCGATCGATGGCGGTGGCCCGTTCATTGCGGCCGGTCCGGCCCAGCGGGCGGCGGTGGTAGACGATGTACCAGCTGTCATCGTCAGGCGCATGGATGAGCGAGTGGTGGCCAGCGCTGGTGGCGACCGCCGGGTCCTGCTGCAGGATCCGGCCGATCCGCTTGAACGGCCCGGTGGGCGCGTCGGCAATGGCGTAGGCCACCGAATAGTCCGGCTCGCCCCAGCCGCCCTCGGACCACATGTAGTAATAGCGGCCGCCGCGCTTGAACATCAGCGAGCCCTCGACATATTCCGGCGCGGGGGTGATCTCCTTGTACAGCGTGCCGTCGGACAGCGGCACGATGCCGGTGAAATCGTCCTTCAACCGCACGATGTTGGCGTGCTTCCAGCCGCCGTAGAGCATGTACCAGGTGCCGTCGTCGTCCTTGAAGACGAACTGGTCGATGGGCTGCGCTCCGTTGTGGAACGAACCGATCAGCGGCTTGCCCAGCAGGTCGCGGTACGGGCCCTCCGGCCGGTCGGCCACGGCCACGCCGATGCCGCCCACTTCGCTGTCGTTCTTGATGTCGTTGGCGGAGAAGAAGAAATAGTACTTTCCGTCCTTCTCCACCACCGACGGGGCCCACAGTGCTTCTTTTGCCCAGGACACCGCCTCGATCTTCAGCACACCCGGATGCCGGGTCCACTGCACCAGGTCGGGCGACGAAAACGCGTCGAACGCTGTCTGCTCGGCATACGGTCGCGAGCTGGTGGGGAAGATCCAATAGGTCTTGCCGAACACCGCCGCCTCAGGATCGGCATACCAGCCCGGCAGGATCGGGTTGCCGGACATCGGCGCGGCCACCGCGCCAAATGAAACTGCTGCCGCCAGTGCTGCGGCCACCATCATCGTGCTGCGAAACCCCATGCCCTGCCCTCCCATGCCAGATCATCGAGGGGCCAGTTTAGATCGATTCAAGCGCCGGCTTTGTGCGCAGTGCAGCATTTTCCCGGCGCAGCTCCAAGGTTGCGCGCAGCCCGCCATCCTCCCGATTGGCCAGGATCAACCGCCCCCCCAGCGCCCGGGCCAGCTGGTCGGCGATGGCCAGGCCCAGCCCGGTGCCGCCACTGGCGCGGCCACGCGAAGGCTCCAGCCGATGGAAGGGCTGCAGCACCGCCGCAAGCGACGCCTCGGGAATGCCTGGCCCACGGTCCATCACATCAATGCTCACCTCGCCGTGCGCGCCTACGGTCAGGCCCACGTCGGCGCTGCCGGCGTACGCCAGCGCGTTGTCGATCAGGTTCTGCACCACCCGCCGCAGGACCTGCGGATGGGTCGGCAGCGTGGCCTGCGCACCGGCCACGCGCCGCACCGGCTTGCCCACCTCCTCGTAGTCGCCCACCACGCTGTCGAGGAACGCGGGCAGGTCGAGCTGCACGGGAGTGCCCATGCTGACAGTTGCGCTGCGCGCGTAATCGATGCCCTCGCGCACCAGCTGGCTGAGCTGGGTCACGTCGCCCAGCAGGCGCTCCTGCGTGGGCGTCTCGTCCAGCGATTCGATGCGCAGGCGCAGCCGGGTGATCGGCGTCTGCAGGTCGTGCGAGATTGCCGCCAGTATCTGCATGCGTTCGCTGACGTGGGCGGCCACGCGCGATTGCAGCGCGTTCAGCGCGCGTGCCGCGGCCTCCACTTCCTGCGGTCCCTGTTCGCTGATCGCATCGCCCTGCCCGGCCACGTCCAGGCGGTCGGCGGCTTCGGCCAGCCGTACCAGCGGGCGTGTGGCCAGGCGCACCGCCAGCCACACGCAGCCCAGCAACACCAGCACCTGCGCGGCGAGCACCCACGGCAGCCAGCGCGCGATCGGAAGCAGCGACGGGGTGACTTCGATGGTCAACGGCTGGCCGTCGGCCAAGGTCAGCTCCACTTCGTATCGCTCCGGCGAGGCGGAGACCGCGCGCGGCCGCAATGCGTAGCGATGCGCCAGCGAATCATCGATCAGCCCGGCCACCTGGCGCGCGCGCTCGCTGGCCAGCGCGCTGCCCGGCTGGGCGGGGCGCAGCAGATAGCGGTAAGTGCGCCGTTCCAGCTGCGGCAGCCATGCCGTGCGTTCGGCCGGTGAAAGATGCTCGAGCAGCGCCACGCTGAGCGGCACGTCGTCCTCCATGTTGCTCAACATCATCGCGCGGGTAGCGGTGGCGCGCTCGTGGAACAGCAGCGCGAACGACAGGCCGTGCGCGAGCAGCATGCCGGCGGCCAGGATCAGCAACAGGCGGGCACCCAGCGTGCGCGGCAACCAGGAGAACCTACGGCGATGCGCCGGGACGTTCATGCGTCCTCGTCGAGCAGCACGACCGGCTGGCTGAACACATAGCCTTCGCTGCGCACGGTCTTGATGAAGGTCTGTTCGCGCGCACCATCGCCCAGGCGCTGGCGCAGGCGGCTGACCAGCAGGTCGATGGAGCGGTCGAACAGTTCGGCGTCGCGGCCCTGGGTCAGGTTGAGCAGCTGGTCGCGGCTGAGCACGCGCTGCGGATGGTCGATGAACACGCGCAGCAGGCGGAACTCGCCGCCACTGAGCGGATAGACCGTGCCGGCCTCGTCCAGCAGGTGCCGCGCACTGGTATCCAGCCGCCAGCTGCCAAAGCGGATCAACCGTGCGGCCTCGCTCACCTGCAGGTTCGGGGGAAGCATGCGCGCGCGCCGGATCACCGCAGTGATGCGCGCCAGCAGCTCGCGCGAGGAGAACGGCTTGACCACGTAATCGTCGGCGCCCATTTCCAGGCCGATGATGCGGTCGGTTTCATCATCGCGCGCAGTCAGCATCACCACGGGTACGGCGCGGTGCTTGCCGGCACGCAGGTTGCGGCACAGCGACAGCCCGTCCTCGCCCGGCATCATCACGTCCAGCACGATCAGGTCCACGTCACTGGTCTCCAGCGTGGCGCGCATCTCGCGCCCGTCGGCCGCCTGGCTTACGCGCAGGCCGTTGCGGCGCAGGTAGTCGCCGACCAGCTGGCGGATATCGGCGTCGTCATCGACAACCAGTATGTGGTCGGTGTGGGTGCTCATGCCTGCTCCGCGTGGTGGCCATCGGCGACCCGCTGCGGGCCCGTGGACGCATGGTATCGCCGCCGGCGCGGTGCTGCGGGCCGGCGGGGACATCCATTTGTATGACTGTGTATCAACCGCCGCCGTGGTGCGGAAAGGCGACAAATCTCCGGGTTCGCCGACACCTGCCGGATACGGGGCAGGCGTTGAATGGCCTCCAACGCCGGCGGCTCCTCCGCTGGCCGCCTACCCCGAGGACATCTGCATGAATGCCACCGTCTCCCCCCGTTCCAACACCGCGCTGGTCTTCGGCGGCTCCCGTGGCATTGGCGCCGCCATTGCCAGGCGGCTGGCCCGCGAGGGTCATCCCGTGGCGCTGACCTTCGTCTCCCAGCCTGAGAAAGCCGCCGCGGTGGTCGCCTCGATCCAGGCCGACGGCGGCCAGGCCATCGCCCTGCAGGCTGACAGCGCCGATGCGCGGGCCATCGCGTCAGCGGTCAAACAAGCGGTGGACACCTTTGGCCCGCTGCAGGTGGCGGTGGTCAATGCCGGCATCTACCAGGGCAGCCCGCTGGCCGACTTTCCCACCGACCTGCTGGACCGGATGCTGGCCGTGAACGTGCGTGGCGTGTTCCTCGCCGTGCAGGCCGCCGCCGCTGCCATGAACGATGGGGGTCGCCTGATCACCATCGGCAGCAACACCGCCGTGCGCAGCGGTGCGGTCGGCAGCAGCGTCTATGCGATGACCAAGTCCGCCGTGGCCACGCTGGTGCGCGAACTGGCGCTGGACCTGGCGCCGCGCCGGATCACGATCAACAACATCCAGCCCGGACCGATCGCCACCGACATCACCGCCGACTTCGTCGACCAGCTGGTGCAGCGCAACCCGCTTGGCCGGGTCGGCCAGCCCGATGAAGTCGCAGGACTCACCGCCTGGCTTGCCAGCCATGAAGCGGCCTACATGACCGGTTCCAGCCTGACCATCGATGGCGGCTGGGCCATCTGAACGTCAACGGAGAGCACCATGCACACCCCTTCTTCTTTCCCGCTGTCCCATTCGCCGCGGTCGTTCGGCGCCTCCCTGCTGGGCATGGCGATGGCCCTGGCGGCCTCTGCATCCGCCATCGCATCACCTGCCCTGCCCGTCCCCGCGCCGACGGTGGCCGTCGCACACGCGCCGCCCCCGCTGCAGGCGAACAAGCATGTCGTCGCTGGCGACCTGGACGTGGCCTACGCCGAGCTGGGCCCGGCCGACGGCGAGGTGGTCGTACTGCTGCACGGCTGGCCCTATGACATCAATGCCTATGCCGAGGTCGCGCCGCAGCTGGCGGCCAAGGGTTACCGGGTGATCGTGCCGCACCTGCGTGGCTATGGCAGCACCCGCTTCCTGTCGGCGCAGACGCCGCGCAATGGTGAACCGGCGGCGCTTGCTTCCGATGTGCTGAACCTGCTTGATGCCCTGCACATCCCGCGCGCCAACCTGGCCGGCTTCGACTGGGGCGCACGCTCGGCCGACATCGTTGCCGCGCTGTGGCCGGAACGGGTCAAGTCGCTGGTCTCGGTCAGCGGCTATCTCATCGGCAGCCAGGAAGCCGGCAAGACGCCGCTGCCACCGCAGGCCGAACTGCAGTGGTGGTACCAGTTCTACTTCGCCACCGATCGCGGCCAGGCCGGTTACGCACGCTACACGCACGACTTCGCCCGCCAGATCTGGCAGCTGGCCTCGCCGCAGTGGCGCTTCGACGATGCCACGTTCGCGCGCAGCGCCGCCGCGCTCGACAACCCCGACCACGTGGCCATCGTCGTGCACAACTACCGCTGGCGCCTGGGCCTGGCCGATGGCGAGCCGAAGTACGCCGCGCTGGAGCAGCGCCTGGCGCAGGCGCCGACCATCGGCGTACCGACCATCACCCTGGAGGGCGATGCCAACGGCGCGCCGCACCCCAAGGCCGAGGCCTATGCCGCCAAGTTCACCGGGCCTTATGAGCATCGCCTGCTGCAGGGCGGCGTGGGCCACAACCCGCCGCAGGAAGCACCGCAGGCGTTCGTCCAGGCGGTGATTGACGCCGCTGCACTCTGATCCGCCCCCTTCATCCATACCGAGGCAATTCCCATGAATGCAATCGACAAGGTTCTGTACACCGGCAAGACCCACACCGTCGGCGGTCGCGCCGGACGCGCGTACAGCGACGACGGCCAACTGGATATCGCCCTGTCCCCGCCGGGAAGCGGCAAGCCGGGCACCAATCCCGAGCAGCTGTTCGCGGCCGGCTGGTCAGCCTGCTTCCAGGGCGCGATGGCCAAGGCCGCGCGCAGCTTGAACCTGACCCTGCCCGCCGACACCGCCGTTGACGCCGAAGTCGACCTCGGCATGGTCGGCGAGGATTACCAGCTGCAGGCACGGCTGCTTGTCAGCGTGCCCGGCATGGACCGCGCGCAGGCCACGGCACTGGTGGAGGCTGCGCACCTCACCTGCCCGTACTCCAAGGCCACGCGCGGCAACATCGACGTACAGCTCTCACTCGCCTGAGGAGAAGGACCATGCGCATGCTTCGCCCGATCATCACCCTGCTGGCCGCGTGCATCTCCGCCAGCGCCTGTACGCCGGGCGCAGCGGCCGACCCGGTCCCGCCCAGCCCCAACATGCCGGCGCCGCAGGCGCCGGAGTTCACCGGCATCGAGCATTGGCTCAACGGCCCGCCGCAATCGCTGCAGCAGCTGCGCGGCAAGGTGGTGCTGGTGGAGTTCTGGACCTACTCCTGCATCAACTGCCTCAACGTGATGCCGCACGTGAAGCGGTGGCATGACACCTACGCCAGCCAGGGCCTGACCGTGATCGGCGTGCACACCCCCGAGTTCGGCTATGAAAAGCTGCCGCGCAACGTGGCGGCGGCAGTGAAGCGGCTCGGTGTCACCTGGCCGGTAGCGCAGGACAACGCCTACCAGACCTGGCGCGCGTACGGAAACCAGTACTGGCCGGCGCTGTACCTGATCGACCAGGAAGGCCGCATCGTCTACCGGCATTTCGGCGAAGGCGATTACGCGGCAACCGAAGCACAGATCCGCAAACTACTCGCCACATAGCCTCAGAACCGATACACAAATCCGAGCCGCAGGCCTGCGTCCTTGAAGTCGACGTTGCCGCTGAAGCTGTCCTTGTCGGCGTCTGCTTCGATGCGGGTATAGGTGTAGTCGAGGGTGAAGCCGGTGCGCTCCCAGGGGAACCATTCCACACCGGCGCGGCCGAAGTAGATGTCGCCGTCGATGTCGTCGACGCTCACGGTGAAGTAGCCCACGTCGGCGGAAAGGCGCCAGTCCTCTGACGGCGTCCAACGCCAGCCGGCGCCGATCATCGGCGCCGGCACATCGGCCGATACCCGGCTGCTGGCTGCGCCACCGCCCTGGTTGCCACCCACGTCCACATCGAGCTTGATGCCCAGCTCCATGCGGTACCAGACCAGGCCGACGCGCGGACCCAATGCCCACTGGTTGCGCGATGCTGCCCACCAGGTATACGACGCCTCGTAGGCATCGATATCCACATCGGTTCGTATCGTGCTGGACGCTTCGTAGAGCGTGCCGTCGAATTCGATGTCGCGGTTGATCTGGCGGGTCGCATCGGCGCTCTGCGTGTAGTACGAGAGTGCGAACTCATGCTTTTCCCACGGGCGCCAGGTGAGGCCGACGTTGGCTACCAGGTTGTCGTCGCCCAGGCCCAGGTCGCGGTGGAGGTCGATGTCGGTGCCGCGCCTGCCTTCGCCATCGGCACGGATCTCGGTATCGAACGACGTCACATAGCCGCTGACACGTACACTGACGGCGTCCAGCGGTTCTACGGCGTGGGCGCATGGGGCGAACGCCAACACCAGTGTCAGCAGGCCGAGGATGAAGAGGCTGTTGCGGGACGGCAGGGAGAACGACATGACCGGTGCTCCGGGGTGGCCGAGCTCAAGGGAGTGGTGCGGGTCCGCTAATCTGGAAACCATCGTTGCACCATTCTGGCCGGCGAAGGTCAGTAAATGTACTGAACGTGGCAGCCAGGCAGGGCCTGGCTCTACGATGGCGCCGGGGTGACTGTTGGCTTCTTGAGGATCCTGTATGGAGTTTCTGGTCAACATCGATGTCGATAACCTTGATGACGCGCTGGCGTTTTACACGCGCGCGTTCGAGCTGCGCGCGGGACGGCGCTTCGGAGGCGACGGCGTGGAGCTGCTGGGTGGACCGGCACCGATCTACCTGCTGGTCAAGGCATCAGGCACCTCGGCCACGCCGCAGGTGCGAGACCGCCGCGACTACCGCCGGCATTGGACGCCGCTGCACCTGGACTGGATAGTGAAGGACCTGGATGTCGCCCTGGCACGCGCCGTGGCCGCAGGCGCACGCGTGGAACGGCCGCCGGAAACCCATGCCTGGGGACGCATCGCCCTGCTCGCCGATCCGTTCGGCCACGGCTTCTGCCTGCTGCAGTTCCTCGGCCGTGGCTACGACGAGATCAGCGACTGACGCGCGTCATCAGTGCGACAGGTACTGTTCGGCGGAAAAAGCGCGCAGGAAATCATCTGCCTCTCGCTTGGACATGCCGCTCTTGCGGGCGTCGGCAAAATCGCGCTGGAATTCCGCTGTTTTCTGGTAAGCCTCGAACTTCGCCGCGCGGTAGGCCTCGAACGCCGCAGCGTCCATCGCCTTGCGTTCGACCACCTTTCCGGCCTCCACCCGGATCAGCTGGTAGTGGTCGTAGAGGGACCCATAGCCCATGTGCACGTGCCGGATCTGGCTCCCATCGGGGATCACCAGCGTACCGCTGTACCAGTCGGCCAACACGCGCGCAACGTTGGGAAACAGGGTCGGAAGCAGCTCCTTGGTTTCCTCCGGGGATACCCGGATGGTCATCGATGCCAGCACCAGCTGGTCCTGGTCGATGCGCCAGCGGGCCACGTAGCCGCGCCAGTTCGCGCTGGATATCACGGCGTCTTCCGGCGGCGTCCAGCCGATCCGTTTCAGATGCGCGGACAGCGGATTGGTGTTGAGCGGGAATTTCTCGCCGTTCACCTCGATCGTGTCCGAAATCTGCGCGGTGGCCTTCACCGCCCCCGGTAGCAGCAACGCCAGCGTGCACAGCACCACCAGGATCGAACGGATCATGCAGGTTCCCCTTTTTCAATCGGTCCCGCGCAGCATATCCACGAACGCGCGCAATGCCGAGGACATCTGCCGTTGGCGTGGGTAGTACAGCACCCAGCCGGCGAACGGTTCGCTCCAGTCTTCCAGCACCGCCACCAGCCGGCCGTCGTCCAGGTACGGGCGCGCCGCATCCTCCAGCACGTAGGCCAGGCCCAGGCCGTCCAGCACCACCTGCAGGATCGTGTGCTGATCCCCGAGCGTGAGCCGGCCCGGCACATCGATGTCGAGCGTCTGTCCATCGCGCTCGAACTGCCACTTGTACAGATGGCCGCTGGCAAAGCGGAAGCGCACGCACTCATGCTCCACGAGCTCGCGCGGGTGCAGTGGCACCGCCCGGCCCTGCAGATAGGCCGGCGACGCCACGATCAACCCGCGCAACGGCGGCCCCAGCGGCACCGCCACCATGTCTTCGGGCACGAACTCATGCAGCCGCACCCCCGCGTCGTAGCCCTCGGCCACGATATCCACCAGGCCATCGTCCTGCGCCACCTCCAGCCGTACATCGGGGTGCGCGCGCAGGTAATGCGCCAGGCGGGGGCCCAGCTCGGTATGCACCGCCGCGCGGGTGGCATTGATGCGCAGCAGCCCGGCCGGCGCCGCACGGAAGTGGTTCATCTCCTCCAGCGCGTCATGCACCTGGCCCAGCGCCGGCTGCAGGCGATCAAGCAGCCGCTGCCCGGCCTCGGTCAGCGCCACGCTGCGGGTAGTGCGGTGGAACAACCCCACCCCCAACCGCTCTTCCAGCGCGCGGATGGCGTAGCTCACCGCCGAGGTCGACAGCGCCAGTTCCGCCCCGGCACGGCGGAAGCTGCGGTGGCGGGCTACCGCCGCGAACGCGGCCAGGTGGGTCAGGTTGTCAGTAGCCACGATTGTGCAGTCTGCCTTGATGAATCATGCCGATATACTGACTGTATACCCATGGAAAGCGGGCGTATTGTAAAGCGCCTTTCCATAAATCCCAGGATATCTCCATGTCCCTCGCCCATGGCTATGCCGTGCATGACCAGACCGCGCCGCTGGTGCCGTTCTCCTTCGAGCGCCGCCCGGTCGGTGCCGACGATGTCCGCATCCAGATCCTCTACAGCGGCATCTGCCATTCCGACCTGCACCAGGCCCGCGACGACTGGGGCGGCGCCCAGTTCCCGATGGTGCCGGGCCACGAAATCATCGGCCGGGTCACCGAAGTCGGCGCCAACGTCACCCGCTTCAAGGTCGGCGACTTCGCCGGCGTCGGCTGCATGGTCGACTCCTGCCGCCATTGCGACGCCTGCGACCACGACCTGGAGCAGTACTGCGAAAAGGGCCCGACCTACACCTACAACAGCAAGGAGCGCGGCAGCGACCAGCTCACCTTCGGCGGCTACTCCGACCACATCGTGGTTGAACAGCGCTTCGTGGTGAAGGTCGCCGACACGCTTGACCTGAAGGCGGCCGCCCCGCTGCTGTGCGCCGGCATCACCACCTACTCCCCCCTGCGCCACTGGAAAGTCGGCCCCGGCCAGAAGGTCGGCGTGATCGGCCTGGGCGGCCTCGGCCACATGGGCGTGAAGTTCGCCAAGGCGATGGGCGCCACCGTGGTGATGATCACCACCACCCCGGAAAAGGGTGCCGATGCCAAGCGCCTGGGCGCCGATGAAGTGCTGGTCTCGCGCGACCCGGCGCAGATGAAGGCCCATGCCAACAGCTTTGACTTCCTGCTCAACACCATCCCGGTCAGCCACGACACCAACCCGTACATGCAGCTGCTCAAGCGCGACGCCACCATGTGCCTGGTGGGCGTGATCACCGAACTGGACCCGCCACTGATGGGTTCCAGCGTGATCTTCGGCCGCAAGCACGTGACCGGCTCGGCGATCGGCGGCATGGCCGAAACCCAGGAAATGATGGATTTCTGTGCCGAACACAACATCGTCAGCGACGTGGAAGTGATCGACATCAAGACCGTCAATGAAGCCTGGGCGCGCATGGCGAAAAACGATGTGCGCTACCGGTTCGTGATCGACATGGCAACGTTGGCGGCATGATGTAGAAGAAAAAACCCCGGCCTGGCCGGGGTTTTTTCGGGGTTCAGTACGCGAACTGCTTGAATACCGGGTCCACGCTCTGGTTCCACTCACCGTGGTACAGCGCCAGCTTGCGCTCGGCCGGCGTGATGCCCGACGCCACGATCTCCTGCAGCACGTCCAGGAAGTGGCTTTCATCCTGCCCGTCCGCATTGCGCGCCGCGCGCCGCTTCAGGCCAGCAACAGCGATCTTCAACGCCTCGGCCGCCAGGTCGCGCACCGTGCCACCGCGGAACGGCAGGTTCAGCGCATGCTTCGGCACCCCATCGCGCAGCGCATGGCGCTCCACCAGGCTGAAGTCACGCACCAGGTCCCACGCCGCATCCAGCGCCGCATCGTCGTACAGCAAGCCCACCCAGAACGCCGGCAACGCACACAGCCGTGCCCACGGGCCACCATCGGCCCCACGCATTTCCAGGTACTTCTTCAAACGCACTTCCGGGAATGCCGTGGTCATGTGGTCCGACCAGTCGCGCAGCGTCGGCAGCTGGCCCGGCAGCACCGGCAGCTTGCCCACCATGAAATCGCGGAAGCTCTGCCCGCTGGCATCGTGGTACACGCCATCGCGGTAAGAGAAATACATCGGCACATCGAGCAGGTAATCCACGTAACGCTCGTAACCGAAGCCATCCTCGAACACGAAGTCGAGCATGCCCGTACGGTCCGCGTCCGTATCCGTCCAGATGTGCGAGCGGTAACTCAGGTAACCGTTCGGCTTGCCCTCGGTGAACGGCGAATCGGCAAACAGCGCGGTGGCGATCGGCTGCAGCGCCAGCGACACCCGGAACTTCTTCACCATGTCCGCTTCGGTGGCGTAATCCAGGTTCACCTGCACCGTGCAGGTGCGCGTCATCATGTCCAGCCCAAGCGAACCCACCTTCGGCATGTAATCGCGCATGATGCGGTAGCGGCCCTTCGGCATCCACGGCATCTCTTCGCGCGTCCACTTCGGCTGGAAGCCCATGCCCAGGAAGCCCAGCTCCAGCTCCGCCGCCACCTGCGCCACCTCGTTGAGGTGCGTGCCGGTTTCCACACAGGTCTGGTGGATGCTTTCCAGCGCCGCGCCCGACAGTTCCAGCTGCCCGGCCGGCTCCAGCGTCACCGACGCGTTGTCACGCAGCAGCGCGATGGTGCGACCGTTCTCCTGCACCGGCGCCCAGCCGAAGCGGGTCAGCCCGGTGAGCAGCGCTTCGATGCCGCGCTCGCCATCGAAGGTGGGCGGGCGCAGGTCGTCCAGCCGGAAGCCGAACTTCTCGTGTTCGGTGCCGATGCGCCACTGCGCCTTGGGCTTTTCGCCGGAGGCCAACGTGGCGACCAGTTCATTACGGTCGGTGATCGGCGTCTCGGCGACGTGGCTGGGGCTCGACAAGGGGAGGCTCGCAGGGATTCTGGACTGGACGGGGATGTGGGGCTGATCGCCCCGCATCGCAAGGGCGCAGTATAGGGTGGCGGTTCCGGCCGTCATGCCACCGTGACGGTTTTCTGCATCCTATTGGATGGGACTTGACCGCCTGCCATGCCCGCCGCCATTGGCTTGCGCGCGTTGGCCCGGCGCGTGGCAGCAGCATGGCGCGGCCGCTTGGCCGATACTGCATCCTCATGGACATGCCCGTTACCCCCGATCCGCTGCTGGCCGAGATGGCCAGCCTTGCCGACTGCCAGCGCGCGGGCGGGTATGCCTGCATCACCGCCCGCCGTGAACACGGCGCCCAGTCGGTGGACATTCCGCAACCGCAGTTCGCCATCCTGCTGCAGGGGCGCAAGCAGGTGCGCACCGCGCACCAGATCCTGCAACTGGTGCCCGGCGATCTGTTCCTGATCACCCGACGCTGCCGGATCGACGTGGTCAACACGCCCGATCCGCAGACCGGGCTGTACCTCAGCGCGATCGTGCCGCTGTGCGCCGAAGCGCTGTCGGCCGCACGCGTGCTGTGGAACGAGCCGCTGCCCGAGGCCGGCGACGCATTGGCCAGACTGTCGCTGCACGACCATGCCGACACCCTGCGCCAATGGCGCCAGGCACTGGAGCACGCCCAGTACACCGAAGCCCGCCTGGCCCTGGCTTCGCTGGTGCTGGCGTTCTGCCGGCGCGGCCACGGCAGCCTGCTGGTGCCACCCGAGCCCAGCCTGGGCGAACGCATCCGCGACCTGATTGCCGCCCAGCCCGAACGCGACTGGCAATCGCGCGATTTCGAAGACCAGCTCGGTCTCAGCGGCGCCACCCTGCGGCGGCGCCTGGCCAGCGAGCAGTCCAGCGTGCGCGAGCTGCTCGCCGATGCGCGCCTGGCCCACGCCATGAACCTGCTCTACACCACCCAACTGCCACTCAAGACCGTGGCCGCGCGGGTCGGCTACCGCTCGCCGGGCAGTTTCAGCAAGCGCTTCGCCGCGCGCTACGGGCTGGAACCGACAGCGATCGGCAACAGCTGAGCGCACCGCGAGCGTTTCGCCGCGCATTCTGAGCGGAACGCCGCGCCCGCCCCGCGCACCATGCAGGCACCGCGGCGCTGCCGCCTTGTACGGAAACGATCATGTCCTTCCCCCGTGTGCGTGTCCTTGCCACCGCCCTGCTGCTGGCCGCGGTTGCCGCACCTGCGTTCGCCACCACCACCCACCACCCGCTGCAACAGGTGCCCGGCGTGTACCACCAGCAGGTCGGCGACCTGGAGGTCACCGCCCTGTTCGACGGCACCGTGGCCCTGGGTCGCTCGGAACTGGTCGGCATCGCACCGGGCGCGGTCACCCGCCTGCTCGACCACCGCTACGTGCCCGAAGACGGCAAGGGCCTGCAGACCGCGGTCAACGCTTACCTGATCCAGCGCGGCAACCACCTTACCCTGGTCGACACCGGCACCGCCGGCTGCTTCGGCCCGGGGCTGGGCCAGGTGCTGGGCAACCTGCGCAAGGCCGGCTACGACCCGGCCGAGGTGGATGATGTCCTGCTCACCCATGCCCACCCCGACCACCTGTGCGGCCTGCTCGATGCGCAGGACCAGGTCGCGTATCCCAATGCCACGGTGTGGCTGTCCGACGCCGATGCTGCGTATTGGCTGGATCCGGCCAGCGAGGCCAGCGCGCCGCAGGGCGTGCGTTTTGCCTTCGCGTTGGCCCGCAAGGCCGTGGCGCCCTACGTGGCCAGCGGCAAGCTGCACCGCTTCCGTCCCGGGCAGGCGCTGCCGAACGGCGTCACCGCGCTGGACAGCCACGGGCATACCCCGGGCCATGTGTCCTGGAAGATCGACGGCGGTGAGCGGCAGGCGGTCCTGGTGTGGGGCGACATCGTGCACTTCCATGCCGTGCAGTTCGCCCAGCCGCAGGCCGCCTACGAAGCCGACAGCGACCGCACGGCCGCCATTGCCAGCCGTCGCGCGATGATGGCGCAGGCCGCCGATGGGGGGTGGTGGGTCGCCGGTGCCCACCTGCCGTTCCCGGGCCTGGGGCATGTCCGTCGGGAAGGCGAAGCCTTCGCCTGGGTACCGGGCGAATTCGCACCCTTGCCTGCGCGCTGACGCATGCACCGAGCAACGGTCGGTACCTGCCGGCAGCACCCGACCGTTGGTCGGGTGACAGCAATCAGGGCGCGTCGGGCGCCGGTTTGTTCAGGCCCAGCCAGCCGCCGATGATCCCGCGCGCCTCGTCCACGCCCTGGCGGGCCGGGCCGGAGAAGGTCTGCACGCTGACGGTGTCGCCAAAGGCGGACTGCAGTTCCTTGCGCACCTTCTGCAGGGCAATGCCCTGCTGGCCACGGCCGAGCTTGTCGGCCTTGGTCAGCAGCGCGTGCGCCGGCAACCCGCGCCGGACCGCGTAGGCCAGCATCTGCCGGTCGTAGTCCTTCAGCGGGTGGCGGATGTCCATCACCACCACCAGCCCGCGCAGGGCCTCGCGGGTGCGGAAGTACTGGTCGATGAAGGCCTGCCAGTGCGCCTGCAGGTCCAGCGGCACCTTGGCGTAGCCGTAACCGGGCAGGTCGACCAGCTTGGCCTCGGGGGTGACTTCGAAGAACACCAGCTGCTGGGTGCGGCCGGGGGTCTTGGACACCCGGGCCAGGCTGTTCTGGCGGGTCAGGGCGTTGAGGGCACTGGATTTGCCGGCGTTGGAGCGGCCGGCAAAGGCCACTTCGGCCCCCACGTCGTCCGGCAATTGCCGGGTATTGTGGGCCGAGAGCAGGTAATGGGCGCGTTCGAGGAGCAATGACATGGGCATAGGATCGCATGTCCGGGCCCGCCGCGTGCTGCCGGTCACGGGTTTTGCCGCACTGCCGCGTTGACCCCGGCGTGAAACGGCATGGATAATCGGGCGATCCCCGCGTGTGCAGCCTGCACACGCCAGGCCGGTCCACACGGAGCTTCCGCATGCGCCATGCTCGCGTTCTTGCCGTTTCCGCTGTCGCTGTATCGTTGCTCGCCGCTGTTGCCTATGCCCAGACCGCAGTGACCCCGCTGCCGGACAACACGCCGGTGAGGACGGCGTCGCTCGAAGTCGATTTCAGCAAGACCACGTGGGGCGATGCCAAGGCGGGCCAGACCAAGGCTGCCGCGTGCGCGGCGTGCCACTCGGCCGATGGCAACTCGACCGTGGAGATGTACCCCAGCATCGCCGGCCAGAGCGAGCGCTATTCTTCGCAGCAGATGGCCCTGATCGCCAACGGCCAGCGCACGTCGGGGGCATCGGCAGCGATGGTGCCGTTCGTGCAGGACCTCAGCCCGCAGGACATGCGCGACATCGGTGCGTATTTCGCAACGCAGAAGGCCAGCGCCGGGCTTGCCGATGACAGCCTGGTGGCCGAAGGTCCCTACAAGGACAAGAAGTTCTACGAAATCGGCCAGCAGCTCTACCGCGGCGGCGATGCCCAGCGTGGCATTCCGGCGTGCATGGCCTGCCACGGCCCCACCGGGGCCGGCAACCCGGGCCCGGCCTACCCGCACGTGGGCGGCCAGCACGCCTCGTATGTGGCGCGGCGGCTGCAGGAGTACCAGGCGGGCGTGACCCAACAGACCGACAAGGCGCACTTCCAGATCATGGCCACCATTGCCAAGTCGCTGACCGAGCAGGAAATCCAGGCACTGGGCAGCTACCTGCAGGGCCTGCACAACCGCGCCGATGACGTGGCCACCGCCGCGCCGCGTTCGGCCGTGGGCGGTGCACGCCAATGACGGCTGTCCGGGACCGATGACAGATGCGCCCCGCCCAGGCGGCGGGTTATGTTCACCGCCACGCCGGCACTGGGCCGGCGTTGTTTTTTCCGATGGAGATGGATGTAGATGACGTTGATGCCCCGCCTGATGCTGTTGCTGCTGGCCCTGAGCCCGCTGTCCGTACTGGCCGCGCCCGCCCCCGCCGCACTGGTGGAAGGCAAGGATTACGAGGTGATCCAGGCACCCGGCCCGCTTGCGCCGCTGGCCGGCAAGATCGAAGTAGCGGAAGTGTTCGGCTACACCTGCCCGCACTGCGCCCACTTCGAGCCGCTGCTGCAGGCCTGGCAGAAGAAGCTGCCCAAGGATGTGCGCTTCACGCCGGTGCCGGCCGTGTTCGGCGGCTACTGGGATTCCTATGCCCGCGCCTACTACGCCGCCGACCAGCTGGGCGTGGCCAAGCGCAGCCATGTGGCGATGTTCGATGCACTGCATGAAAAGGGCTCGCTGCCCCTCTCCAACGTGTCGCCCGCGGAGCTGGCCGGCTTCTACAAGGACTACGGCGTGACCGAACAGCAGTTCACCACCGCGCTGAAGAGCGATGAAGTGGAAGCAAAGCTGGCCGTTGCCAAATCCTTCGCGCAGCGGGTCAAGGTGCAGGGCACGCCGTCGCTGATCGTCAACGGCAAGTACCTGGTCAAGGGCACGTCCTTCGAAAGCATGCTGCGCAACGCCGATGCCCTGATCGCCCGCGAACGCGCCGCGAAGGCTCGCTGAACCGTCACGCACCCTGCACGCGGCGCCCCGGCGGCCGCGTGTCATCATTCCCCCCTGGCCGGCGCCCGACGCGCCGGCCCCAACATGCTCTGCTGGAGACGCTTCGATGAAGACCCGTTTCGCCCTCATGCTCATGGCCCTGCTGCCGATCCTGGCCGCCTGCAAGGCGCAGGACGGCACCGCCAACACCGCCACGCCGACCGAACCGGCTGCGCCGACCAGCGCTCCGGCGGCTGAAACCGCCCCGGCCCCGACCGAGGCCGCACCGGCCGCCAGCGGCGAAACCGCCGCCGCCGAGACCGCCGCTGCCGAAGCCACCACCCCGGCCCCGGCCCCGGCTTCCTCGCAGCCGACCGGTCCGGCGCCCGTGGAAGGCGCCGACTACGTGGTCATCGCCAACGGCAAGCCGTTCCAGCCGGCCACCGGCAAGATCGAAGTGGCCGAAGTCTTCGGCTTCGTCTGCCCGGCCTGCGCCGCGTTCCAGCCGCTGATCGGGCCGTGGAAAGCCGGCCTGCCGAGCGATGTGAACTTCGTGTACGTGCCGGCCATGTTCGGCGGCACCTGGGATGACTACGCCAAGGCCTTCTACGCCGCACAGGCGCTGAACCTGGAAGACAAGACCCACGAAGCGCTGTACAAGGCCATCCACGTCGACCAGGCCCTGAAGGGCGAGCGCGGCCGTGATTCGGTGCAGGACATCGCCGCGTTCTATGCCAAGCACGGTGCCGATGCCAAGCAGTTCGAAGCCGCCATGTCGAGCTTCGCGGTGAGCGCCAAGACCAGTGCCGCCAAGCAGTTCGCCCAGCGCAGCCAGATCACCGGCACGCCGTCGGTGATCGTCAACGGCAAGTACCTGGTCAAGGGCAAGAGCTTCCCGGACATGCTGCGCATCGCCGATCACCTGATCGCCCGCGAACGCGCCGCCAAGGGCAACTGAGCATCCAAGAGCAAGCGACCGTCGTGACTTCCCCCAACACGCGGACCCTGCGCCTGTTGACGGCCAACATCCAGGCCGGCTCCAGCACCCGCCGCTACAGCGACTATGTGACCCGCAGCTGGTCGCATGCGCTGCCGGCGGGGCGCAAGCGGACCAGCCTGGACGCCATCGCCCAGCTGGCCCGCGGTCACGACATCGTCGGCCTGCAGGAGGCCGACCCCGGCAGCCTGCGCTCGGGCTTCACCAACCAGACCCACTACCTGGCCGAGCGCGCCGGCTTCAATTACTGGAGCCACCAACCCAACCGCCGCATGGGCGGGGTGGCCTCCAGTGCCAACGGCCTGCTGAGCCGGCTGGAACCGGTGGAAGTCCAGGACCATGCCCTGCCCGGCCGGATCGGCGGGCGCGGCGTGCTGCTGGCCAAGTTCGGCGATGGCAACGAGGGCCTGGCGGTAGCGGTGGCGCACCTGTCGCTGGGCACCAACTCGCGCATGTCGCAGCTGGCCTTCATCGCCGATCTGTTGTCCGAGCATTCCAACGCGGTGCTGATGGGCGACTTCAACTGCCTGGCCGAACGCCCGGAAATGCAGGTGCTGTACCAGAAGACCAACCTGCAACCGCCCGGCTGCGCGGTACCCACTTTCCCGAGCTGGCGGCCGGACCGGGCCATCGACCACATCCTGCTCAGCAGCGGCCTGCAGCAACGCAGTGCCGAAGCGGTACCGGCGGCGTTTTCCGATCACCTGGCACTGGCCATGGAGATCGACGTGCCGAGCGACGCCCTGCGCTGACCGCGTAAACGGGATGTCCACAGCGCGTATGCGCTAATGCGTGGGGTCTGCCGGCAACGGCACCGTGAGCCCCTTCATCCATGAACATCGTGGAGACGCCTCCCAGCGAGGTGCGCACGCTTCGACCGGTCTTCCTGCTTGCCGCCACGATCGTGGCGGCATTCGCCATTCTGGTCACCGCGTTTCCCATTTCGTCCGGCGTGCTGCTGCTGGAAGCGCAGACCTGGGCGTCGCGCAACGTCGGCTGGTACTACCTGCTGGCAATGACCGTGTACCTGGTCTTCGTGGTCGGGGTGGCACTGTCCGGCTACGGCCAGGTGAAACTGGGCGCGGACCATGACGAGCCGGAGTTCAGCTATCTCTCCTGGGCCGGCATGCTGTTCGCGGCCGGGATCAGCATCACGCTGTTCTTCTTCTGCGTGTCCGAACCGCTCACCCATTACCTGCAGCCGCCACAAGGTGGCGTGGGCAGTGGCGAAGCCAGCGCGCGCCAGGCCATGCAGCTGCTGTTCCTGCACTGGGGCCTGCACGGCTGGGGCGTGTTCGCACTGGCGGCGATGGCGCTGGCCTACTTCGCGTACCGCCACAACCTGCCACTGGCGCTGCGGTCGGCGCTGTACCCGCTGATCGGCAAGCGCATCAACGGCCCCATCGGTTACACCGTGGATGCGCTGGGCATCGTGGCCACCGTGTTCGGCATCGGCGCGGACATGGGCTTTGGCGTGCTGCACCTCAATGCCGGCCTGAACGTGCTGCTGCCGATCCCGCACGCGCCCTGGGTACAGGTGGCGCTGATCGCGCTGATGATGGGCGCGGCGATCCTCGTGGCGGTGTCCGGCGTGGAGAAGGGCGTGCGCTGGATGTCGGACATCAACATGCTGCTGGCCATCGCGCTGCTGCTGTTCATGCTGTTCGCCGGCCCCACCCAGTACCTGCTCAGCACCTTCATGCAGAACCTGGGCGATTACCTGGGCAATGTGGTGGGCAAGAGCTTCGACGTGTATGCCTACGGCGGCCGCGCCGACTGGCTGGGCAACTGGACGGTGTTCTACTGGGCCTGGTGGATCGGCTGGGCGCCGTTCGTGGGGCTGTTCATCGCCCGCATTTCGCGCGGGCGGACCATCCGTGAATTCGTGTTCGGCGTGCTGCTGATCCCGCTCGGCTTCACCCTGGCGTGGCTGTCGATCTTCGGCAACAGCGCGCTGGACCAGGTGCTGCACCACGGCCAGGAGCACCTGGCGCAGATGGCCGTGGATAACCCGCCGACCGTGCTGTACGCGCTGCTGGACAACTACCCGTGGAGCCGCGCGGTGATCACCGTGACGGTGATCGTCAGCTTCATCTTCTTCGTGACCTCGGCCGATTCGGGCACCGTGGTGCTGTCCACCCTGTCCTCGCACGGCGGCCTGCCGGAGGAAGACGGCCCGCGCTGGCTGCGCGTGTTCTGGGGAGTGATGACCGCGCTGGTTACCGCCGGGTTGCTGCTGGCCGGCAGCATGGATGCGCTCAAATCGGCGGTGGTGCTCGCCTCGTTGCCGTTCTCGGTGGTGCTGCTGCTGATGCTGTGGGGACTGACCCGTGCATTGGGCGAGGAATCCCAGCGGAAGAAAGCCTCGCAATACTCGCCCATTCCCGTGGTGGGGCAATCACGGCACCAGCGTGGCTGGCGCCAGCGCATCACCCAGGCCGTGCACTTCCCGGCACGCGACGAGGTGTACCGCTTCATGGATGAAGAAGTGCGCCCGGCACTCGAGGCCGTGGCCGCGCAGCTGCGCGACAAGGGGCTGGACGTGGAAACCCGCTTCGAGCCAGGCGACATGCAGCTCACCGTGGACCATGGCGAGCAGCAGGTGTTCACCTACCAGGTGGTGATGAAGGGCTACCTCACCCCCTCGTTCGCCGCGCAGCGCTTCCGCAACCAGCGCTACTACCGCGCCGAAGTGCACCTCTACGAAGGCGGACAGGATTACGAGCTGGTCGGCTACAGCCGCCAGCAGATCATCAACGACATCATCGACCAGTACGAGCGCCACCTGCAGTTCCTGCATCTGACCCGTTGAACCCGCTGGTCTCCCGACGCAAACAGGAGTCATCGACATGCCCACCTTCCCCGACCAGCTGCTGTACATCGGCGGCCGCCATGTGGCCTCGCAGGGCAACCGCACCTTCGAGGTGGTCAACCCGGCCAACGGCGAGGTGCTGGCCAACGTGCACAGCGCCAACAGCGACGACCTGGATGCCGCGGTGGAAAGCGCCCATGCCGGCCAGAAGGCCTGGGCCGCGCTCACCACGGTGGAGCGCTCGCGCATCCTGCTGCGCGCGGTGGCATTGCTGCGCGAACGCAACGACGACCTGGCCGAACTGGAAAGCCTCAACACCGGAAAACCGCTGAGCGAAACCCGCAGCGTGGATATCGTCACCGGCGCGGACGTGCTGGAGTACTACGCCGGGGTGATGCACGGGCTGGAAGGCAGCCAGGTGCCGTTGCGCGAAGGCAGCTTCTTCTACACACGGCAGGAACCGTTGGGCGTGGTCGGCGCGATCGGAGCCTGGAACTACCCGATCCAGATCGCGCTGTGGAAGGCGGCCCCTGCGCTCGCGGCGGGCAATGCGATGATCTTCAAGCCCAGCGAAGTGACCCCGCTGACCGCGCTGAAGCTGGCCGAAATCTTCACCGAAGCCGGCCTGCCCGATGGCGTGTTCAACGTACTGCCCGGCGATGGCGCCGGGGTCGGCACCGCACTGACCGAACACCCCGGCATCGAGAAGATCTCCTTCACCGGCGGCACCGCCACCGGGCGCAAGGTGATGGCCAGCGCGTCCAGTTCCACGCTCAAGGAGGTGACCATGGAGCTGGGCGGCAAGTCGGCGCTGATCATCTGCGCCGATGCGGATATCGACCTGGCCGCCGATGTGGCGATGATGGCCAACTTCTACAGCTCCGGGCAGGTCTGCACCAACGGCACCCGCGTGTTCATACCGCACGCCCTGCAGGCGGATGTCGAGCAGGCGCTGCGCGAACGCGTGGCCCGTATCCGCATCGGCGATCCGCTTTCCGAAGACACCAACTTCGGTCCACTGGTCAGCGCCGCGCACATGCGCCGGGTGCTGGCGCACATCGAGAGCGGCAAGACAGAAGGCGCGCGCCTGGTGTGCGGTGGCGAGCGCCTTACCGACGGCGCGCTGGGCAAGGGCTGCTATGTAGCCCCGACCATCTTCAGCGATTGCCGCGACGACATGGCCATCGTGCGCGAAGAGATCTTCGGGCCGGTGCTCAGCCTGTTGACCTATGAAGATGAAGACGAGGCGATCCGTCGCGCCAATGCCACCGACTACGGCCTTGCGGCCGGCGTGGTGACACCGGACCTGAGCCGCGCACACCGGTTGATCCACCGCCTGGACGCGGGCATCTGCTGGGTCAACTGCTGGGGCGAATCGCCGGCCACGATGCCGGTGGGCGGCTACAAGCAGTCCGGCGTGGGCCGCGAGAACGGCCTGGCCACGCTGCGTGCCTACACCCGCACCAAATCCGTCCAGATCGAACTGGACCGCTACGCGTCGGTGTTCTGACCGGCCTGACCAGGAGACCCCCGCGATGAAACGCGAGTACGACTACATCATCATCGGCGCCGGTTCGGCCGGCAACACGCTGGCCGCGCGCCTCACCGAAGACGCCGGCGTGAGCGTGCTGCTGCTGGAAGCCGGCGGCCCGGACTACCGCCTCGATTTCCGCACCCAGATGCCGGCCGCCCTGGCTTACCCGCTGCAGGGCCGGCGCTACAACTGGGCCTATGAAACCGAGCCGGAACCGCACATGGACAACCGGCGCATGGAATGTGGGCGCGGCAAGGGCCTGGGCGGCTCCTCGCTGATCAACGGCATGTGCTACATCCGCGGCAACGCGCTGGATTTCGACCAGTGGGCCACCTTCGATGGCCTGGAGGACTGGAGCTACCTGGACGTGCTGCCCTACTTCCGCAAGGCCGAAACCCGCGACATCGGGCCCAACGATTACCACGGCGGCGATGGTCCGGTCAGCGTGGCCACCCCGAAGAACGACAACAACGTGCTGTTCCACGCCATGGTGGAGGCCGGCGTACAGGCCGGCTACCCGCGCACCGACGACCTCAACGGCTACCAGCAGGAAGGCTTCGGCCCGATGGACCGCACCGTGACCCCGCGCGGGCGCCGCTCCAGTACCGCGCGCGGCTACCTGGACATGGCCAAGGGCCGGCCCGGGCTGGAGATCGTCACCCACGCCACCACCGACCGCATCCTGTTCGACGGCAAGCGCGCGGTGGGCGTGCGCTACCTGGCCGGCGGCAGCGCCGAACCGATCGATGTCGAGGCCCGGCGCGAGGTGCTGCTGTGCGCCGGCGCGATTGCCTCGCCGCAGATCCTGCAGCGCTCCGGCGTGGGCGCGCCCGCATTGCTGGCCGCGCTCGGCGTGCCGCTGGTGCACGACCTGCCCGGCGTGGGCGAAAACCTGCAGGATCATCTTGAGGTGTACATGCAGTACGCCTGCACCAAGCCGGTGTCGCTGTACCCGGCGCTGCAGTGGTGGAACCAGCCGGCGATCGGCGCCGAATGGCTGTTCGCCGGCACCGGGATCGGCGCCAGCAACCAGTTCGAGGCCGGCGGCTTCATCCGCACCCGTGACGACTTCGCCTGGCCCAACATCCAGTACCACTTCCTGCCAGTGGCGATCAATTACAACGGCACCAACGCGGTGAAGGAACACGGCTTCCAGGCGCATGTCGGGTCGATGCGCACGCCCAGCCGTGGCCGCGTGCATGCGCGTTCGCTGGACCCCCACCAGCATCCGTCCATCCTGTTCAACTACCAGTCCACCGACCAGGACTGGCAGGAGTTCCGCGATGCGATCCGGATCACCCGCGAGATCATCGCCCAGCCCGCGCTGGACGAGTACCGCGGCCGCGAGATCAGCCCCAGCGCGGACTGCCGCACCGACGCCGAGCTGGATGCCTTCGTGCGTGCACGAGCCGAAACCGCCTACCACCCGTCGTGCTCATGCGCGATGGGCACCGATGCGATGAGCGTGGTGGACGGCCAGGGCCGCGTGCATGGCATGCAGGGCCTGCGCGTAGTGGACGCCTCGATCATGCCCCGCATCATCACCGGCAACCTCAATGCGACCACGATCATGATTGCCGAGAAGATCGCCGACCGCATCCGGGGCCGCGAGCCGTTGCCGCGCAGCACGGCCACGTACTACGTGGCCGGCGACGCGCCGGTGCGCGGCTGATGCACAAAATGCGTGCCCGAAGGGGGTAGAGCCGACTGGGGTAGAGCCGACTGGGTAGAGCCGACTGTTAGTCGGCTATCGCGCGAAGCGCGATGGTATTGCTATCGCCGCGGGAAGCAGCCGACTAACAGTCGGCTCTACCCCCTCGGCTAACCATTGGATTCATCCCGCCGGGTCGGGCAGCGCCGGCGACCGCCGGTTTGCCGTCAACGTGCTCCCCACCGACGCCAGCACCGTGCAGCCGATCGCCGCCCACTGCAGGGGCGTGAGGTGCTCGGCCAGCAGGCCCATCGCCAGCAGTGCAGCCACCGCCGGTTCCATGCTGATCAGGATGCCGAAGGTTTCCTTCGGCAACCGCTTCAATGCCGCCATTTCCAGTGACATCGGAATCGCGCTGGAGACCACCGCCACGCCCAGCCCGAACAGCAGGATCTTCGGGTCCAGCAGCGCCATGCCGGCGTGCGCCACGCCGACTGGGACCACCACCAGCGCCGCCGCACACATGCCCAGCGAGACCGTATGCCCGGCCGGCAGGTGGCCGGCACGCTTGCCGAAGATGATGTACAGCGCCCAGCACACCGCCGCGCCCAGCGCGTACAGCACACCAGTCAGGTCCAGCGGCTCGCCGTGGCCCAGCGGCAGCAACAGCAGCAGGCCGGCGGCCGCACACCCCACCCAGACGAAATCGATGGGGCGGCGCGAGGACCACATCGCCACCGCCAACGGACCGCAGAACTCGATGGCCACCGCGATACCGAACGGAATCGTGCGCAGCGCCATGTAGAACAGCAGGTTCATCACCCCCAGGGTGATGCCGTAGCGGAAGATCGCGCCCGCATCGGCGCGCGTGGTGGTCCAGCGCCACGGCCGGAACACCGCCAGCAGCACCAGCGCGGAGAAGCCCACGCGCAGCGCGCTGGTGCCCTGCGCACCGATCACCGGGAACAGATCCTTGGCGAACGAGGTACCCACGGCAAGCGAAGTGACCGAGCCGAGCACGGCCAGGACGGGGAACAGCGTGGAAAGGCGCGACGTAGTCATCGCGCGAGGATACGCCGGGGCACCCGTTGCGAGATACCTGCCGTGTCATTACCCGCGCACTGCCGCCTCGATCCTGGCCACGTCGATCTTCTTCATGGTCATCATCGCTTCGAAGGCGCGTTTGGCCACGGCCGGGTCGGTGCTGTTGAACGCCTCGGTCAGCACGCGCGGGGTGATCTGCCACGACAGCCCCCACTTGTCCTTGCACCAGCCGCAATCGCTCTCCTGGCCACCGTTGTCGACGATGGCGTTCCACAGCCGGTCGGTCTCGGCCTGGTCATCGGTGGCGATCTGGAACGAAAACGCCTCGCTGTGCCTGAAAGCCGGACCGCCGTTCAAGCCGATGCAGGGAATGCCCACCACGGTGAACTCCACGGTCAGCACATCGCCCTTTTTGCCGCCGGGAAAGTCGGAGGGCGCGCGGTGCACGGCCTGCACCGAACTGTCTGGGAAGGTGGCTGCGTAAAACGCCGACGCTTCTTCGGCGGTCCCGTCATACCAGAGGCACAGGGTGTTCTTTGCGATCATCACCGTTTCCTGGGATCGGGCTCCGGCCCGGGTGAGACCAACGGTAGGCCCGCCGATGTTAAGCGCTGGTAGGTCCGGACCGTTGATCGGGACCCACCCCCCACTTGCGACCGGTAGACATTGCGGATAGGACTGATTCGCATTAACATAATGAGATCCCGTTCGCGCCAGGGAGGCGCAGCGGCGATCAGTTGCCAACGCCCGTGCCTGTTTTCACGGCACCCGCCAGCCGCGTACTGCCCCCACTTTGACCGCAGCGCCCGGCATCCGAGGATGGCCGCCTGGTGCGCGCCGCCGCCCAGGAAACGCTGATGACCCGTACTTCCGCTGTGCCGTCCCGCACCTTGCCGCAAGGCCGCCTGCCGCAGGCGCTGTTGATCGCCCTGGCCACCCTGGCTGCGGCTCCCGCCTTCGCGCAGGACATCGGCGCCGACGCCACCACGCTGGACAAGATCGTGGTCAAGGGCGAGCGCGCCGAGGGCTACTCGGTCCGTCGTACCTCGGCCGGCACCCGCTTCGACCTCGCCCCGCGCGAGATCCCGCAGTCGATCAGCATCATCAGCCACCAGCGCATCGAGGATCAGAACCTCGATGACATCATCGACGTGCTGGCCAACACCACCGGCGTGAGCAGCACCCAGTCCGATACCGAGCGCACCGAGTTCTACTCGCGCGGGTTCTATATCGACAGCTACCAGTACGACAACCTGCCCACCCAGATGGTGCAGAACTGGAGCTACGGCGATTCCGGCCTGGACCTGGCCCTGTACGACCGCGTGGAAGTGGTGCGTGGCGCCACCGGCCTGCTGACCGGCGCGGGCAACCCGTCGGCGTCGGTCAACCTGATCCGCAAGCACGCCGACAGCGCTGAACTGACCGGCAGCGTGTCGGTCAACGTCGGCAGCTGGGGCCGCACCCGCTCCACCGTCGACGTCACCACCCCGCTGAATGCCAGCGGCACGGTGCGCGCGCGCGTGATCGGCAGCTACCTGGACACCGAATCGCAGATGGACCGCTACGACCAGCACAAGACGCTGGGCTATGCGGTGATCGATGCCGACCTGACCCCGGACACCCAGCTGAGCGTGGGCTACGACTACCAGCAGAAGCGCGCCAACGGCGCCACCTGGGGCGGCTTCCCGATGCTGTTCTCGGACGGCAGCCCGACCCCGTATGACAAGACCTTCAACTCGGCCGCCAAGTGGACCTACTGGGACACCACCAGCAAGCGCGCGTTCGCCACGCTGGAACACGGCTTTGCCAATGACTGGAAGGTCCGCATCGGCGCAACCCATGACGAAACCAAGGCCGACGACAAGCTGTTCTACCCGGCCTACAACGACTGGGTGAGCGGTGCCTCGCTGTTCGACCCGGTGACCGGTGCCGGCGTGTCCCCGTCGGCCGGCTTCTACAACACCGAGCGCAAGGTCGACGCCGTCGACGGTTACGTGGAAGGTCCGTTCCAGCTGTTCGACCAGGAACACAAGGTCATGGCCGGGCTGAGCTACAACAAGCGCGACTACGCCAACTACGGTGACTACCAGGTCGGTGGCCCCGGCCTGCCCTGGGATCCCTTCAGCAGCTACCTCGGCTGGAACGGTGACATTTCCGAACCGAACTGGGTGGGCACACTGCCGCTGCAGAGCGAAGGCACCATCACCCAGAAGGCCGGCTACGCCGCTACCCGTCTGTCCTTGGCCGATCCGCTCAAGCTGATCCTCGGCGCCCGGTACACCGACTGGAAGAGCGAAGGCGAAGGCTCGGATCGTTCGCACAAGGAAACCACGCCTTATGCGGGCCTGGTCTACGACCTCAACGACACCTGGACCACCTACGCGGCGTACACCGAGATCTTCCAGCCGCAGACTGCGCGCGACCGCAACGCGACCTACCTCGATCCGGTTGACGGCAAGAGCTACGAAGTCGGCGTCAAGGCCGCCTGGTTCGACAACCGTCTGAACGCCTCTCTGGCCGTGTTCCGCATCGAACAGGACAACGTGGCCCAGATCACCAATGAGCCGATTCCGTCGCGTCCGGGCGAGTTTGCCTACATCGGCGCACGCGGCACCGTCAGCCGTGGTTTCGAGCTGGAACTGAACGGTGAACTGGCCCCGGGCTGGAACGGTACCTTCGGTGCCTCGCGTTACGTGGCCAAGGACATCAACGGCGCTGACATCAACACCAACCTGCCGCAGACCACCATCAAGCTGTTCACCAGCTACACCCCGCAGGCGCTGAGCGACCTGACCGTCGGTGGCGGCGTGAACTGGCAGAACGGCATCTACTACCCGGTGCCGGCCTACGGCCGCATCGAGCAGGAGAGCTACGCGCTGGTCAGTGCCTTCGTGCGCTACCGCCTGGCCCCGCAGTTCAGCGTGCAGGCCAACCTCAACAACCTGCTGGACAAGGAATACTTCTCGCAGATCAACGGCTACGGTGCCTACGGCGACGGCCGCAACGGCTCGATCACCTTCACCTGGTCGTTCTGAGGTAGCACCCGACCGCTGGTCGGCTGCTCGGTAACAAGCAGAAAGCCGGGCCACGCCCGGCTTTCTGCGTTTCAATCAGAACCGCAGGTCCGCACGCAGGTACCAGTAACGTCCCTTCGGGATGTCATAGGTAGACGCGTCATACCCGTTCAATGAGCACGACAGGCAGATCGGCGGATCCTTGTCGAACGCGTTGTTCAAGCCAGCGCTGAGCTGCAGGCCCTTCATCCAGTCGAACTTGTAGCCCACCTGGAAGTCATTGTAGGTGGTTGCCGCCAGTTCGTTGGTGCCGGCCGCCTGGTCGCTGCACACCGGGAACGCGGCGGCATCACCGCACTGCTCGGTGAGCTTGGAAATGTGGCGCACGGTCCACGACGCATTCCAGGCGCCCATGTTCCAGCTCAGCGACGCGTTGCTGGTCCATTCCGGAATCGAGCTGTCGGTGACTTCCACGCCCGGTTCCTGCGGCTGGCGCTGGCCTGCCGCACCCACTGCCTCGTAACGGCCGACAAAGGTGTTCTGCCAGCCGATCTTGAACTGGCCGACATCGGTCTGCGGCAGCGTCCAGAACAGGTCCACGTCCCAGCCGTCGGTCTTGATCGAGCCCAGGTTGGTGAGGCGGTTGTTGAAGCCGCTCACCGCGCCGGTCGATGCACGGGTGATGCCATCGCAGTACAGCGCGTCCAGCGTGTCCACGCACAGGTCGAGCTGGGTCTGCGCGTTGATCGCCTGGATCGCACCTTCGATGTTGTGGCGGTAGAAGGTCACTTCCACGTCGAAGCGCTCGGACCACGAGGCATTGTTGCCGAACCACGGGCTCCACACGAAGCCGGCACTGAAGCTGCGCGAGGTTTCCGGATCCAGCTGGTCATTGCCGCCGGTGGTGACCGAGATCTGCGAATTCGCCTGCTGGAAGCCAGTCGGCACGCCCAGCGCCGCGCAGTTGGCCGCACTGCCGCGCGGCGGCGTGCCGCCCAGGCCCACCGAGCACGGATCGAACAGCTGCAGATCCGCGCGCGCGGCTGACCCGTACAGCTCACCGATGGAGGGGGCGCGGAAGCCTTCGGCATAGCTGGTGCGCAGCACGAAGTCGTCGGTCACCTGCCAACGCAGGCCGTACTTGGGCGTGAACTCGCCACCGAAGGTGGAGTAATCCGAATAGCGCCCGGCCAGGCTCAGGTCCAGCTTTTCACCCAGCGCGCTCTTGGCGAAGATCGGCACCGCCAGTTCGAGGTACACCTCGTTGACGTCGTACGAACCGGAGGTCGGCAGCGACGGCACGCCGTTGTAGTGGCCGCGCACCGTGATCGGATCGGGCTGGTATTCGCCTTCGTACTTGCGGTACTCGTACCCTGTGGCGAACGAGAGCGGGCCTGCCGGCAGCGTGAGCAGGTCGCTGCTCAGGTTGGCAGTGAACAGGGTGAGTTCGTTCTGGCTGCGGTCGTGCACCACCGGCTGGATCCAGTCCAGCATCGGCCGGGTGATGGTGCCTGGGCCGCCGAAGATGTTCAGCGGCACGCAGCCCGGGGTGGCCGCGCAGATGGCCGGATCACCCAACGCGATGTTGGCGTTGTAGATGTTGTAGCTGCCGTAGTTGGTCTGTTCGGCCTTGTTCTTGCTGTACATGCCGTTGACGTCCCACGACCAGCTGCGATCGACGGCCTGGAACAGGCCCACCAGCCCGGTGGCGAAGTAGGTGGTGTTCACTTCCTGCTCGAAGATGCGCGGCCCGCCTTCCACCGGGCGGCGGCCGATCATGCTCAGGTTGCTGGACGAATCCAGGTCGAAGCCGAACGGGTTGTACGGGTTGAGCGCGGAAATGACGATGTTGTCGGCCAACGGGTTGCCGGTAGCGCCATCAGGGCCGAAGAACAGCGGCTCGGGGCCGGCCTGGTTGGTCGATTCGCGCCGGTTGGCCAGCGCCTTGATGTACCACTGCACGTTGTCGGTGATGTCGAAGCGGAACTGGCCGAAGATGCCCTTGCGCTCGGACGGGGTCAGCAGCAGGTTGTACTCGGCGAAGTTGAAGCGGTCCGCCGTGGTGAAGCAGTGGTAATCGTCGGTGCGGTCGCAACCGCCCACGCCGTTGAAGGTGGGGCTGGTGGCGCCGGTATTGGGCGTGATGTTGTAGGCGATGCCGGTGTTCGGGTCGGTGAACATGAAGCGACCGGTCGGGGTGGCCGAGCTGCCGAACGACAGGCCCGTGCCGGGAACCGGATAGCGCGACTGTTCGCGGGTGTTGGCATACACCGCGTCCTGCTTGGTCCAGCTGGCGCCCAGGAACAGGCTGTAGCGGTCGCCACTGGTGCCCCAGGCCAGGTCCACGCCCTTCTGGGTGCCATCTCCCTTGCTGTACTCACCGTAGTTCACGGTGACCTGGCCGCCATCGAACTCGCGGCGGGTGATGATGTTGACCACGCCGGCAATCGCGTCCGAACCGTACAGCGACGAGGCGCCGTCTTCGAGCACTTCGATGCGCTCGACGATCGCCAGCGGAATGGTGTTGAGGTCGGTGGCCGCGCCCACGCCGGACGCGGAGGATTCGTTGACCCAACGGATGCCATCGACCAGCACCAGCACGCGCTTGGCGCCCAGGTGGCGAAGGTCGACCTGGGCCGAACCGGCGCCCACGCCGCTGCCATCAGGCGGGAAACCGAAGTTGCCCGACGAGTTGAACTTCGCATTCAGCGCCGAACCGGAACCGGTCAGCTGCTGCAGCACCTCGCCGATGGAATTCAGCCCGGTGCGTTCGATCTCGCTGCGGGTAAGGGTCTGGATCGGCACCTGGCCTTCGACCTCGGCGCGCTTGATGCGGGTTCCGGTGACTTCCACCCGGTCCAGTTCGGTGGTGGTGCGGGTAGCATCCTGCGCGGTGGCAAGGGTGGGGACGGACAGCAGGCACAGCGCTACGGCAGCCGCCAAGGGGCGGTAATGCAGGTTGTTCATTCGCTCTCTCTCCAAAGGAATGGCTTGCTGGGGCCGCCTCGCCTCCCCCTTGAAGCGTGGCAGCGTCTCCTTTGTAAACAACCTGTAAAGATGAAGGCGTGATGAAAGTGTGGATTTCACGCGGACGTTACGGATGCGGCACCAAGCGGCCGATCTGAGCCGACGAGCGGCTGCGCAGCAGCCGAATTCCGGACGGAAGTGCCCTATTCCGTATGGCAGCTCAAGGCGGTACCCGACCATCGGCACTGCACCACCCGACAGCGACACCGCCCCGGCGCGCTGGGCAGCGCTCTGGTCCGGGAGCGGTCAGGCCAGACAAGGTCGACCCGCAGCGGCCCCATGCCCAACCTGCGTACAGCTTCAGCCTGCGCTCGTGCAGGTTCATCGACAGCTCGTCGAGCCGTTGGTAACCGGTGGTGGCCCCGGCCAGGTGGCGGGCCAGCTGCGCGCCAAGGCGGGTCTGCAGCGCAGTGTCCTGCGCCACTGTCACCGCGCTGAGCTGAGGCAGGGTTCGCTCGTGGTCGGCAACGCGCACCCCAACGGAAACCGCCGCCAGTGCGGGCGCGGGCAGAAGTAGGAACCCCAGCACAACAAGAACGAGCAAGCAGCCAAGCGACTTCATCGCAGTGCCCCCTATGCGTTGCTTCCTCAATCGTCCTTCGGATACAGCTCAACCGATCGGCCTATCCCGGCCGCAGCGATCCGACCGAGCAATGCGCTATGGAACTGAAACCCACACAATCCGCTCAAGAACGCACTTACATAGAACTCAACTTCGCCACCGGTCTCCACCAGGCTGCGTATGAAGTCGTCGTACTGGCTGATCCTCTCGAGGCACCGCCCCAACCATATGAAATATTCGGTCCGAATCTGGCCGCAGTAAGCCTGATTTCCATACAGGACATGGATCCGAAGCTATCTCCACTCACTTCGCACCGCACTTCTCTCGAACCCGACTTAGGACACGGGTGTGAGCACCACTTTTCTTCAGCTTTGCTTCGAGTCCACTGCACTCAAGCCTGACGCCGTCCCCTCCGGGATATACCAGCAGCGCTCCCTTAGGATCAACACCGTCCAAGTAGAGAACTGCGCAGCCATCCCCATCGACTGCAATCCGGACCGCCCTGGATCGAAGATTGCTCAGCTCCTGACTTCCAGATTCGCACATCGCGCCATAGTACAGGCCACTCATGTCTCCATATATTTTCTTGGAGTCAAGCTCTCCCCTAGTTCCATCATCGCATGCAGTTAGCAGCGCAAGGACCGATGCAAAAGTGATAACCGACCGAACTCTTCTACGCAAAATTCCTGCCATTCGTCGTACCTATTCGCCGAGGCCGAGAGGACTATTTAATTGAATTCACGCCCCCTTCCTCAAGCGCAGGATCTGGCAGATCCTTTCCTGCAAGCAGGCAGGCGATCTCGGCACCAGATGCAGCCTCAATCAGCACCAAGCTCCCTTTCTCCAGAGCCAACGCGGCGGCCGCCAAATCCAAATCCAGCATTCCGCATGCGCGTCTTACCCCGAATTCGGCCGAGAGCGCATGGTAAACATGAACATCGGCGATCACGTTTTGCAGGCTGAACCCCTCTACACACAAGCGTTTTACTTCTGAAAACTCCATTACGTACGATTTCAAGGTCTGCGTATCCAGTAACCTCAGTACGAATGCATTCCGCCCGGATGTACGTATCGAAGTGATCTCAAAGTCATGGATATCCATCTTCATTTTCATCACTTTATGGGCCAATCACTCACAGGTACTCCCGGCTGCCGCTCTCCTCCAATCCATTCGTGTACGTGATGATTTCCCGGTCCATGATCATGACCACGATCGACATCGAACTTCGGAGCCCCATCGTCTCCATAGTATCTCGGTTGTAGGCAAGGCCGGAAAGTGTGACCGCTCTCACTCAATGGTGTGACTGGCGCTTCTTTTGCCGCGATTTTCGGCTTGTCTTACAGGCTCACGCGGGGACTTCCTACAAGACGATAGGCGCAGCGACAGTGGCTGGTGATGGAGGCGGTGTCGCTTTCGGTGCAGTCAGAGAGAGTACCGACCAACAACGGTCGGTACCTACCAGCGTAGCTGTTGGTGACGCGGAAGCGGCCCACCGTTCGGCGGGCCGCTCGTTCTGCTACGGGTTCACGAACGCGATCTTTTCCATGTGCGCGTTGTTGGCCGCAGCCAGCACCTTGGCCATCACGTCGTACTCGGCGTTGGGGTCGGTGGCGATGCGCAGTTCGGGAACGTTGCCGGTGTTGGCCTGTGCGGCGTCCTGCATGCGCTGCTGCAGCGAGCTGACCGCAACCATCTGGCCGTTCCAGCTGACCTGGTTGCTGGCGTCCACGCGCAGCTCGATCGGCGGTGGCGGTGCGGTGGGCGGTACCACGGTGGTGGGTTGCGGCAGGTTGACCGGGATGGGCATGGACACCATCGGGGCGGTCACGATGAAGATGATCAACAGCACCAGCATTACATCCACCAACGGGGTGACGTTGATGTCGGCCAGTGGTCCGGAGTTGCCTGCTGCACTGAATGCCATGGTGTGGGTCCTTGTTGTTGGTTTTTCCTGCGGGCCGGCCAACGGCCGGCGCTACCGTTTCGTTTGAGTCTCCTGCAGCCGTTGGGGCTGGCGCTTTTGACATTACGCCCGTGTGTAGCGCCTGTTCAGGGGGGCGACGGGTGCCGTTCATCATTGAGTTGGCTTGCCGTCACCGGCTTTCACCCCTGCCCGCTATCCTTTCGGCATGAACCGACTCCCCCTCCTGATCCTCAGTTCCGCCACCCTGCTCGCCTGTACGGGCGTGGGCGCCGATGCCGGTGCCCAGAGCCTGGACGCCCAGCGCGCGCAGATGAAGGCGGCCATCGAGAATGCCGAACGCGGCCAGTTCGATCCCGGCCAGGCGGCGGGGCTGGCAAAACATCCGCTGTATGGCTGGCTGGAGTACGCCAACCTGCGCCGAAACATCGATACGGTCACCACTGCCCAGGCCCAGGACTTTCTCAAGCGCTACAACGGCCAGGCCGTGGCCAGCAGCTTCCGCAGCGTGTGGTTGCCGGCGGTAGCCCGGCGCCAGGACTGGCCCACCCTGCTGGCGAACTGGGCACCCACCGAGAATGTCGGCCTGCGCTGCGCCCAGCTCAATGCGCGCCAGGCCACCGGCAAGGCCGATGCGCAGTGGGTCAGTGAAGCGCAGGCGATCTGGCGCAGCACGGGCAAATCCCTGCCCGATGCCTGCGATCCCGTGTTTGCGGTGCTGGATGCCAAGGGCGGAATGAGCGCGGAGCTGCGCTGGGAGCGCATCGATGCCGCGGCCGACGCGCAGGAGCCGGCGGTGATGCGCAGTGCCGCCCGCGGGCTGCCGGCCGCCGACCTGGCGCTGGCCAACACCTATGCTGCGTTCGTGGACAAGCCCAATGCCAGCGCGCTGAACTGGCCGCGCAACGAACGCAGCCGGCGCATCGCCACCGATGGCCTGGCCAAGCTGGCCAAGGCCGACCCGGACGCGACCGAGCAGCAGTTGCCGCAGTACGCCAGCGCGCTGCAGCTGAGCGCCGCCCAGCAGGCGGATGTGAAGTATCAGATCGCGCTATGGACGGTGGCGTCCTATGGGCCCGATTCCGCACGCCGGCTCAATGCCGTGCCGGATTCGGCCTATGACGAGCGCCTGCACGAGTGGCGGGCGCGCGAGGCGATGTCGCGCGGCGACTGGCCGGCCACGCTGGCGGCGATCCGCAAGATGGAGCCGAAGCAGCGCAGCGACTCGCGCTGGCGCTATTTCGAGGCGCGCATGCTGGACAAGACCGGCAAGCGCAACGAGGCATTGCCGCTGTACCGCGAAGCGGCGCGCGCGGCCACCTTCCATGGCTTCCTGGCCGCCGACCAGCTGGGCCAGAGCACCTACACGCTGTGCCCGGTGGAACCCAAGGACAGTGCGCAGGCGCAGGCCACGGTGGCACGTGACCCGGCGATCGTGCGCGCGATGGAGCTGTTCAAGATCGAGCGTTCGGGCTGGGCCGTGGCCGAGTGGAACGATGCCCTCACCCGCTTCGACACCACCCAGCGCCGTATTGCGGTGGAAGTGGCGCGCGACAACGGCTGGTTCGACCGCGCGGTGTTCTCGCTGGGCAAGACCCCGGAGGAGCAGCGCCTGTACAGCCTGCGCTTCCCGCTGCACCACGATGATGCGATCCGCCGTGAGTCGGCGCGCAACGCGATCGACCCGGCCTGGGTGGCCGCCGAGATCCGCGCCGAGAGCATCTTCAACCCGAAGGCCCGCTCGCCGGCCAATGCGATGGGGCTGATGCAGGTGCTGCCGGCCACCGGTGCGAGCGTGGCCAAGACCATCGGCCTGACCAACTATGGCGGTGCCGCCAGCCTGTATGACGCCGACACCAACATCGCCATCGGCACTGCCTACCTGCGCCAGCTGATGAACAAGTACGAAGGCCTGCCCTATGTGACCATCGCCGCGTACAACGCCGGACCGACCCCGACCGCGCGCTGGCAGTCGCAGCGGCCGGGCTTCGATCCGGATATCTGGATCGAGACCATCAGTTACAAGGAAACCCGCGAATACGTGGCGCGGATCCTGGCCTTCAGCGTGATCTACGACTGGCGTCTGAACGGCGACGCGCTGCCGGTCACCGACCGCATGAACGGGCGGCTGCAGGCGAAGCGGAAGGCGTTCGCCTGCCCAACCGACGCAGACAAGGGCGGGGATTGATCCGCGGTAGCGCCGAGGTTCTGCGGGGGATCGGTGCCAGGCCGGTCGTGGCATGATTCCCCCATGAAGATCTATCTCGTTGGCGGCGCGGTTCGCGACCGCCTGCTCGACCGCCCGCCTGGCGACCGCGACTGGGTCGTCGTGGGCGCCACCCAGCCGGAAATGGAAGCGCTGGGCTACAAGGCCGTGGGCAAGGATTTCCCCGTATTCCTGCACCCCGACTCGGGCGAGGAATACGCGCTGGCGCGGACCGAGCGCAAGTCCGGGCGCGGCTACCGGGGCTTCGTTGTCGATGCCGATCCCTCGGTGACGCTGGAAGAAGACCTGCTGCGCCGGGACTTCACCATCAACGCCATTGCCTGCGATGAGGCCAGCGGCGAACTGGTGGACCCGTACGGCGGCGTGCGCGACATTGAACAGCGCGTGCTGCGGCATGTGGGCCCCGCCTTCGTGGAAGATCCGCTGCGGGTGCTGCGCGCGGCGCGTTTCATGGCGCGCTTTGCACCGCTGGGCTTTACCGTGGCGCCGGAAACGATGCAGCTGATGCGGCAGATCGCCGACAGCGGCGAGCTGGATGCGTTGGTGCCGGAACGGGTCTGGCAGGAACTGCGCCGCGTGCTCGGTTCGGTGCAACCGTCGGCCTTCCTGCGCACGCTGCACGATGCCGGTGCGCTGGAGGCGGTGTTGCCCGAACTGGACGCGCTGTACGGGGTGCCGCAGCGTGCCGAGTACCACCCGGAGGTGGATACGGGCGTGCACCAGGAAATGGTCAGCGATATCGCCGCGCAGCTGGCGCCGGGCGATGATCTGGTGGGATTCGCCGCGCTTACCCACGACCTGGGCAAGGCACTGACTCCGCAGGCGGAATGGCCGCGCCATGTGATGCATGAGCAGCGCGGGCTGGAACCGCTGCGTGCGCTGTGTGATCGCTTGAAGGTTCCGCTGGATCACCGTCAGCTGGCCGAGGCGGTGTGCCGCGACCATCTCAACGTGCACCGCATCGACGAATTGCGCGATGGCACGGTGCTGGAGCTGCTGGGCCGTTGCGATGGGTTCCGGCGGCCGGAACGGATCACCAGGATCGCGGTGTGCTGCGAGGCGGATGCGCGTGGCCGCCTCGGCTTCGAGGATCGGCCGTACCCGCAGGGTGAAACACTCAAGCGGCTGCACCAGGCGGCGTTGTCAGTACAGGCCCGCGATCTCGACCTTGCCCACCTGAAGGGCCCGGCGGTGGGTGAAGCACTCGCGCAGGCCCGCATCAGGGCGATTGCTGCAGCCCGGTGAACGCGCCGTCGCACCGGACGCAGGTCGAGGTAGGGTTGGTTCCCGAACAACCGTCCTCAGCGATTCCACGCCCGGTAACGCATGACCGGCGGTGAAGCAAAAAATCCGGCTTCACCAAAGGTCATGCCGTAACCGGTCACTGGGGATTCCACGGTGGTCGATCCGGATGCGACCCTACCGGTGCCGACCGCCATGGGGAGGCCTGCCGGCTAGAAGTCGAAACGCAGCCCGATGTTGCCCTCGATCACCTTGCGCTCCTTCTGCCGGCTGCTTTCCAGGTCGCGGGTGTAGTCGGCGACCGCGAACGCGCTGACGTTGGCGTTGAAACGCGCCACCACGCCGAACCCGACCTCCAGCGCGCGTGAATCCTGCTGGTTGATGATGCGGTTGGTATCGAAGTCGATGCGGTCTTCCCCATCGAGCGTCTGCCAGTAGTTGAGCTTGAAGTACGGTTGCCAGCCGTTGCCGGCGATCTCGTAGTCCGCAGCCAGGCGTACGCCGGCGCGCCCGGTCCAGGCGTTGTCGGCGTTGAAGCGAAGCTGCGCGATGCGGTCGGCGGCATCGTCCACCGAGGTGCGCTGCCAGATCACCTGCAGTTGCGGCTCCAGCCACCAGGCCGACTGGCCGAAGCGCAGCAGCGGCTTGCCCACTTCCACCGATGCGGTGGTGCCATCGCCGTCCACGTCGATGCCGATGCCGCGTGCGGAGGTCGCCTCGCCGTCGTAGCGGCTCTGCATCACCACCACGTCGAGGTAGCCGCCGGCGCTGCCGGCGCGTGTCCAGTACAGGCCCATGTGCTTGTCGTCCAGGCGGGTGCGCCCTACCGCGACATTTTCCCAGCCGATCGCAAAGCCGTTGACGTTGCCCTGCGCGCGGGTACGGCCGACGAACACGCCGAACTGGTCGCGGTGCGCATCGCCTGCGTTCGCGTACAGATCCAGGCCAGCCTGCACGCCCTGGATGTCGCCATCGAATCCGGGCTGGGCATCGCCCTCCCAGTGCTGCTCGTGGCTCTGCCCGACCAGGCGCGCCCATGCGGCCCGCACGCCGCCCTGGCCGGCGAGGATGCGCTGCTCACCCTGGCGCTCGTGGAAGGTACCCAGGCTGGCCAGGCTGGTCTCGCGCAGCAGGGGCGGCACCACCGAGTAGAGGCCGGTTTCCAGCCGGTACAACGGCACGATGGCCTCTTCCGACGGGCGTGCGTCAGGCGTGGGCGGCTCTGCCAATGGCCCGGGAACGGCGGCCACTTCGGTCGGCACCGGCGGCGGCACGTCGTCCTGCGGCGGCGCGGCCGGCGGTGGCGGGGCCGGCTCCGGCGGCGGCGCGGGCTCGGCCGCCACCGGGTCGGGGTTTTCGGGAACGTCCGGTGAGGGGGGCGGCGGCAGCGCAGGCGGCGGCGTCCCCAACGCCTCCGGCGGCGGTGGCTCAGGTGTCACCGAGCCCAGACCGATGGGCGGTGGGGCCGGCGCGGCGACCACACCGTTGACTACGGTCGAACGCAGATACCAGTTCTCGCTGCTCCCTGCGCTGACGCCACCCTTGAAAAGGAAATACTCGTACGCGCCGGCGGCAACCGGTGCATACAGCGCGAACGCGCCCGGGCTGGTGCTGGCACCGTTGATCGCCTGCACCACGAGGATGCCGTCGGCCACGGTTTCGGCACCGGCACCGCCCGCGTTGAGGATGCCCACCCCCGTGGTCCCGCTGGCCACGCCATTGGAGATCACCAGCCGGTCCGATGCGGCGTCGTCGGCACCCAGCACGGTGTCCAGGTACAGCGCACCGCCATTGCCGGTGTAATTGCCGGCGATGGTGAACGCATCGCCGGCGCCGCCACCGCCGTTGGTCAGGTCGATGCGGCCGGCATTGGTAACGTTGACCGGCAGTGCTGCGTTGAAGGCGACAATGCTGGCGTTGACGCCCCCGCCGAACAGCGTGCTGGTCGCGTCCACGTCGAGCGCGCCGGTACCGCTTCCGGTATCGCCCAGGCGCAGGTCGCCGTCGAAGGTCAGCTGGCTGTCAGTGGCCAGCGTCATCGATTCCCAGCCGGTGAAGCGGGCCACGCCATCGGTCTTGACGTTGTCCATGCTGAGCGTGTCAGTGCCCAGGCCGCCGTCAAAGCCCGGCAGCGCGCCAAGGTAGGAGACGTTGAGGTCGGCCAGCGTGGCGGTGTCGTTGCCTTCCCCGAAATCGACCAGGCCGTGCACCACGCCGCCACCACGCCAGTCGAAGCGGTCGTCGCCAAAGCTGAGGCGGATCTCGCCGCGCACGGTGCCGCCGGTGATGGTGACCGAATCATTGCCGCCGCTGACGCTGATGTTGCCGCCGATGTATCCATCGGAGAGCACGATGGTGTCGTTGCCGAACCCGGTAACCAGGTTGCCGTCGATGGTGCCACCGGACATCAGGAAGGTATTGTCTTCCAGCTTCATGTTGACCCGGCCGATGCGGCCGCCGGTCATTTCGCCGTAATCGCCATCATCGAACGCGCCGACGATGCGCCCGTCGGTCATGCGGAAGCGGTCAAGGCCATCGCCCTGCAGCAGCGCGCCGATGCTGCCGCCGGTCATCAGGAACGTATCGATGCCCGAGCCCTGCTGCACGGTGCCGGACACGGTGCCGCCCGAGACCTCCAGGCTGTCCGCGTCGGCGCCCTGGTCGATGCTGCCGACGGTGCCGCCACTGAGGGTGATGGCATCGTTGCCCGCGCCCTGCAGGACGCTGCTGCTGATGCTGCCGCCAAGCATGTCCAGGCGGTCGGCGCCGGCGCCAAAGATGATGCCGGCGGTGCTGCCGCTGATGACGCCGCGGTTCACCACCGTGGTCGCCGCGTTGGTGAGGATGCCCACGCCACTGGCGCTGGTGATGCTGCCACTGTTGTCGATGCGGTGTCCGCTGCCGCCGTTCAACGCGATCGCGGCACCACTGGCGATGCCGAGCTGGGCGCCGGCCTGCACGTTGACGGTGACATTGCTCGAGCCCGACACGCTGGCGATGGGCGTGGTCTGCGGACTCGGTGCCGCTGCCGTGCAGGTAACGGTCTGTCCGGTCGTGGGTGAGGTGCTGTCGCACCCGGCCCAGGCCGGCGCGGTGGTGGTGGCGAGGAGGAGGCCGCCGCAGGCCACGCGCAGGCTGCGCGCGATGCCTGCCGCCAGACGGGAACGTGGCGGAGTCGCATTCATGGGACGCATTGACCGTTCCTTTTCCAAAGAAGGGAATTACGGTTTGCCGATGCGTCCCCCGTAACCTTACGCAGGCCGGCGAAGGTACTTTTACTGTCCGGATGTGAGGCGGAGGTAAAATTTGGGCGGTTTCTGGATATTCACGGAAACGGTCCGCGCATTCATATTTTCAGGTACACCCCGCGGCGGTCCAGCGCCCACGCGACGACCCACCAGAACAGCACGAACCCCACGGCGCACAGCAGCGACGCCAACGCGGGCATGCCCGGCAGCGCGCGGGCCAGCGCCGCGTAGTACGCGGCCCATGCGCCGCTGGCGATCAGCACCAGTGCCATCACAGACGAACCCAGGTAGGCCGCGATCGCGTTGACCCCGAATCGGCGGCCCAGTGCCGGCCAGTGCCAGCGGTCGACCAGCAGGTGCGCCAGCAGCAGCGCGACGATCGACAGGCCGCCGGTCCACAGGACGTAGCTGGGCGTCCACAGGTTCTTGTTGAAGGGCAGCACCGGCGCCAGCAGCAGGCCGCCGCCGAGCAGCACCAGCCCCAGGCCGCCCAGCGCCCCCACGTTGCCGGCTCGCAGCCAGCGGCCGGCGATCAGGCCCAGAAGCGTGGTGGCGAGAGCGCCGGCCGTGCTGAGCAGGCCCTCAGGGTCGTGGCCCAGCCGGGTCACGGCGTCGTATTTATAGAGGAACGGAGCAAACAGTGCGGTGTCCACCCGGCTGACCGGGTTCAACCACGGCGCCAGCGTATCCGCACCCAGCAGCAATGCGGCATAACCCAGCAGCAGGCCTGCCAGCACGGCCCACTGCGTGCGCGCACGGGTGTGGATCGCCAGCAGGCCGACCACCGCCACGCACACGGCGATGCGCTGCAGCACGCCCCACAGCCGGTACGCCGGCAGCTCGAACAGCCACCATGCCAGCACGTGCAGCAGCGCACCGGCGAGCAGGATGCGCAGCGCACGCTGCAGCAGCGTGCGGGCCAGCGCCGGCCGCAACGTGGGATCCGCCGCGCGCGGTGCGAGGCTGTAGGCCAGCGACACCCCGGCAATGAACAGGAACAGCGGGAAAATCAGGTCCGTGGGGGTAAAGCCGTGCCAGTCCGCATGCAGCAGCGGTGCGAACACATGGCTCCAGTCGCCGGGGTTGTTGACCAGCAGCATCGCAGCCACGGTCAGCCCGCGCAGGGCATCGATCGAGCCCATGCGCGAAGAGGAAGGCGTGCTCATGCGTCCTCGCGCTCGCCGGCGATCCAGGTCGCGCGCACCTGCAGCGCGTCGTCGAGGAGCACCAGGTCGGCCTGGTAGCCCTCGGCGATCTCGCCGAGGCGATCATCCACGTTGAGGAACTGTGCCGGGTAGCGCGAGGCCATCCGCGCGGCCTCCTCCAGCGACAGGCCCAGCAGGTCCACTGCATTGCGCACGGCGGTGGCCATGTCCAGCGCCGAACCGGCCAGCGAACCGGCGGCATTGCGCACCACGCCGTCCACGGCGGTGATCACTTCGCCATAGAGCTCGTAGCTGGGGCTGTCGGCACCCACCGGCGGCATCGCATCGGTGACCAGCATGACCTTGCCCTGGGGCTTGGTTGCCAGCGCCACGCGCAGGCTGGCCGGGTGTACGTGCACGCCGTCGGCGATGATGCCCACCCAGCTGCCGCGATCTTCCAGCGCCGCACCGACCGCACCGGGCTCACGCCCAGTCAGTGGCGACATCGCGTTGTACAGGTGGGTAAAGCCGCGGATGCCCGCCTCCAGCCCCGCGCGTGCTTCCTCATATGTTGCAGCGGTGTGCCCGGCGGCGACGATCACCCCGCGTTCGACCAGCGCGCGGACGCTGTCCAGCGGCACCCGTTCCGGGGCCAGGGTGAGCAGGGTCACGCCGTTGTCGAGCGAGGCCGCCATCGCGATCTCATCGGCATCGGGCACGCGGAACTTGTTCGCATCATGGGTGCCCTTTCGGGCCGGCGCGATGTACGGGCCTTCCAGGTGGATGCCGATCACCCCGGGCACGCCATCGGCAATCGCCTGGCGGGTCGCGTCAATCGCCGTGCGCATCACCTGCACGTCGTCGCTGATCAGCGTCGGCAGCAGCGCGGTGGTGCCGAAACGACGATGTGCGGCGGCCAGCGTGCGCAAGCTCTCCACGTCGGGCGTGTTGTTGAACAGCACGCCACCGCCACCGTTGACCTGCGCATCGATGAACCCAGGCAGCAGCCAACCACCGCCCAGATCCACCTGTTCGGCCGCACTGCCCAGCTGCGGGGCGGCGTCGGACACCAGCGCGGTGATGCGCCCGGCTTCGATCACGAGCGCGAGATCATCCCGGAAGCCGTCAGCGGTAAGGATGCGGGCATTGCGCAGGACGGTCTTCATCAGACGGTCTCCGTAACCTTGTTCAGGTGCGGCGGCAGGTCCGGGTTGTGCCCGCGACGCAGCGCCAGTGCGTTGATGGCCTTGTAGAACGCCTGCACGGTCAGCAGCGGCGCGCAGGCCGGGTGCGGTGCCTGCGGCAGCGGCAGGTCGCCATCCGGGGCAGCCAGCCAGACCTGCGCGTCGCGCGCCGCGAACTCGGCGGCGACCGCGCGGGTGCCTGCGCCGGTTTCATCAGGCTGGGCGAAGGCCAGCACCGGGAAGCCCGGGCCCACCAGTGCCATCGGCCCGTGCTTGACCTCGGCCGAGCTGTAGGCTTCGGCGTGCAGGCCGCAGGTTTCCTTGAACTTGAGCGCCGCTTCCTGGGCCGCGCCCAGGCCCAGGCCACGGCCGACCACGAACAGGTTGTGCGCCGGCACCAGGCCGTCGGTCAGGGCGGACCAGTCGCTGTTCCAGGCCTGGCGCAGTGCGTCGGGCAACGTGCGCAGCGAGGCGATCAGCCCGGCATCCTGGCTCCAGTACGCCACCAGCTGCAGGATCGCCGACAGCGAGGCGAGGTAGCTCTTGGTGGCTGCCACGCTGCGTTCGGCGCCCGCGCCCAGTGGAATCACGGTTTCGGCCAGCTGCGCCAGCGGCGAATCTTCCACGTTGACCAGTGCCACCACGCGCGCACCGGCCGCGCGCGCGGCCTCGGCGTTGCGCAGCAGGTCCGGGCTCTTGCCCGACTGCGAAATGACGATGTACAGCGCGCCGCGCAGCTGCAGCGGGGATTCGTACACCGAGCCCACCGACGGCGAGGCCGAGGCCGTCACCAGGCCCAACTTGGTTTCCAACAGGTACTTGGCGTACGTGGCGGCGTGGTCGGAACTGCCGCGCGCGCAGGTCACCACGAACGGCGGCGGCGCCGCGCGCAGGGTCGCGGCCAGCGTCTGCACCGTCGCTTCGTTGCGCGCGAACTGCGCGGCGATCACGTCGGCCGCTTCGGCGGCTTCGCGGAACATCAGGGTGTCGTGCGGGGCTGGCAGGGACATGCGGGACTCAGGTGGTTTCAGGGGTGGGGGGCCGCGTGCCGACCGGCCGCATCGGCGCGGTCGAACCGCGCACGACCAGCTGCGGTACGAAGCCCTGGTTCTGCAGCTGCAGCGGCGCATCGTCATACGCATCGCTGCGCAGCTGCGCGATCAGCAGGCGCGCGGCATGCCGCGCGATGTCTTCGGTGGCCTGCTTTGCGGTGGTCAGCGGCGGCCACGACTGGCGCGAGAACGGGCTGTCCTCGAAGCCGGCAATGGACAGGTCGTAGGGCACGTTCATGCCGGCCGACTTGGCTGCGGCGAGCACGCCGGCGGCGATTTCATCGTTGGAACCGAAGATCGCGGTGGGCGGCTCGCGCAGCGCCAGCAGCCGGCGCGCGCCACGGAAACCGTCGTCGAAGGTGTAGTCGCCCTGCACCACCAGGTGCTTGTCCACGGTCATGCCGTAGTCGCGCAGCGCGGCTTCGTAACCGGCATGGCGTTCGCCGCTGGAGCGGTGCGAGGAGCCACCCCAGAGGAACCCAATGCGCTGGTGGCCGAGCTGGATGAGGTGTTCGGTGATTTCGTAGGCGGCCTCGCGGTCGTCCACGAACACGCACGCGCCATCCTGCGGATCGGCGGTGGCGGCGATGATGCGGACCAGCTTGATGCCGCGCGCGGTCAGCGCGGCGACCAGGTCGCGGCGTTCGGACATCGGCGCGGTCAGCACCAGCCCGGCCAGGCGCGAACGCTGCACCCAGTCGGCGAGCTCTTCGGCCAGCATCGGCGAACTGGAATCGCACGGGTGGATCTGCAGCCCGAAGCCGGTCTCGCGGCACGCGGCCAGCACGCCGTTCTGCACACCAATGATGTGGTACGGGTTGGGGTTGTCATAGACCAGCCCGATCACCAGCGTGGTGCCGGTGCGCAGGTTGCGTGCGGCGGGATCGGGCTCGTAATCGAGTTCGGCGATGGCGCGCAGCACGCGCGCGCGCGTGGCCTGCATGACCGACGGTTCGTTGTTGATGACCCGCGAAACGGTCTTCAACGACACCTTGGCCCGTTCGGCGACATCCTTGATGGTCGCTCTACGCATGCTCTTTTCCTGGCTCACCGGTTGGGCGTCCATGATCGCCGATCACTGCCCGTCGCGGGGCAGCCCGACCCGGTGGCCGCGCAGGGAGTAGAACAGGATGTAGAGGTAGCACGGGACCATCAGGCCCGCGAACACCCACTGGAAGTCGAAATGCTGCTTCAGCACGGCGAACGCCTGCGGGATGATCGCGCCACCGGCGATGGCCATCACCAGCAGCGCCGAGCCGGTTTCGGTGAAGCGGCCCAGGCCCCGGATCGCCAGCGGGAAGATCGCCGGCCACATCATGGCGTTGGCAAAGCCCAGCGCGGCCACGAAGCCGACCGACACATAGCCATGGGTGAACAGCGCACCGATGCAGAACAGCACGCCCAGGCTGGCCGAGATGCTCAGGTAACGCTGCTGCGAGACCAGGTGCGGAATCAGCGCCAGGCCGGCCAGGTAGCCCACCAGCATGGCGAACAGGGTGATGGAGGTGAACAGCTTGGTCTGGTCCAGCGGCAGGCCGAACCCGTGCCCGTAGGTGCCGATGGCATCACCGGCCATCACTTCCACGCCCACGTACACGAACAGGCACAGCACGCCCAGCCACAGGTGCGGGAACTGGAAGATGCTGCTGCGTTCGGCCAGGCCGGGCGCGCGCGCCGGGGTGGCGTTGGCTTCGGCGGTCTTGATTTCCGGCAGCGGCGAGAACAGCACGCCCACCGCCAGCACCACCAGCAGGCCGGCCATGGCCATGTACGGCATCTGGATCTTGGCCGCGAAGGTATCCAGCAGCGCGTTGCGGGTCACCGGGTCGGCGCTGGCGACCTGTTCGGACAGGTCGCCGATGCCGTGCAGCACCAGGGTGCCGATCAGGAACGGGGCGATCATGCCGGCGATCTTGTTGCAGATGCCCATCAGCGCGATGCGGCGCGCGGCGGTTTCGATCGGGCCCAGGATGCTGATGTACGGGTTCACCGCCGTCTGCAGCAGGGCCAGGCCGCTGCCGATGATGAACAGGCCGCCGAGCGCACCGGGATACCAGCGCTGCTGCGCGAAGTGCGCGAACACCACCGCACCGGCGGCCATCACCAGCAGGCTCAGGCTCAGGCCCTTCTTCATGCCGGTGCGCTTGAGGATCCACGAGGCCGGCAGCGCCAGGAAGAAGTAGGACAGGTAGAACACCATCAGCACCAGGAAGGCGCCGACCTCGTCCAGTTCAAAGGCCAGTTTGACGAAGGTGATCAGCGGGCCATTGAGCCAGGTGAAGAAGCCGATCAGGAAGAACAGCACCCCGATGATGAGGATCGAAGTGGCCACGCTCGAACGCGCGGTAGCAGCAGGCACGGCAGACATCTGGAGGGCTCCTGCATCGACGGCACGCGGGCGGCGTCGGAAGAGTGGCTGGGAACAACGTTGTCACATTTATTCGATGGGCCACCCGGCTTTGTCAACAATTGGTTTCTGCGCAGATCGCGGAAAACCGCATGCTGCAGCTGCACAGAAACCCCGCAACGCCCCGCTGCGCCTTCACACAGCCCCTGATTGCAACGGCTTTACGAAATCTTGACGGGAGTGGACTGAAAACGTTTTCTTGTGACGCAGGTCGCTGCGCCGCAGCATCGAAAGTGTAAGGTTGTCGTTGACATCGTTGTCAGAACGATTACAGACTCCGCTCAATCGCCGGGGTCCAGACCTGGCCGTACGTATCCCAAGGGAGCCCGTGTGACCGCAGCCGCCCACGCCGTATCGGCCAACGCCCCCCTCTCGATGCCGCCGTTCCTGGCGGCCGACGTGGGCGGCACGCATGTCCGCGTGGCCCGTGTACAGGCCAGCCCGGACCCGGCCCATCCGGTCCAGCTGCTTGAGTACCGCAAGTTCCGCAACGCCGACTACGCCGGCCTGAGCGCGATCCTGCAGGCCTTCATCGCCGACGGCGAGCGCCCCGCGCACTGCGTGGTGGCCACCGCCGGGTATGCCCGCGAAGACGGCACGGTGATCACCGCCAACGTGCCGTGGCCGCTGTCGGCGCGCCAGATCGAGGCCGACCTCGGCCTGGAAACGGTGTACATCGTCAATGACTTCGAAGCCGTGGCCTACGCCGCCGCGCAGGTCGATGCCAGCGGCGTGCTGCAGCTGACCGGCCCGGCCACCGCCCCGCGCGGCCCGACCCTGGTGGTTGGCCCGGGCACCGGGCTGGGTGCGGCGCTGTGGATCCCGACCGCGCATGGCGCGGTGGTGCTGGCCACCGAAGCCGGCCAGCCGACGCTGGCGGTGAGCACCGAGCTGGAAATGGCGATCGTGCGGCAGATGCAGCGCGACCTCGCCCACGTCTCGGTCGAACATGCGCTGTCCGGCCCGGGCCTGATGAACCTCTACCGCGCCCTGTGCGCGATCGAAGGCCAGCCGGCCGTGCTGGCCACGCCCGATGCGATCACCGCCGCGGCCGTGGGCAACCAGGACGCACTGGCCCGCCAGAGCCTGGACGTGTTCTGCGGCCTGCTCGGCAGCACCATCGGTGACATGGCGCTGCAGTACGGCGCCCACGGTGGCGTGTACCTGGCTGGCGGCATCCTGCCGCAGATCCGCGAATACCTGTTGAACAGCACCTTCGTGTCCCGGTACCTCAACAAGGGTCCGATGCGCGAGGCGCTGGAACGCATACCCGTGAAGGTGGTCGAGCACGGGCAGCTGGGCGTCATCGGCGCCGCCAGCTGGTACCTCGGCCGCACGGACGCTTGATCGCACGCATCGCAAACCGCACGCCGTCGCTGGCGCACCAACGATTGATGAGGAGAGACATCATGAACCACCGCAAGAGCCTGCTTTCGGCAGCCATTTTCAGCTGTATCGCCTTCGGCGCCCAGGCGCAGGATGCACAGCCCACCGCCACCGACCTGGACACCGTGGTCGTCACCGGTATCCGCGGTTCGATGGAGAAATCCCTCGACACCAAGCGTGATGCCAATGCGCGCCTGGAAGTGGTCACCGCCGAAGACGTCGGCAAGCTGCCGGCGCACAACGTGGCCGACACCCTGCAGCGCCTGCCCGGCGTGAACATCAGCTCGGCCAGCGCCGACGAAGGCGGCTTCGACGAAGCCGACCGCGTCAGCCTGCGCGGCACCAGCCCCAGCCTCACCCAGACCCTGATCGATGGCCACAGCGTCGGCTCGGCCGACTGGTTCGTGCTCAGCCAGGGCAACAACGTCGGCCGCAGCGTGAGCTACTCGCTGCTGCCGTCGGAACTGGTCAGCTCGGTGGAAGTGAACAAGTCCTCGCAGGCCAAGCTGCAGGACGGCGGCACCACCGGTACCGTCAACATCATCACCCGCAAGCCGCTGCAGTTCTCCAAGCAGCTCAGTGCCGAAGCCTCGCTGGGCGTGGTGCGTTCGGACCAGGCCGATTCCAACGACCCGCAGTTCTCGGGTCTGTTCAACTACAAGAACGCCGACAGCACCTTCGGCGTGATGGTGCAGGGCTTCTACCAGAAGCGCGAGCTGCGCCGCGAAGCGCAGGAAATCCCGGGCGGCTTCTTCAAGATCAAGGCCACCGACCCGGTGGCGGCGACCAACCCGGACCTGATCGGCGTGAACGTGCCGGGCCTGCTGGGTTCGACCCTGTTCGAGCAGACCCGTGAGCGCAAAGGCGGCCTGGTCACCCTGCAGTGGAAGCCGATCGACGACCTGACCCTCGGCCTGAGCGGCTTCACCTCCGAACTTGAGGCGAACAACTACAACCGCAACTACATGATGTGGGGCGGCAACTTCGCCGCGTCGCAGGCGCCGAACCCGGGCTACACCATCAAGGACGGCGTACTCACCAATGCCACCTACGCGGGCGTGCCGGGCACCAACTACGCCGTGTACGACATGATCTACCGTGAGGCGACGGCCAAGACCAGCTACGTCACCTTCGATGCCGACTGGCAGATCAACGACAACCTGGGCGCCAAGTTCCAGGCCGGCACCACCAAGGGCACCGGCGAGACGCCGCGCCAGTTCATTGCCGAAGTGACCCTGGGCCAGGGCGGCGGCGCCAGCTGGGCCACCCATGGCGCAGGTTCGCCGGTGGATTGGAACGTGGGCGGCGATACCAGCCCGGGCGGTGTCAGCAGCTTCGGCACCTGGGGCAACCAGCAGGTCAAGGCGGAAGACAAGGAAGACTGGGCGTCGCTGGACTTCAACCAGTACTTCGGCGATGGCGGTGCACTGAGCTCGATCGACTTCGGCCTGCGCTTCGCCGACCACGAGCGTGAAGCGCTGTCGCCGGAAGGCGCCAGCCCGGGCGACATCTGGTCGGCCCTGCAGGGCAGCGCCACCGGCCAGTACCCGAGCAACTTCGCCAGCGGCATCGGTGGCACCTTCCCGCGCGACATCTGGTACTACACCCCCGACGCGCTGAAGACCGCCATCCTCAACAACTCCACCTGGCTGTCCAACAACGATGGCCCGACCGGCCGCCACAACTACGGCGCCGAGTGGAAGGTGAAGGAAAAGAACTTCGCCGGCTACGTGCAGGCCAACTTCACCGGTGACTGGTGGAGCGGTAACGTCGGCCTGCGTTACGTGGACATCAAGCAGGACATCGACACCTACCTGGCAGTCAGCGATGCGGCCCGTGCCGACGTGAGCAGCCTGTTCGGCATGTGGCAGCGCCAGGCGTTCCAGAACAAGCACAGCCGCGTGCTGCCGAGCGCCAACATCAAGTTCGACCTGGACGACAACCTGGTGCTGCGCGTGGCCGCGTCGCAGACCCAGACCCTGCCGGACTACTCCGCGCTGGGTGCGTCTGCATGGGGTTCGGACCTGAACAAGACCGGCGGTGGCGGCAACCCGGAACTGAAGCCGACCATCGGCAGCAACCTGGACGCCAACCTGGAGTGGTACTTCATGCCGCGCGGCCTGCTGTCGGTTGGTGCGTACCACATCGACCTGAAGGACTACGTCGCCTTCGACGTGGTCAACCGCCAGCTCTTCAGCGAACTGACCAACCAGCTTGAAACCTACGCGGTCTCCACCCCGATCAATGCCGACGGCAAGGTCACCGGCGTGGAAGTGGCCTACGAACAGCCGATCGGCGAGAACTTCGGCATCAACGCCAACTACACCTACGCCAACGGCAGCTCGGCGCACACCTGGGCCGACGGCAGCCACAACCTGCTGGGCACCTCGAAGAACACCTACAACGTGGGCGCCTTCTTCGAGAATGAAACCTTCGGTGCACGCGTCAGCTATACCCGCCGTTCCTCGTTCCTGATCAGCCTGTCCGGTGCCAACCCGTACTACCAGGATGATTTCGGCACGCTGTCGGCCTCGCTGAGCTACGCACCCACCAAGTGGATGAGCATCACCCTGGATGGCCTGAACCTCAACAACCCGACCTACAAGTACTACCAGAGCGCGTCCATTCCGACCTCGTTCTACTCCAACGGTCGCCAGTACTACCTGAACTTCCGCTTCAAGTACTAATGTGGCATTGGTGTGCCGGCCAACGGCCGGCGCTACCCGGTGGGCCGTTCCGGCCCACTGAAAACGGGCCCGGAACCGGGCCCGTTTTTTTTAACCCGCACCAAAGGAATGACCCGATGCACACCCGCACCCGTCGTACCTCGCTGTCGCTGCTGCCGCTGGCCCTGGCGCTCTCGCTGGCCCCGCTGGCACATGCCACCGATGCCCAGGCCCCCGATGGCCCGCGCGCCCTGCCCGGCTCGTTGCCACTGATTCCCGCCCCCGCCCAGCTGCAACGCCTCGAAGGCGCGGGCTACACCGTCACCTCCACGACCGCGCTGCGCGCGCAGGGCGCGGCCGCCCAGCGCGTGGCCAGCCTGTTCGCGACCCAGCTGCAGCACAGCGGTGGTCCGGCACTGGTCGTGGCCACCGCACGCGGCAATGACGGTATCCGCTTCGTGCTCGACGCCACCCTGAAGACCGGTGCGGAGGGTTACCAGCTGCGCAGCGATGCGCGCGGCGTGACCGTGCAGGCCGCCACCGAAGCGGGCCTGTTCTATGGCGCGGCCACCCTGTCGCAGCTGCTCACGGGCGGCAGCGATGGTGTCGTGCCGGCACTGAAGATCGACGATGCGCCGCGTTTCAGCTGGCGCGGGCTGATGCTCGATTCGGCGCGCCACTTCCAGAGCCTGGACGAGATCAAGCGCGTGCTCGACGCGATGGCCGAACAGAAGCTCAATACCTTCCATTGGCATCTCACCGATGACCAGGGCTGGCGCATGGAAATCAAGCGCTACCCGAAGCTCACCGGCGTGGGCAGCTGCCGTATTCCGGCCGGCGATGGCGGGCGCGACCCGGCCACCGATGCGCCGCGCCCGTATTGCGGCTTCTATACCCAGGACCAGATCCGTGAAGTGATCGCCTACGCCGCCGCGCGGCATATCCAGGTGATCCCGGAGATCGACGTGCCCGGCCACGCCACCGCCGCCATCGCTGCGTACCCCGAGCTGGGCACGATCGATACGCCGTTGCAGCCACTCAGCGAATGGGGCGTGTTCCCGAACCTGTTCAACACCGAAGAAAGCACCTTCGAGTTCCTGGAGAACGTGCTGGAGGAAGTCATCCAGCTGTTCCCCGCCAAGTACGTCCATGTCGGCGGCGACGAGGCGGTCAAGGACCAGTGGGAAGCCTCCGCGCGCGTGCAGGAACGCATGCGCGAAGTGGGCGCCGGCACCGAAAACGAGATGCAGGCGCACCTGATCAAGCGGCTGGAGAAGTTCCTCGAACAGCACGATCGCCGCCTGATCGGCTGGGACGAGATCCTCGAAGGCGGGCTGCCGCCGGAAGCCACGGTGATGTCCTGGCGCGGTACCGAAGGTGGCCTCAAGGCCGCCAGCGAAGGCCACGACGTGGTGATGTCGCCGGTCACCGACATGTACATGGATTACCTGCAGACCAACTCGGAGAACGAGCCGCCGGGTCGGCCGCTGACCACCCCGCTGGGCCGCGTGTATGGCTTCGAGCCGGTGCCCGACAGCCTGGCCCGCGACAAGCAGCAGCACATCCTGGGCCTGCAGGCCAACATGTTCACCGAGCACACCCGCAGTGTCGCGCGCCTGCACCACAACGTGTTCCCGCGCCTGGCCGCAGTCGCCGAAACCGGCTGGTCGCCGCGTGAGCGCCGCGACTTCGCCGACTTCCTGGCGCGCCTGCCGTCGCAGCTGCAGCGCTGGCAGGCGATGGGCATCGCGTATGCACAGACCCCGTTCGAAGTGGAAGCGGATGTGAGCGACGACCGCAAGGCGGGCACCGCGACGTTGGCACTGCGCAACCCGCTCAACTACGAGATCCGCTACAGCGTGGACGGTAGCCCGGTGACCGCGGCGTCGCCGCGCTACACCGCGCCGCTGACCCAGCCGCTGCCGGTGGGGGTCCAGGCCGCCACGTTCTTCGACGGGCAGGCGCTGGCCAAGGCGGCCAGCCGCTTCGACGTCACCGCGCAGTCGCTGCTGAGCCGCACCGACGAACACCTGGCAATGTGCCCGGGCGAAGGCAAGCTGCTGCTGCGGCTGGAAGACGACGGCCCGGCCGACGGCGAACGCGCGATCTTCAACGTCAACATCTTCAACCCGTGCTGGCTGTGGCAAGGCGCGAACATGGACGGCATCGCCAAGCTGCGGGTGCGTGCCGGACAGATTCCGTACTACTTCCAGCTGGCCCACGACGAACCGCAGCGGCGCTTCGTGAAGGCACGCAGCGCACACGGCGAGATGGACGTCCTCAATGCGCAGTGCGATGGCAAGCCGCTGGCCAGCGTGCCGCTGCCAGCGGCACCGGGCGCCGATGGGTTCATCACGCTGGAAGCATCGCTGCCGCGTTCACTGAAGGGCCGCCAGGACCTGTGCGTGCGCTTCACCGGCGACACCCGCCCCACGATGTGGGTGCTGGACACGCTCGAGCTGGTACCGCGCTAGGAGCGTGCCGACCAACGGTCGGCACCTACCGCTCGAAGCAGGTTGGCGGAACTCCGATAGACCGGTAGGTGACGACCGTTGGTCGTCACCCCGCTCACCCGCGCAGGCGCAGCAGCAGATCGCGCAGCGGCGTGAATACCGTTGCCATGCCGACCACCACGCCGACGCTGTTGGCCAGCGCATCCATCGGGTCGGCCATGCGGTCGGTGGTCAGTGCGCCCTGCAGGAATTCAATGCCCACGCCCAGCAGCACCAGCCCGGCGCCGGCCCACAGCAGTGCCGCGCGCGTGCGGTAGATCTGCACCGCCGCCGAGGCCAGCAGGAAGTACGCAAGGAAGTGCTCGACCTTGTCGCTGTTCTGCGGCAATGCCAGCGGCGGTGGCGGGATCAGGCAGACCACGATCGTGACCGCGATCGCCAACCACCACAGCCCCAGCCACACGCGCGGGAAGCGCAGCGGCTTCAACATTCCGGTCGCACTCATTTCAGAGCCGCCAGGTCAGGTCGCCAAGCAGGAACGCCGGATCGAAGTCCACGTCGCGCTGGAAGCCCATCACCTGGAAGCGCTCGCCCATCTCGCTGGGCAGGGTGAGTTTCTTGACCTGGTCACGCAGGCGCAGCTTGCCGATCTCGTCGGCACGTTCCTCGGCCAATGCCAGCAACCCATCCAGGCCGTTGCCGAGCAGGAAACTGGACTGGGTGCAGTAGCCGGCCAGCTCGAAGCCGGCATGGGTGCCGGCTTCGGCCAGCGCGGTGAAATCCACCGACGCGGTCAGGTCCTGCAGGCCCGGCCAGAGGAACACGTCGTTGTGCACATGGTGACGGTAGAAGGCGCGCACGGTGCCGTCATCGCGGTCATCGCGGTAGTACTCGTTGCGCGGATAGCCGTAATCCACGAACAGCATCGCGCCGCGCTTCAGCCCGCCAGCGACCGCCTGGATCCAGTACGGCAGGTGCGGCAGCAGTTCGGAACGGTAGCCATCGGCGAAGGGCTTCTCACGGTAGCGTTCCAGATGGCGCACGGCCGAGGTGAGCATGGCATCGGCCGGCTGCGCGCCGCGCATGAAGCGCCCGTCGGCATCCAGTTCCACGGTTTCTTCGTAGACCATGCCGTCGCGCGCCAGGAAGCGCGGGGTCGGCAGCGCATCGATGACTTCGTTGGCGAACACCATGCCGTCCCAGTCGTCGTCGAACGGGCCGTCCAGCCATTCCACCAGGGCGAACAGCGGCGGCACCAGCGCCTTCTCCAGGCGCTCGCGCTGGCGCTCGCGCAGGTCCGCGCTGGGTTCCAGGATCGCATAGCGCTCCGGCAGCGCATCCAGTTCCAGCATGCGCTTGAGCAGGATCTCGGCGAACGCACCACTGCCGCCGCCCAGTTCCAGGAAGCGCGCCTGCGGCCCCAGCTGCTGCATGACCGGGGCCACTGCGTTGGCCACGGTGGCGGTGAACAGCGGGCCCAGTTCCGGAGAAGTGGTGAAGTCCCCCGCCGCACCGAACTTGCTGGCACCGGCGCTGTAATAGCCCCAGCCAGGTGCATACAGGCTCAGTTCCATGAACCGGGCAAATGGCATGGCACCGCCATTGGCGAGGATTTCCGCGCGCAGGGCAGCGGCCAGTTCGTCGCTGTGGGCCAGGGCGTCGGCGTCGGGCGTGGGCAGGGAGGTATGCATGGTGCGGGCGATTGCGGTGACAATGCACAGCATAGCCGAGCAGGAAGGAGCCCCGATGACCGCCACCACACCCGTCGTGCTGATCACCGGCAGCGCGCGCCGGATCGGCGCCGCCATCGCGCGCCAGTTCCATTCCTGTGGCTGGTCGGTGGTGCTGCACGCACACACCTCCACCGCCGAGCTGCAGCAGATGGCCTTCGACCTGGACATGCTGCGCCCGGGCAGTGTGCTGGCCCTGCAGGCCGACCTGCGCGACGCCGATGCCCTGCCCGACCTGGTCGAACAGACCGTGGCCCAGTTCGGGCGGCTGGATGCGCTGGTCAACAACGCTTCCAATTTCTACCCCACCCTGCTCGGCCAGATCACCGCCGACCAGTGGGACGACCTGTTCGCGGTGAACGCCCGCGCGCCGCTGCTGCTGGCCCAGGCCGCCGCGCCGCAGCTGCGCCGCCACCAGGGCTGCATCGTCAACCTCACCGACCTGCACGGCACCCAGCCGATGCGTGACCACCCGGTCTACGCCGCCGCCAAGGCCGCGCTGGAAATGATCACCCGTTCGCTGGCGCTGGAACTGGCGCCGAAAGTCCGGGTCAACGCCGTGGCGCCGGGCGCGATCCTGTGGCCCGAACAGGGCAAGGACGATTTCGCCCAGCAGGCGTTGCTGGCACGCACCCCGCTGGGCCGCACCGGCACGGTGGAGGAGATCGCCGAGGCCGTCTACTGGCTGGTCAACGACGCCCCGTTCGTAACCGGGCACACGTTGCGGGTGGACGGCGGGCGGCAGCTGACCTGACCGCCGGGATCGTATCGACCAACGGTCGATACCTACCAACGGCCACTGCGGGATCGTATCGACCCACGGCCACCGCGGGATCGTATCGACCCACGGCCACTGCGGGATCGTATCGACCCACGGCCACCGCGGGATCGTATCGACCCACGGCCACCACGGGATCGTATCGACGCACGGCCACCACGGGATCGTATCGACCCACGGCCACTGCGGGATCGTATCGACCCACGGCCACCGCGGGATCGTATCGACCCACGACCACCGCGGGATCGTATCGACCCACGGCCACCGCGGGTAGGTGACGACCGTTGGTCGTCACAGCTCGACCACCTCGAACGCGTCGCCGAACTGCCGATGCGCCCGCCACAACGTGGCCAGGTCCAGGCCGCTGACCGGGTCGATGAAGTCCGGCGCGATATCGGCCAGCGGCTTGAGCACGAACGCGTGCTTCAGCTCCGGCCGCGGAATCCGGAGGTGCCCCGGGCCTTCCACGATCAGGTCCCCGTAGAACACCACGTCGATGTCCAGCGTACGGTCGCTGAAACGCGGCCCGCTGCGGTCACGCCCATGGGCGTCTTCCACGGCATGCAGCCATCGGTCGAGGTCCTCCAATGGCTCATCGGTCTCGATCGCCACCGCGTTGTTGAGGAAGGCCGGGCCATCGAAGCCCACGGCGGCGGTGCGGTAGGCCGGGGACACCCGGATATCGCCGAAACGCCCGCGCAGCGCGGCCACCGCAGCGTGAAGATGCTGCTGCGGTTGCAGGTTGCTGCCCAGGCTCAGGAGCACAGTGGTCATGGTATTCAGCGTACGTGGGGCGAATCCACACGGGGCCAACAGGGGCTCCGCATAGAATCGGGGTGCACATCATAGGACACCGACATGACCTATTGCGTCGGCATTGCGGTGGACGAGGGCCTTGTCTTCGCCGCCGATACCCGTACCAACGCGTCGCTGGACGACGTACGCGTGCACCGCAAGCTGCACGAATTCGAGTTTCCGGGCGAAGCGGTCTTCGTCATCATGGCCGCCGGCAACCTGGCCACCACCCAGCTGCTGATCTCGCGGCTGCACCGCGACGTGGAGGAACAGCGGCCGGAAAACCTGCGCGCCTACCGGCACCTGTTCGAGGTTGCCGAGTACGTGGGCCGGGTGCTGGTGGACAGCCAGGTCAAATGCAGCAATCCCGAACACGGCCATGACGGGGTCAACACCCAGGCGACCCTGATCCTGGGCGGCCAGGTCGGCGGTGAACACCCCGGGATGTACATGATCTACCCGCTGGGCAACGCGATTGCCGCCTCGCCGGAAACGCCGTTCCTGCAGATCGGCGAATCCAAGTACGGCAAGCCGATCCTGGACCGCATCATCCGCCCGCAGACCCGGCTGGACGATGCCGCGCGCACGGCAATCGTGTCGCTGGATTCGACCATCCGTTCCAACCTTTCCGTGGGCCTGCCGGTCGACCTGGTACTGCTGCGCGCTGGCGACCTGCGCATCAGCCACCGCATGCGCCTGGCCGGCGACAGCCCGCTGTACGCGGAGATCCATGGCAACTGGTCGCGGCGGCTGGAACACGCCGTGGCCAGCCTGCCCAGTTTCCCGTGGGAAGATGCGTAGATACCGACCGTTGGTCGGTATTCCCCAGCGTCACGACCAACGGTCGTGACCTACCGTGTGGGCGCCAGCGCCTCGGCCACCGAGCGGAATACCTGCTGCATTTCCAGCGGTTTGCGCAGCACGTGCACCTCCACGCCCTCGGGGAACGCGTCCAGCGGCACCGGAACCTCGGCGTCTTCCAGCACCAGCGCCGGGCCGCGGTAGCCCAAGGTGGCCATCTCATCGAGCAGGTGGCTGGCTGAAAGCAGCTTTGCCCCTGCATCGGCGATCACCAGCGCCGGCATCGCCTCCTGCTGCATCCAGCGCAGCGCAGCACCGCCATCGGAGGCCAGCTGCAGGTGATACCCCTGGCTGGACAAGGCATTGCCCAGCAGCGACAGCCGGGTGGCTTCGCCATCGACCACCAGGATCGACTGCCCCGCACCCGCCGCTACCGGCTGTGCCTGTGGGGCCGCATCGACAGGCGCCTGGCGCATCGGCAGCCGCAGTTCGAACCGGCTGCCCACGCCCGGCGTGCTTTCCACCCGGATGCTGCCCTGGGCGCCTTCGATGATGCGCTTGCAGGAGATCAGGCCCAGCCCCGTGCCGTTGACCTTGGTGGTGAAGAACGGGTTGAACAGGTGCGCCAGCACCTCGGCGCTCATGCCCACGCCCTCGTCGGTCACCGAGATGTGCAGCCAGTCCTGGCCATGCGCATCCGGGGCGGCCGCCGCGCGCAGGGACAAGCGCCCGCCATTGGGCATGGCCTGGATCGCGTTGAGCGCCAGGTTCAACAGCACCTGCTGCAACTCGGTGTAGTTGGCATCCACCGCCAGGGCCGGGTCGTCCACGTCCAGATGCAGGCTCACCTGCGCCGGCAAGGTACTGCGCAGCAGCAGTTCCATCGCCTCGAACAGGTGGGCGATCTGGATGCGCTCGCTCGGGGTGCGCGAGCCGCGCACGAACGACAGCATGGATTCGGCCATTTCATGCCCGCGCCGCCCACATTCGGCGATCACGTCGGCCAGGTGGTGCAGCTGCGGATCATCGGTGCGGGCCTTGAGCAGCTCGGGCATGATCAGCAGCGGCTGCAGGATGTTGCGCAGGTCGTGGCTGAGACCGGCGGCCAGCAGCGACAGGCTTTCCAGTCGCTGCGCGCGCATCAGCTCGGCTTCCACCCGCTGGCGGTCGATGGTGCCGCGCGCCTCGCGCACGGCACGCGCCACCGCCGACGGCAGCCGCGCCGGCTGGTGCTTGATGATGTAGTCGTTGGCGCCCTGGTGCAGCGCGGCCACGGCATTCTCTTCGCCGATCGTGCCCGACACGAAGATGAAGGGCACGTCCGGGTGCCAGCCGCGCACGATCTCCAGCGCCTGGTTGCCCGAAAAACCGGGCATGGCCAGGTCGGACAGCACGATGTCCGGCGCGAACCGCAGCAACGCATCGCGCAGTTCGGCAGCGGTCTCGACCCGCTCGAAGCTGGCCTCCAGCCCGGCGTCGAGCATCTGCCCGCACATCAGCTCGGCATCTTCGGGCGAGTCCTCGACCAGCAGGATGCGCAGGTGTCCCAGCGGTGGCCCGGTCAGCGGCATGGGTTACTCGACCTCCGGGGCCTGGTTGATGAGCGCCCAGAACTTGCCGAGCGTCTGCACCGCACCGAAAAACTGGTCCACGTCCACCGGCTTGACCACATAGGCATTGACGCCCAGGTCCCAGCTGCGGGCCAGGTCGCTCTCTTCGCGCGAGGACGACAGGATCACCACCGGCAGGCGCTTGAGCTCCTCGGCATTGCGGATCTGGCGCAACACTTCCAGCCCGTCCATGCGCGGCATCTTGATATCCAGCAGCAGCACCGCGGGCAGGCCTTCCTCGCGATGCGCGAAGGCGCCGCGGCGCAGCAGGTAATCCATCGCTTCCACGCCGTCTTCGACGTGCACGATCGGGTTGGCCAAGCGCGCTTCCTTCAGCGCATCGATGGCCATTTCGGCGTCGGCGGGGCTGTCCTCGGCAAGCAGGATGGTGCGGAGAGCGGTCATGCGGCAGGGCCCTTGTTGAGTGCGTCGAGAGAGGAAGGCAGCAGGAAATGGAAGGTGGCGCCCTGGTCCAGCGCCGCTTCGGCCCATATCCGGCCACCATGGCGGGTGAGTACGCGGCGCACGCTGGCCAGGCCGATGCCGGTGCCGGGGTACTCGCTGGCCTTGTGCAGGCGCTGGAACACGCCGAACAGTTTGTCGGCGTAGGCCATGTCGAAGCCGGCACCGTTGTCGCGCACACTGAACAGGTGGCTGCCGTCGGGCTGGCGCGCGTACTCCACCGCAATCCGCGCAGGATGGGCGTTGGCCGAGTACTTCACCGCATTGCCCAGCAGGTTCAGCCAGAGCTGCCGCATCATGTTGTCGTCGCAGACGAGGATCGGAAGCGGTGCGATCTTCCATTCGATGCGCCGCGCCGCGCCGCCGTGTTCGGCTTCGCTTTTCACGTTGGCATCCAGCAGCGCGCGGGTGTCGGCGACCAGCGACTGCATGTCCACCGCCTGCAGGCGCATCGCCGCCCGGCCGAGCCGCGAGTACACCAGCAGATCGTCGATCAGTGTCGCCATGCGCCGCGCCGAGCCCGAGATGACGTCCAGGTAATGACGCGATTTCTCGTCCGCGCTTTCGCCCAGGTGGCGCGCCAGCTTGTCCGAGAAGCCGGCCACGTGACGCAGTGGCGCGCGCAGGTCATGCGACACCGAGTAGCTGAAGGCCTCCAGTTCACGGTTGACCTCCGACACCTGCTCGACCTTGCCCTCCAGCTGGCGGTTCAGTTCTTCCACGCGCTGCTGCACGGCACGCTGCACGGTGACGTCGCTGATCGTCATCAGCACCACTTCGTCGTCGCGGTCCGGCAACGGCATGCGGCGGGCGTTGATCAGCAGGGTGCGCACCTGGTCGTCGTCGGTGCGCTGCTGGTGTTCGAAGTCCCACAGTTCACGGCCACGCAGCAGCACGTCCATCAGCCGCTGGCGTACCGCCGGATCACTCCACGCTCCATCACCCAGCGTTTCCAGGGCGCGGCCGTCGGTGGTGGCGTCATCGTGCAGCCCATACAACTCGGAGAACGCCGGGTTGTGCAGCTGCACCTTCAGTTCGCGGTCAAGCAGCACGATCGGCTCCCGTACGGTATGCAGTACCGATGCCGCACGTGCCGACGCGCGCCGCGTGGCACGCTCGGCGGTGGCCCGGTGCAGCATCTGCCGATGCAACAGCCACAGCACCAGCCCGAGCAGCAGCAGCTGCACGACCAGCGCGGTCCACGACACCAGCTCGCCCTGCCGCTGCTGCTGGGCGAATACGGCTGAACGCTGGGCCAGCAGTTCCTCCTCGCGGTCCTGCAGTTCCTCGATCAGGCCGCGGATCGGATACCGGGTGGTCAGATCCTGCACCAGCTGGCGCTGTTCGTCGTCGGGGCTGGAGCGCGCCAGCTCGCCGGCCAGTTCCATGCGCCGGTCCAGCAGTGACTGGATGCGCCCGATGCGCACCAGCTGTTCGGGATTGTCGCGGGTCAGCTCGGTCAGCCGCGCCAGCCGCGCCGGAATGTGCCGGGCCTGCCCAAGCCGCTCGCGCAACCCGGGCGCATCGATGCCCTTGGACAGGGTCAGCGCCGCCGATTCCACGTCGCGGACGTCGGCCTGCAGCTGGTACACGGCAACCCCGACGTCCTGGGTATGGGTGACCCAGCGCATCGCGTCGAGATTGTCTGCGGAAAGTCTGCGCAGGGTCAGCCATGGGACCACGATGATGGCCACAGCCGCCAGGCCGAGGGCCGGCAACCGCCAGCGGTCCCAGCGTTCATCACTGAAAACCAGTGCCATAGACCCTCGTTGGCTTGCATGCTCCCCTCCCCGCCTGCGCCACTCCGGTGTCGGAACGACGCCCGCAGGGGCGAAGTCCTGAATATACTCCACACCAACGTGAATACGGGACGGGACCGGACAGCGGCGCCGTCCACGAAAAAGGGCGCGCCTGACGGCGCGCCCCGGTGTCTGTGCAGGTGCTGTCGCGGATCAGCGCTTGGCAGCGGCCGCGGAGACCTTCAGTGCACTGGCGTCCACACTCTTGACGCCCTTGATCATCTTGGCCTTGGCAATGGCATTGTCATGCTCGGCCTTGGTCGCCACGGTGCCCGACAGCGATACCACGCCGTTCACGGTTTCCACCTTTACTTCCGTGCCGGGAACCTTGCTGCTCGCCAGCAGGTCACTCTTGACCTTGGTGGTGATCCAGGTGTCGGTGACCGGCTCGTCAGAATCATGCATGTCCGCGTGGGTCATGGCAGCCTTGTCGGTGGTCTTCGGCGGATCCTTGGCCATTGCCGCCGAGGTGCCCAGCAGCATGCCGAAAGCGAGCGAAGCAGCAAGCAGATTACGGGTAGTGTTGGTCATGTGCGGTGTCTCCCTGGTTAGTGGGCCCAGTGTCGGCCGCGATGCGTGGACAGCACGTCGCTGCAAGATCACGTTGCCGTGAACCGGTCAGGTTCAATCCCAACAGTTCAGGTTTCCGCACTGCATCATTTGCAACTATTCTTATCCAAGGCAACACGGCAGGTACGCACATGGCGACGATCGCACAAGTGGGATTGATCGGATACGGTCTGGCTGGAAGCGTTTTCCATGCGCCGCTGATCCAGCACACGCCGGGCCTGGCACTGCACAGCATCGTCAGTTCGCAGCGCGAGCGGCTGCTGCGCAGCTTCACCGATGTGCACATCCACGCGGATGTGGCGCCTCTGCTAGCCGATCCGGCGGTGGACGCGGTGGTGATTGCCACGCCCAATGAACAGCACGCACCGCTCGCGCTGGCGGCATTGCGCGCCGGCAAGCATGTGCTGGTCGACAAACCCTTCGCGTTGAGCACGGCCGAAGCGGTGGCGGTGGTGGATGCCGCGCGCGATGCGGAGCGCGTGGTGTGCGTGTTCCAGAACCGACGCTGCGATGCCGACTTCCTCAGCCTGCGCAGTGTGCTGGCGTCCGGTACGCTGGGCCGCGTTGCCGAGTGCCATTCGCACATTGACCGCTTCCGCCCGCAGGTGCGCGATCGCTGGCGCGAGAGCGATGCCCCCGGCAGCGGATTGTGGATGGATTTGGGCCCGCACCTGCTGGACCAGATGCTGCAGCTGTTCGGCTGGCCCGAAGCGATCAGTGCCGACATCGCCGCGCAGCGCGACGGCGCGCGCAGTGATGATTATTTCCATGCGGTGCTGCACTACCCCGCGATGCGCGCGATCGTGCATGCCGGTTCACTGGTGGCCGCGTCGGCGCCACGGTTTGCCGTGCACGGCAGCGCTGGCAGCTACCTCAAGGAAGGCCTGGATGTGCAGGAAGACCAGCTGCGCCAGGGCATCGCCCCCGGCGCGCCGGGCTGGGGCCTGGATCCGCAGCATGGGCTGCTGGTGCAGGTGGATGCCGAAGGAAAGGTACATCGGCAGACCGTGGACAATGCCGTCGGCGACTATCGCCGGTTCTACGCCGCGTTCCGCGATGCGATGCTCGGCGAGGGCGAAGCGCCAGTCAGTACTGAAGAAGCATTGCAACTGATGCGGCTGCTGGAAGCAGGCCGCGAAAGCGCCGGCAGCGGCCGGCGCGTGGATCTTCGGTAAGGTTATTCCTTGACCATCGCGTGGCCGCCGAACTGGTTGCGCAGTGCGGAGAGCATGCGGTCGCTGAAGGAATTCTTTTCGCGTGAGCGCAGCCGCTCCAGCAGCGACAGGGTGATCACCGGGGCGGAGACGTCCAGGTCGATCGCTTCAGCCACCGTCCAGCGGCCTTCGCCGGAATCGGGCACGAACGGCGCGATGCCGTCCAGCTGCGGGTTACGGGTCAAGGCGTCGGCACTCAGGTCCAGCAGCCAGGACCGCACCACGCTGCCGTGCTGCCAGGCCGCCGCGACCTGGCCCAGGTCGAGGTTGAATTCAGTCTTGCGCTGCATCAGCGCGAAGCCTTCGGCATAGGCCTGCATCATTCCGTACTCGATGCCGTTGTGGACCATCTTGCAGAAGTGCCCGGCCCCGCTTGGCCCCGCGTGGACCCAGCCGCGATCCTCGGCCGGGGCCAGGGTGCGGAAGATCGCCCCGACGCGCTCGACGGCCGCCGCATCGCCACCGATCATCAGGCTGTAGCCTTCCTGCAGGCCCCACACCCCGCCGCTGGTGCCGCAGTCGAGGTAGGTCACGTCTTCTTCCAGCAGCTGCGTGGCGCGGCGCATCGAATCCTTGTAGTACGAGTTGCCGCCGTCGATCACTACGTCACCTTCGGACAGGTGCGGCGACAGCGACGCCAGGGTCTGGTCGACCACCTCACCGGCGGGCACCATCAGCCAGACCACGCGCGGCACCGACAGCTTCGCCAGCGCCTCGGCCGCCGTTGCACTTACGTCGAAGCCGCGCGCGGCGGCACTGGCCCGGGCCGCTTCACCCGGGTCCACGCCGATCACGCGGTGGCCGCCGCGGTGCAGCCGCTCGGCCATGTTGGCGCCCATGCGCCCCAGTCCAATCATTGCAATTTCCATGTCTCACCTTTGCTCGGTTTGCGAATGTGTCGACGCTGCCGCGCACTGCTGGAGCTGCGACTGGATCCAGCGGTGGTACAGCGTGGTGTGCAGGTTGTGCAGGCCCAGCTCGAACGCGAACGGCGTGCGCGGATTGCGGTCGAGCAGGCGTGCGATGTGATAGCCCACCGGACGTATACCGCGTGGGTGCACATAAATCACGAACTCCCGATAGAACGGATCGTCCAACAGCGCGTCCAGTTCAGCCAGCAGCGGCTGCTGGCCGGCCGGCAGTGCCGCGCGCAGGGCGGGGTCGCGCTCGAACAGCAGGCGCTCGAAGCGGCGCAGCCCGGGGCCGGGCATGCGGCTGGCCAGCTCCCAGATGCGGCGGTTGATGCGGTCGTAGTGGGCGAAGCCGCCGTGCTCGCGCAACGCCTCGGCTGCGCCTGCGCCGACGTCGACGATCACGAAGTTCTCGGCCTGGTTGTTGATGTCGTCCAGGTACACCGGATCGAACACATGTTCGATGAAGCCCGGGGCGCCCACGAACGCCTGGCGGCCGCGCTGCGAGGTGCGCACCGCCTTGCCATCGGCGAAGAACTCGCCGGCGTGATGGCCGAGCAGAATGCTGTCGGTGTCATGGAGGGTCAGGAAGGTGCCGATCGACAGTTCGCCCGGGGTGAACCCGGCATCGAAGGCGGCATCGCCATACAGCTCGCGCTGGGTGGCCAGCTGCGCCACCTGCCGGCCCACCCCGCATTCACTGCGCACCCGGCCGTCATAGAACGCCTGCACGGCCGCGCTGTTGGATCCGTGCGGCTGGTAACCGCGGCCGAAGCTGCGAAAGCCCTCCCAGCCCTGCGCCCGCGCGCCCGCTGGACCGAACCCGATCCAGCCCAGCTGCAGGGCGGAGAAACGGTAACCAGGGTTGTCCTGCAGGCGCGTGGCGGCACGCCGGGTGGCCTTGCCCAGCTCGAAGGCGTAGGCGCACACGGTCGCCGGATCGTCCAGCAGCGTCTGCAGGAAGCGCTCGCGCTGCGGGGCGGTCCAGGCACGCGGCAGCTGCACGCGCAGATCGCCGGCAGCCTGCGCCTGGGGTAGGTCGGCCCGTTCGCAGACGGGGCCACCATGCACGCGCGGCGCGGCGATGTCGGCGTCCTGGAGCTGCCAGCCGAGTCGTTCGATCAGCCGTTGCACGCAGGCGCCCGGGTCCGTGCGACCTTCCGCCGCCGGAAGCAGGCCCATCACCGCAGTCAGCAGAACGCCCACTGCGCGCAGCCTGCGCGAGGGATGACGGCCCCTGCCCGGCATGCTTCGCGCA